>JAHIEG010000018.1 GCA_018901655.1 Nanobdellota archaeon
GGAAATTCTTCTGGGGTTCTGGCCTCTGGAGCCCTGTTGTATTTTTTGATTCAGTGGGCCAGAACCATGAACTAATATCAGTCTATATCTCTTCACAGAAATACCACTAGTCTCTGACTAGTGGATGCACAGGGGTTTATATAATAAGCAGTGTAATTATATCTATGGTCAAAAAGATCGCTTACCTTACAATTGATGACGCACCATCAGAAGATATGAAAATGAAAGTTGATTTCTTGGAATCTAAAGGGATTAAAGCAATATGGTTCTGTAGGGGCGAACTGTTGAGCAATAAAGCTAATCAAGAAGCTGTAATTTATGCTATCAGAAAAGGACACATAATTGGCAATCATGCTTTCGATCACCCACATTTTTCAAAATTATCTTTAGAAGAGTGTTTTGAACAAATAAAGAAAACAGATGAATTAATTGACAGTATATACGAAATGTCCGAAATAAAGAGACCAATTAAAGTTTTCAGATTCCCATACTTAGATAAGGGAGCTGGTTCAGTTGTTGAACAGGGTTGGCCCGAAGACAGGAAAGAGCACATTCAAGCAATACAAGACTTTCTTAAAAGACTAGGATATGTCCAGCCAAAGTTTGAAGGAATCACATACAGATGGTTTTTAGATGCAGGGCTTCTAAAAGATGTAGATGTTCAGCCAACATATGACACACACGACTATTCTCCGTTTCAAGATGAACCAACTCATGGTATAGATAGTTTAGAAAAAGTAATGGAAAGAATAGAAGAAGATGTTCCTGAAGAATGTAGAGGCCTTAACTATCCGGATTCAAATGAAATAATAATGATGCATGATAATGCATTCACGAATAGAGAATTATCTAATAAGATATTCTTTGCGATAATTGAAAGATTAATAGAAAAAGGCATAACATTCAAATTGCCAGAAACAAATGATTGATATGAAAAGATCAGAAAAAGACATAGAAAAATGGTGGAATGATAATGCTAGCGGTTTCCAAAGAGATGCAAAGATTTCTACTAAAACAATAAATTGGGGTGTACATACTCCATATGATAATAAGCTAAAATTGCTTACGAATGTTAAAGGTAAGAAAATAATTGAGGTTGGATGCGGGGGTGGGCAAATTAGTATATTCCTTGCAAAGAAAGGTGCTAATTGTACTGGCATTGACCTATCTGAAAAAGAATTAGATTATGCTAAAAATCTAGCAAAAATAGAAAAAGTTAATGTTAATTTTTTAAAAGGAAGTTTTCAAGATTTGAGCAGATTTAAGAAGAACAGTTTTGATATTGCTGTTTCTTCATGGGCTTTTCAGTATTCTCCAAATCTTAATAAATTATTCAAAGAAGTTTACAAAATAATTAAACCTAATGGAATATTCATATTTAGTATGCCACACCCTTTCTATGAAATCATGGACAGCAAAACTCATAAAATAAAATACAGCTACTTCAAAACTGGAAGATATGAAAATATTGACGTTTGGCAAGATGGCAGCAAACATAAGTTTGTCGGATTTCATGTAAAGGTAAGCGATATCTATAATGCTCTGATAGATGCTGGGTTTTATGTTGAGAAGATAATTGAACCTGTTTCTTTGAAAGACGGTAGCGTGAAATGGGAAGATTTCCCAAAGGAACTTTCAAAATTAATTGGCCCGAGTATAATTTTCAAAACGAGAAAATAAAAACTATATAAAATCTTCCAATTTCTCAAAAAATAACTACACTAAAAAATCTTTATTAACACACCAAGTTCTACAGAAAATCAGGTGATAGTTATTCCTTGGGAAGAAACTGAAAACGAAATAAGGCGCAGAATCTCTGAACCTGACAAATACGAAGACGTTATAGACGAATGGATGAGATTGGAACACCGTTTTGTATAACAGTTGATCATCAAACTTTAGAAGATGAGACAGTTACGATTCGTTATAGAGATTCTATGAAACAAGAACGGATTAAGATTAAGGATATATCAAATAAAATAATTTAAACATGAAATTCTTTTTCACAATTAAGACAATAACATCTACCCATTGCTATAGTATCAATTTTAGGAGGTTTTCTAGAATTAAGACATTGTATATTCCTACTGCCACAAACAGTACAGATTGTCATAATATAATATTGATAGGAATATATTTAAATTGAGCGTAAATCAAGTTAAGTTAGGCGTTAATATGGGAAATATAATTGAATCAAGAAGATTAAGTAAAGATTATAGAATTTTGAAAAGAGGAAAAGGAAGATTTGCATTTTTCAAGACTCTTGTTAGTCGTGACTATAAGATTGTTAGAGCATTAAAAAATGTAACATTTGATATTAGAGAAGGTGAATTTGTAGGAATAGTTGGACCAAATGGTGCTGGAAAATCTACTCTAGCTAAAATATTAACAGGAATACTTACACCAAGTTCTGGAAAAGTAAAAGTTATGGGTCTAGTTCCGTACGAAAGTAGAAGAAAATACACACAAAATATTGGAGTAGTATTTGGACAGAGAACACAACTTTGGTGGGATCTTCCAGTAAAGGAATCATTTAATATGTTAAAACATATTTACAAAATTCCAGAAAAAGATTTTCAAAAAAATATGAAAATATTCAATAAGATATTAGAAATTGATAAATATATGATGAAGCCAGTTAGAAAGCTTTCGCTTGGTGAAAGAATGAGATGTGATGTGGCAGCTTCTTTATTACATAATCCAAAAGTAATTTTCTTAGACGAGCCAACAATTGGTTTAGATGTAGAAGCAAAACACAATTTAAGACAATTTTTAAAACATGTAAATGAACAAGGCGTTACAGTTATTTTAACAACACATGACATGGGAGATATTGAAGAACTTTGTCCAAGAACAATAATTATTGATCATGGTAAAGTTATTATTGATACGCCTACAAGTGAGTTGAGAGGAAAAGTTTCAAAAGAAAGAACATTAATAATTGATTTCATAGGTAAGCCTTCAAAAATTAAGACAAGAAGTGGAATAAAAATTATTGGTCGAGAAGGAGATAGAATACTTTTATCAGTTGATATACGAAAGCACTGTGTTTCAGATATAGTTAGAGAAATGTTAACAAAATATAAAATTTCTGATGTAACAATTGAGCAACCATCAATTGAAGAGGTTATTAGAAGAATCTATAAAGGTGAGTTATAGTGTTTTCCAGATATTATGGAATTTTTATAAGTAGAATTAAGGAATCTTTTATATATAGGTTTAGTTCTTTTGTTCAAGTTATTGCAAGCGGAATAAGTTTATTTATTATTTGGTATATTTGGAAAGCAATTTATGCTTCAGCAGGAACAACATCAATAGGTGGCTTTGCATTTCCAGAAATGATGACATACATGACATTGTCAGTAATATTTAATATGGTTTTAGCAACATTTCAAGAACATGAAATAGAAAGAGAAGTGAGGTCTGGAAAAATTGCAACATATCTTATTAAACCAGTTTCTTATCCACTTGTATGTTTTACTAGAACAATTGCTGGAAAGACGTCACAGATATTTACAAGACTGATACCATTATTGATAGTAGCATTTTTTATTATTAAAATTTCAATTCCGGTTTCGTGGATATTTTTATTGAGTTTAGGATTAGGTTATTTAATTAATTATAATTTAGTATTTTTAACAGGTTTGATGACATTTTGGACAAAAGGAAATATTTGGGGTGTGAGGTTATCTAGAACAGTTATAGTAAGTATTTTTTCTGGATCATTATTACCACTTATTATGTTTCCAGAATGGTTTGTAGAAATAGCAAATATGTTACCATTTATAGCAATGTTCCATATACCAGCTTCAATTTATTTAGGAAGTATTGCTAGCACAGATATAATATCATCATTATTGTTACAAGGTTTTTGGTTAATACTGTTAACATCATTTACATTTATTGTTTGGAAAAGAGCAGAAAAAAAGATGTTTATTCAAGGTGGTTAGATGAGATTACTTAAACTATATTTAGAATATGCGAAAGTGCACATGAAGGAAATACTTGAATATCGTTTAGATGCAGTTATAGGTTTTATAGCAATTGCTTTTACAAACTTAGCATCATTAATATTTTTCTGGGTAATATTTGCAAACATACCATCATTAAACGGTTGGACACTTGGACAGGTATTATTTATTTTTGGAACAATTTCAACAGCATTTGGTATTTCACATGCTTTTGTTCCAGGTGTTAGTGTTTGGTGGGTTGAGGATCTGGTACAAAATGGCGGTTTGGATAGAATGCTATTAAAACCGATATCAATATTACAGCATTTATTAATTTATGGTGGAATTGATACAGATGGTTTTGGAGACCTTGTTGTTGGAATAGCTGTGTTAACAGTTGCATCTAATATGATAGGAATAAGTTGGACAATATTTAGTTTGGGTCTTTATGCAATTTTATTAGTCAGTGCAGCTTTGATTTTAATATCAATGCATATTATAATGTCAACATTATGTTTTTGGGTTGTAAAAGCACATCCAGTAGCTGACATATTTTTCGCGTTAACCAAATTTACAGAATACCCAATAGATATTTTTAGTCCAGTAACAGTATTCTTCATATCACTAATCGTTCCAGTCGCGTTTATTGGTTATTATCCTGCACAAATATTTATTGGTCAAGGACTTTGGTTGAATGCAGCTTATCTTACACCAGTAGTTGCAATCATATTATTTTTTATTGCAAGTCGGGTATGGAACTTTGGTTTAAAGAACTATACCTCTACAGGAAGTTAAAAAATTAGAACAAAATGAAAATTTTAAACTGGTATTGCGTTTAATTCAAAGACATAGTTTCCAACATTTGCTGCAGGATCAAAGTCATATTTGATATACACATATGCATCTTCAGCAGGAACAGTAACTGGATTATCTAAAGTTATGTTCTTTCCTTCGTTTACCATTACCATTGTAACATCGTTTGAAGTTCCACCACTGATTATATTGTTTGTAAAGTTAACTGGTATAGCTGAAGATCCTGAGTTAACTAATTTGATTCTTGGGGAATAGCCAATTTCCCCCTGTTTTACATTAATTGTGTAATTAATATCGTTTGATGATCCCATTATGTCTAATGTCAGAGCTTGATCAACAGTTGTATAACCTGTAATCTGACCATATGATGTGAATACAGCTGTTCCTATTCCAGCTCCTAGCAATACTATTAGAACACCGCTTGCTATCAATATTTTTTGCTTCATACAAGATTAGAACAATTAAAACCGAATAAAGAGATGTTACCCACTTAGGCAGTAAGGTGTTAGTTTTAAATACCTTAGGGTAGTAATAAATTTATGAAAGGGTTTAAATCAGATATTCCAAGAACGTATGAACAAAATGTTAAGTGTATAATGAATTATACTACAGAACCAACTCACGTTGAGTCATATGAATCATTACCACCTGTTACAGTAGAACAATTAACTCTTTCTATATTAAAAAGCTGTAATGGCGATAAAAACATAAAAGATAATGTTAATAATATGGTATTAGATGTGATCAATCATTTAGGCTATTCGTCAAGAACAATGGATTTTCATTTGGATAAAGAAACAAGAAAAACATTTTTCAAATTAGAAGATATTGGTTTAGTCAAATCGTCTACAGATTATGGAAAAATACAGAATAAAGTAACAGATTGGAGAACAACTTGGTGGGTACTTAGAAAGGATGTAATACATGCTATAGATAAGGATGAAGTTGAAGAAATACCAGAACAAGAAAAAATAGAACAAATTTATAATGAAATACCAAATTATGTTTGGGAAAGAAAAGCAGTTACTTATTAAGTTCTTGATAACTAATTAAACAATTCATTGCTCTTGCAGCTCTTTCAGGACTTGGATAAACAGGTACGCCAAATTTTTCTAATTTTCTAACTCTTTCAAGTGTATATTGTCCACCTGCTGAACATACAACAAATGGTTTTCCATGCATTTTTGCATCTCTTAATGCTTCAATTACACCGTCTTCAAGTCCAGGTAATTGGAATAGTGTTATACAAACAATACCATCAATTTCTTCATCTTTCATTAAAATATCTAAAGCCTTTTGGTACATTTCAGCATTAACACTTCCAGTTAAATCAACTGGATTTTTGAATATTCCATATTCTGGTAATATTCTTTTTAATTTCTTTTGGACATTAAGAGAGAAATCATTAACTTCAAAACCATATTTTATTAAAGCATCAACAGTCATAATACCAAATCCACCACCATCGGTAATAACAGCTATTCTCTTTCCTTTTAACTCGGGCTGTGTTGAAAGAACTTTAGAATAATCAAAAATATCTTCAAGTGTTTCAGCTTCAACAATTCCACCTTGTCTAAATGCACTTGAATATACATTTCCTTTTCCAGCCATTGCTCCAGTATGTGATGCAACTGCCTCTGCTCCATCTTTTGTTTTACCTGCCTTAAATACTACAATTGGTTTAGTTATTTTTTTAGCAATTTTAATCATTTCTATTCCTCTTTCAGTTGATTCTAAATATATTACAATACATCTTGTGTTAACATCTTTACCAAAATAATACATTAGATCTACTTCATCTACATCTATTTTGTTTCCAATACTCGCAAATTTAGAAATACCAACTCCTTCATTAGCAGCCATATCCATAAGTACTGCACCTACTGCACCAGAGTCGGTTATGATACCAATAGAACCATCAGGAGGCCTTTTAAGCTTCTTTTTATCTAAAAACAACATATCAAGACGATTTGGTACATGTACACCTATACAATTTGGTCCAATGATTCTAATCTTTGTTTTAAGCTTTTCAAGCTCTTTTTCACGTCCTTTTTCTCCTATCTCGCTAAAACCAGCAGATATTATGATAACACCCTTTATTTTCTTTTTAATACAATCATTAACTACTTCTTTTACACTTTTTGCCGGTACAGCTATTATAGCTAGGTCAATGTTACCCTCAACATCTTTTACAGAACCATAGGCCTTTAAACCGAGTATTTCTGTAATATTAGGGTTTATAGGGTATATTTCTCCTTTAAAACTATGTTTGATATTTTCAAAAATAATATATCCAATTTTTCCTGGATTTCCACTAGCACCGATAACAGCTATAGATTCTGGTTTAAAGAATTCATCAAAAATTACCATGTCACTATATAACATACATAGTATTTATTTGTTTCTCTAAGCCCTAAATATATAGAACCTTCCATTACTTCTCCTTTTATTCTAAATCCAACCTTTGTTTTAGTTTTAATAATTTCTATATTTTGTTGTTTAGATTGCATTGATTCTATTATTTGTTCAATCTTCTGTTCTTCTTTTTTATACAATAATATCATTAACTTTTAGATCGGCTAAAACTTTGACTACAGTTAATTGAACATTTAGGAAAATAATGTATTATCTTACCAACCAGTTTTTTTGATATAATTTTAATTGGATTTTTTAAGATAGAAAATTATCTTTATATTCGGTGTAGTATAATTCTAATTAGGTGATATTATGGCAAGAAAAAAAGTTGCAAGAGCAACAAAATCAAATATATGTAATTGTTGTTCAGGATACGGACATAAGAAAATGAGTATTGGATTTGTCTTATTACTGATATCAGCAATGTTATACCTAGAATATGGATGGATGGAAATATTTGGTTTATTAGGTATATTAGCAATCTTAAAAGGATTGTTAGTTTCAATGAAGAAATAAATTTTATTTACTTTTTTCTTATATTTTTAATATCTTAGATTTATCAATTTAAATACTTTTCGATAGTAATATTTATTATGTTTGAACGGTATGACAAAAGTGAAAATCTAATAGAGCAAACAGATAAATTAATTGTACAGAGCAATAAAATAATAAAATATAATCAGTACCAAAAAATTATGGAGCTGTATAAAAATAATGATTTGTTAGAAAATTCTAAATTTTCCATTAGAAGAAATTTTATTACCCCATATAATGAAGAGACCACCGATCAAACTTTTAATGATATAATTTCTAAATTGGAAGGAGAAAATTTATATCAAAAAAAAGAAGATGGTACAATTGTTAATCTTGGACCAATTTTAGATCATGTTTCTGGCAATCAGAAAATGCATGAAAGTGATAAAAGATTCGCAGATGACATTAGTTATTGGTTAAACAAAGAAAAAGCACTTATAATGGATCCGTTTGGTGTTGGTGGCGGGATTAGAGGAATAACAATAGAAGATAAAAAAACATTTAAAGAAAGTCATCCTGTATTGACAAAAGCCATTGGTATCGGTATACCGTTAGCACTTGTAGGCGCAGGAGCAGCAATGCTTTTAAGCGATAATGTACATGCCGAAGATTATCAAGGACTTCATACATATGATGGACATATAGTCAATGATTATGTAAACCAAAGAAATTTAACCAATTTATCTGATGATTGCTATACAATAACGCTTGATCCAAAAGAAATACAAATTGATAATAGATATGTTCCAGTAGTGTCTCCTGATATTACTATTCCATTTTATGCAGTTAATCATAATTTAACAGCTTTAGATAAGGAATTTAATAGTGGTGATTATGTTAGAATAAGATTTTCTGATACAAATATATTAAATAGTTTTTCTGGGGAATATATACAGCATGTTCAGGAACCACCACAAATTGATATCGGTTGGATATTATTTGGAGGCTTTGCAGCTTCAGCAGCTTTGTTAGCAACATTTAATCTTACAGTTTAATTTTTTCTCATGTTTATTTTATATCCAAAAATTTCTTACTCAATGAAAACAAAAAAGTAATCAAAAAATAGGTATAAATAGTTCTCTTGTTCATTTTTATTATGAAAAAAATCTCTACTTCAAAAAATTTTATTGCGGATGATCAGTTTCCATCTTGTTCTGGTTGTGAAAGTGTGGAAATGTGTGAATCAGAAGACGAAGAATTTCAATGTGATGGTTGTGGAAATGGTTTTATTGTAACTGGAATGGATTTGGCACAAGATTTTATTTGGCATCCAAAAAGAAAATATTAGAACAATAAAAAGAGCTATAATCATACAAACTATTAAATAATTTTATTTAAAACTCTTCTATTAATCGTTTAATCTTTCTAAAATTAGTAGAATATAACAGCTTAAAAGAAATTAGAACACTATCGCTTCTTTTTCTTCTTACTTGTTTTTTTGCTTGCCATTTTCTTCTGTTTTTTTAATACTTTCTTTTTCTTTACCATGTTTTCATCACCAATTAAATAATTATTCTGATATCAGAAATATAACAACCGTCTTTGTTACATATTATAGGGTTAATGTCCATTTCTTTAATTTTATTAGCTGTTGCAAATCTACAAAGCTTTCCGATGATATCATAAAGCTGATCAAGATTTATTGGTTCTTGTCCCCTCGCTCCAGCAAGTATTTCATAACCTTTTAATTCTAAAACCATTGACTTTGCATCTTCTTTTTCAATAGGACAAATTCTAAAGCTAACATCTCTTAATATTTCAGTATAAATACCACCAATTCCAATTGAAATAAGATGGCCAAACTGTATATCAGATTTTGCTCCAAGAATCAATTCAATTCCACTTTTAAATTCCTGAACAATTACTTTTTCACATGTTTTTATTTTCATTAAGGTTTTGAAAGATTCAATCGCCTGTTCCTGATCTTCAACTTTTATTACCCCACCAATTTCAGTTTTATGTATTATTTTGGATCCTGATGCTTTCATGTAACAAGGAAATCCAATTTTTTTAATTAAATCTAGTTCAGATTCTTTTTTAATAAATATTGTTTTTAGAACAGGTAATCGTGATTTTTGAACAAGATCAAATGCTTTTTGGTCATCCATTTTATTTATTTCCGGCGTTTTTATTATTTCTTTCTTTTCAATTTTAACTGGTCTTGAAGTTTTTACAGTCTTTTTGGGAACATTAGTAGTTTTTTTAATTATTTTCTTATTACTGGCCTTTTTTTTACTTATTTTTTTTATAACAGCTTTTTTAACAGTTTTCTTTTTCACAGACTTTTTAATAATCTTTTTAACAGTTTTTTTCTTTGGTTTAGAAACATGTTTTGGCTTCTTTTTCTTGAATAGATTTAATCCCATAGTACCAGTTTATATTTCTATATTCTTAAAACATTAGTATGGAATTTATTTTGATGGGAATACCAGTTGACGTATCCCAAACCTTCAGAAAAGGCGCTTCAAAGGCACCAAATATGCTAAGAGAGGTATTTTCTAAACTAGAGACCCATATAGATGGAATTGACCTTACAGAGTATTTTATAGAAGATATTGGAAATATTGGGGTTGATGATAAAATAGAGACAAATAAATTTCCAATTATTCTTGGTGGAGATCATCAAATTACTATTAATCGGGTTAAGCAAATTAAACCTCAAAATGTGCTTATATTAGATGCACATCCAGACTGTGAAGATTCAGATGGACACGATGGCGTGTCTAGGAGATTAGCTGAAGCTGGTTTTAATGTTTATCTAATTGGTCCAAGGGTGTTTTCAAAAGTTGAACAAGAATATCTAAACACTGGAAAGGTTAAGATTATTACAAAAGATCAAGTAAAGGATTTGAAAAACGTCTATCTTTCAATTGATTTTGATATTTTAGATCCAAAACTTTTGCCAGCTGTTGGAAATCCAGAACCCGATGGGCTTGAGTTTAGAGAGGTTATGGATATAGTAAAAGAAGTAGCTCCAAACCTTGTAGCTGTTGATTTTGTCGAATTCACGCCAGTTGAAAAAGATAATGATATTTATTTATCGATTGCTGGTAAATTGATATATTCTATTATGGCTGAGGTAGTCAAAACTCACGTTTAAATCTTTTTCTATTCTAATATTGTTATGTTAAATGGGCAATATGAGGGTACGATAGCAGAACGAAGACTTGTAGATAATAAGAAAATTTATGTTTCTGGAACAGATAAGTATCCCGTAGATGAAAATAAAATAGAAACATCAATAGAGGTTTTGCGGAGCCGAATGGATACTGTACCAACAATAGGATTTGGTATACTATTTCCAGGTTCTGATATTAAATTGTTTGGAATACACCCTATCCACCAAAGATCGTTTTATTTCAACGTTTATATCTTTGAAGAAGAAAATTTGATGCTTAAGAACCTTGAAGAGCTATGCTATTTAGAATGTGAGATAATTGGCGCCGAATCAAAAATTCTTAGAGAGAGTGAGAGTAAAGAAGATTATCTTTCTACTTGGTTTATGCAGGATAAGTTTGTAAGAAAGCACGGATTCAAGCTATAGATATACTAACACTAGCGCTGATAATAAAAACTAAAGAATAACTTTGGCCTTATCTAAATCAAACACATGTTTAGCATCAATTGTTAATACGTGTTTAACAGGATATGTTTCATCATTGCTTTTAATCCCAATATCAAAATACTTACCGCTTGAATGTAATATAGCGTTTCCAGATATTCGATAATATTCACCATTACCTGTTGTTACAACACATACTTGATTATTTTCTTTAATATTATTCAAAGAAGTTTTCATTTGACAAACATTTATCAGAATTTTATCATCTATAATACCCTCACATATAACAACTACAGCATTGGGCCTTCCGTTTTTAGAACTTGTAGCTAAAATTATTTCTCTGCCCCGTTCCAATAAATCTTTCCAAGACATAGATAAATTAAGAATATCAAGAAATAAAAAACCACCCTATTATATAATTAAATTTTAAAATAGTCTTTTTGTGATTGTATCATCATTGGACACTTAGAAAAACAATTACTATATTCAAAATCTTGATATGCTTTTTCAATTTCTTCTTTACTTCTTTCTCTTTCATTTAGTATATTATTCCAGATAGTTTTTATGTCATTTTCTCTTATGTTATCTATAGTTCTTCTACCCTGATAATCACAAACATCACAGCTCATTCCATATCTATCTACAATTACATCTCCATTATTTTGTATAAATACCCCATATTGTATAGAACAAATATCGAATCCTTCTTCTAATTTATAACCCATTATTTCATTCGCTTTTTTCAAAAGATTTTTTTCATCTTCTTGTGATACATGTAATTCTTCTAAGTTTCTATTACTAACAACTCTTCCAGCAGCAATTACATCACTAATAAGTGGAGCCATGTTATTTTCTTTACAAAATTCTAATACTTCTGGGATTGAATCATAGGCTGACCGTGTTAACAGCATCATACCACTTAATCTTGTTATCCTTGCATCACTAGTTTCATTAATTATTTCTCCATAACCAGCTTCTAATAAATTATCTATACCCTTTCTCATTAGAGGCATAGCTCCTGAAACACCAGCCATGTAATCATATACATTTTCATCAAAACTTATTATTTTTACTTCTGGAGAAACATTATTTTTATAAAGAAATGTTGCCATCTCATGATTTATCAAAGTTCCATTAGTATTTAGAATAGTTGTTGATCCAGTTTCGTTTATATGACCAATTACTTCTTTAAATGATTTATCAAGTAAAGGTTCTCCCCTCCCACCTATCCAAAATAAATCAGCCCCAAGTTCAGTAGATTCGTCTATAACTTTTTCCCATTCTTTTCCAGTAACTTCATTTTCATCTGCTTTACCAGCATCGGTATGACAATAATTACAACTAAAATTACATTCTCTTGTCATATTCATAGTCACTAATGGAAGTTTAGAATCATCATACGCTTTCTTAATATCTTTATCCCAACCTTTCATAATTAATGGTTTAATCATAAATATATTTACTACTTTACAGTATATAAGTTTATCGGAGAATATAATAATACGTGATATAACGTATAGATTAAATAATTAAAAAACTATCTTAAAAACTAATTATTCCAGATTCGTTTGCACTTTCTTCAACAGGTTCAGGTACAGAAGGTATTACATGTTTGATAATTACTACATCTCCTACATTATCAACAAGTCGATAAGGAATAATTACTCCTTTCTTTCCACCAACTATATTGGATAGGAATGATCCTCTAGAAGCTTCTACTACTAAAGAGTTCAATCTGTATTTATTCATGTCTATTTCCACATCTGAGACTTTACCACAAAATACACCTTTGTTTGTAAAGACATCTTTACCCATCATTTCTGAAACATTTTTTACTGTTATTGCCATATTAAATTCCCTCCAATTCATAACACTTATAATATTAAATAACGAAACTGATATATAAAGTTTAGTGAGTTAAACCAATTGGGTGAGGTCGCGTAGCTTGGTAGCGCGCAGGCCTGCTAAGTCTGTTTCCTTAGGGATACGGGGGTTCAAATCCCCCCCTCACCGCCATTATGTTGATATTATGGAAATAGTAAAAGAGATAATTAGAGAAATTAAGAACAATATTCATCCAAATTCTAAAGACAAGAAGAGACATAAGCAAATGATAGATTCATATTTTCCTGGTGGGAAATCCTATGGAGCAAGAAATCCAGAAGTTCGGAAAATTGCTAAAACCTATCTAAAAGAATTAAAAAAAGATAAAAACAAGTTATTAAAAGTTTCAAAAGATCTTTGGAAAGATGGTAACATTGAACCGCGAATTATTGCCTCTATTTTTGTTGGTTCAGTTATAGATGATAAAAAAGCTCAAAAACCTGTAAAGACCTGGGTGCCGAGTTTAGACAATTGGGCAAATGCTGATTTATTGATGGGCGAAACAAAAATATATTGGATTGATAATCCAAAAGAAACTTTGGCATATTCTAAAAAACTAATTAAGTCTAAGAATCTATGGGATAGAAGATTTGGGTTAATAATATTGATTTTTCCAGTTCGAAGAGGAAAGATATCTAAAACTCAAGCACTTGAAATTGCAAATCAATTAAAAGATGATAAAGAGAAGTATGTAAAAAAAGGATATATCTGGTTAATTAATCAGATTAACAAATACCACAAGTATTAAATATCTCTAAATTACTTATTCTATTTATGTCAGAATTAGAACAATATGCAGAAGATATGGAATTTAAGAAAGTTATCATAACATTGGTTGTATCAAGTTTTGGATTTCTTTTGGCCCTTTATTGGAGAGACGTATTAAGGGAAACTATAGAAATATTTTTACCCCCTGGTGAGGGACTGATTTACAAATATATTATTGCTATAGGAATAACAATCTTCATTTCAGTTTTAGTAATGGTTTTATTAAAAATCCAGAAGATGGACATAATTCCAGATAACTATGAGCCACAAAAGAGAATAGTATATGAAATAAGAAAGAGAAAAATCAAGAAGAAATAAAATTATACACAGTTAAGAGAGTAAAAATAGACATTTATACTAAAAACATTAGTTATGTCAACTATGATAAAAAAGGAGATATTAAAAGAGTTATATATTTATAAAAAATTGACTCAAAAACAGATTGCTACAGAATTTAATGTTTCTAGACATACAGTTCAGCACTGGTTTGAAATAAATGGAATAGAAGCCAGAAGTTGTTCTGAAGCACAAAAACTAAGACAAAAACGGGAAAGAAAAATACCTTTAAAATCTAAATTAATTGATTTATATTCTTATAAAAAATTGGGATCCTATAAATTAGGTAGAATGTTTGCTGTATCTCATAGAACAATACTAAATTGGCTTATTGAATATAATATTCCAATACGACCACGTGAGCCTAAGATAAATTTTAACCAAACACCAACATTATCATATATTTTAGGTGTTATTTCTGGTGATGGTAGTGTTTTCAATTATCGATTTAATAAAACATTATACTCTAAAGTAAATCTCGGTGTTATATCTAAAGAATTTGCATTAAGCTTTAATAGTAGTTTAAGAAAAATTGGGTTTAATCCACATATGTGTACATATAAACCTAAAAATGGGAATCTAAAATATATTGTTGAAGCAAATAGTAAAAATTTTGTCAACTGGTATAAACAATTATCTTCTGAGAAGCTATATGAAATAATATATAGTGATAAGGAAAATATGAAATCATTTATTAGAGGCTTTTATGAAAGTGAAGGAACATTCCGTCCAAAATGTTGCGAATTAAGAATAAGAAATACTAATAAAGAATTAATTTTATTATGTAAAAATATTATTGAAAAATTATCATTCAAAACAACACTAACTTGTCCTGAAACAACCTCTACTGGAAAACCGTATTATAGTCTTTATATTACTGGTGGAAGAAAACAACAATATGAGTTTATTAAACAAGTAAATCCTTGTTTTAAAAGAGGCTGACTCCAAAAAGAGATATTAATGATTTTAGTAAAGCATTTAAAGATAGGTTTAAAAATAAAGACAGGGTAAGTTTATTAGAGAAGTTAACTGTGCTCCCATCGTCTAGACCGGTCAAGGATCCGGGCCTTAAATAAGAAAAAGTTAATTTTTTTTATTGGCTATTCGAGCTTATACTTGAAAGGGTAGAGCCTTTGGCTATGATATAAAAGGACACCGACAACTCGGGCGAAGATAGCCCGTGACCTGGGTTCAAATCCCAGTGGGAGCACCATCTTTTTATATACGAAATGTTATTTATTTAATTACCAATTATTTTTTTGGTGATAAAATGATAAACCCAACAACCTATAATGGAATTGTTGTCAAGGCAAGACAGCCTATTAAGAAAACTAATAAGCTTTTGGTTAAAACTTATGCATCCAAAGAGATAAAGAAGGAAACGACTAAGTATAAGCCTGTGATATATGATTACAAAAGACGAAAAAAAGAACAAAAGATTGAAAAAACCACTAATGAATTTTTTAGCGTGTTTTCAGATCGAGAAGTAAAGGTACTTTTACTTTGGGCACTAATTGGACCTTTTTGTGCATTGGCTTATATCATATGGTTAAAAAATCCAAGACTTAGAATGCTGTCAGTGCTTTTCTTTATGCTTAATTTAGTATATCTTGTAGGACAGCTAGGAGGATGGTTATATATAATTCCAAACGCATCAAATATATTAGGTTCATTATTTTAAATGAGGTGAAAATATGTCATTAGTAGTAAAAAACGCAGTAAAAAAAGCAACAAAACTTAGAACATCTGGAGATTTTATTAAAGCTTTAGATAAACATGTTGAACAGATAATGAAAGCAGCAGAAGTAAGATGCAAGGCAAACGGTCGTGCGACAATTAGACCATGTGACTTATAGTTACATGGATTCTTTTCTTTTTTATTTATTCAAAATACGATTAATTAAAAATGGCGATATTATGATAGTTACAATTGAAAGCATAATTAATGATGATACTATTTCCTGGTCAATTATACCAAATGTCAAACCAGCATAAGCGGCTGCAAGAGTTGTTGACAATTGCGGGATACTTGTTGCACCAATTAATAAGCTATCTTTTTTAGAAAAGTTTGTAAGTCTTCCACCAATATAACCGCTTGCTAATTTGGTCGTGATTAATGAAATAATTATTGCTAATGCTAGAAGAATGTTGTTAATATGAGCAAATACAAAAATGTCTGTTTCCATTCCAACAATTATGAAAAATGTTGGTATGAAAAAACCATAACTAATGGTATGTATTTTCTCTTCAGTTTTAGCTCTTATACTGTCACTGAGTATTATTCCAATGACAAAACCAGCAATTATCGCATGCATTCCAATTACTTCAAACAAAAGAACAGTTGCAATTAAAACTGCAAATATGAATCTTAATTCACTTTCAAACAGATCTTTACCCTTTTTATTACTATAATATTTTTTCTCTATTTTTGTAACAATAAATTTAATTCCAATTAAAATCAGTATAAGTGATGGTAAGTAGATTGGCAAAGGGATTATGGTTTTGGTTGCAAAACTTTGTAATAATAATGCAAGAATAAGCAAACTTGCAATGTCATTAAATATTGTTGCTGAGATTATTGTTTGCCCAATCTTTGTTTTCATAATTTTTCTCTTTTTTAGTGTTGGAATAACAACTGCTACTGAAGATGAAATAAAGCACGTTCCTAGAAATATTGATGTTAAGATACTATAATCGAAAAATCTACCAATTGCAAATCCAGCAATAAATGGAATAATACCACCAAGTATTGAAATAATAGCTATGCTTTTTCCAAACTTTTTTATATTCTCAGTTTTAATTTCAGTACCTGTCATGAACATTAGAAATATAAGACCAATTGATCCTATCAAAAATATAGTAGAGTCAACTTCAAGCAAGTTGAATACTGGTCCAATTATTATTCCAGCAAAAATAAGACCTAGAACATATGGCAAATTAAATCTTCTGAAAATCTCTGAAGATAATACACCGACTGACAATATAATGAAAAATGGTAATAGACTTGAAACCATACCCATAATAAGGTATTCTTAATATAAATGATTTCTTAGAAAAGGTTTTTAAGTTATGTGCTCTTATTATTTCTTAAGCGGGAGTCGCCCAGCCTGGTCAAAGGCGCAGGAATCGTTTTATTAATATGAAATGATTGCGAAACTCAAGACCGTGGCATAAGGGATATTAAATATTAAACCTTAGTGTTATGATAAGATATCCTGTTGGTTAGTCCATTCGCAGGTTCGAATCCTGCCTCCCGCACCATTTAAATCCTTTTGTATGTTATTTGTTTTACGATTACATATTAAATAGAAGAAACGGAAGTTACGAGTCAAGTAGAAGAAACGAAGGTTACAAATCAAACAGATGATATGGAGAAACTTTTTGAATTATGTGAAGAAGACTTTACAGTTCTTGATATGAAAAATAAAATTCCAAAAACTAATGTTTTTGATTATAATGAACACTCTATTAAAAAATATCTTGATGGTCTTGTAAAAGCTGAACATCTTATATCACAATGTGTAGCAAAAGAAGAAAGTGTGAAGAAAATAACCGTGTATAGTAAAGATACTAATAAAGTTCCATACGAAATTAGTGGAAAAGGATGTCCTGTTAGAAATAATATAGTTTACAAAAATATTTGTGATAAGTACTGTAGAGGTAAATGTGGCGACTATTCTAAAATTTTTAGATAGAATTATTGTGCGCCCTTAGTAACAAGTTTAACAATATAACCTGCTACTTTATTTCTAATAATCTTATCAGCAATAAGATTCATTTCATCTATAACTTTTTTATTGTTATCAAAATCAGTATTGAACTTTTTTGGATATCTGGTTACCAATTCATTTGCTACTGTTTTCATCCATCTAGTTTTGATTCTTCCCATCTAATCACCTTTAAAACCTTTATTTACTTACATATATAAATACTTAGTTATTGGTGAAGAGAATATGGTAAAATATATATCAGCTTGTATCTTAGGGGTATTTGTCATAGAAGATGATAAGATAATAGATAAAGTGCTGTTTAGAAAGAATGCTAAAGATATAGCTGAAAAGTTAAATGCTATAACAATTACTGAAGAGTATAAAGAACTTAAAGCAAAATATGATGTTGGATACCAAGAACCAGATTATCTTAATGCTAATATACGAAAAATAGCTTTAGAAGTTAAGTTTGTAGAAGATCAGGGTGAATTGAATAAGCTTATGTCTGAAATATCTGTTGAAAGAACAAAGCTATTAATTTCTGCTAAAGAAAAGAGGGATAAGTTAATTATTCAAGCTGTTTGTGCACTTAATGATTTAGATAAATTATTGAACTATATGTCTGAACGTCTTAGAGAATGGTATGGATTACACTACCCAGAACTTAGGGTTAAGGATCATGAAAAATTATCTGAGTTTATTGAAGAATATGGAGTTAGAGAGAACTTCCCAGAGTTTGATGAATCAATGGGAATGAAGCTAGAAGAGTCAGATGTAAAGATTTTAAAAGAATATGCAAAACAGACAAAAAATATGTATAAACTTAAGAAAAAAATAGTTGCTTATTTAGAAGATGTTGTTCCAAAAGAAATTCCAAACATTAATGCTTTACTAGGACCAGTATTGGCTGCAAGATTATTATCACATGCAGGATCTTTAGAAAAGTTAGCAAAGATGCCTTCATCTAAATTACAACTTGTTGGAGCAGAGAAAGCTTTATTCAAGTATCTAAAAGGTGATCAAAAGTCTGTTCCAAGATTTGGTATACTGTTTACACATCCTGATATCTCAACTGCACCTAGAGAAAAACAAGGTAAGATTGCTAGGTATTTATCAGCTAAGTTAACTTTAGCTGCAAGAGCAGATTTCTATAGTAAGGAAGATATTTCTAAAAGATTGGTAAGTGAGTATAAGGCCAAGTTAAAGGAGATTTAATGGTATTAGATGCGATTGTAATTTTAGGAAGTCAGGTTAAACAAGATGGTTCTATTGACGATTTTATGAAATTTCGTCTTGACAAAGGCATAGAGATTTTTAATGAAAATATAGCTTCTTATTTGATTATGTCTGGTAAATATGGATTTCTATCAAAAGAAAAACCCCCTATAACAGAAGCAGAAGCAATGAAAAAATATGCAATTGAACATGATATACCAGAAGATAAATTATTGCTTGAAGATCAGTCAAAAGATACAATTGGAAATGCATATTTTACCAAAATAAAATATCTTAAACCAAGAAACTGGAACAAATTGGTTATTGTTACAAGCGATTTTCATTTAAAGAGAACCGAATATGTTTTTAATAAAATTCTTGGGGCAGATTATCAGATAGAATATATTGGCGTTGACAGTCATTTGTCGGAACAGGAAATGGTTAAAATGAATTTGGTTGAAGACAAGGTAATATCATTCCTGAAAAACTATGTTGATTTAATTGATCCAAAAGATGATGAGAAAACTAAACAATTGCTCTATTCGGAGCATCCAGCTTATGCAAAAAATCCAAAGATAACTAGAGAAGACATTCTAAAGAAATTAAGAGGAGAATGAGATGAAACAAATATTTCCAGGAATTTATTCAATTAATAATAAATTAGCTACAGTCAATTCTACACCAGGATTAAAAATATTTGGTGAATTTTTAATAACCGTAGAAGGAAAGGAATTTAGACAGTGGGATCCAAATCGATCTAAAGCAGGAGCAGCAATTGTAAAAGGAATAAAGGAATTTCCAATAAAAGAAGGATCTGTTATACTTTATCTTGGAATAGCACATGGATTTACAGCAAGTTATCTTTCAGACATAATTGGATCGACTGGAATGTTGTACGGAGTTGAATTTTCAGATCGTTGTTTTAATGATTTATTACCAGTTGTTGAAAAGAGATCAAACATCCTTCCAATATTAGCTGATGCGAGAATGATAGAAGATTATAAAAATACAGTTATAGAGAAAGTTGATGTTGTTTATTGTGACATAGCTCAGAGAGATCAGACAGAGATTGCAATACGAAATTGCAAAGAGTTTCTTAAACCAAAAGGTTATTTAATGTTAGCAATTAAAACACAAAGTATTGATGTAACAAGAAGTTCTAAAGAAGTTGTTAAAGAAGAGATTGAAAAGGTTGTACAAGCTGGTTTTAAGATTATTGATTGGAAAATGTTAGAGCCTTTTGAAGATAAGCACGGTTTTGTTCTGGCTAAGATGGGTTAAGCATTTAAGCTTTTGGGTGCATAAATAAGTTATGACAATTTCAGACAGACATTATGTAAGTTGTGAAGATACAGATAAATGTAAAAGGTCATGTTTACTATTTCAATTATTTATTAATCCAGCTATTGGTGAAAAGATTGACAGTACAGCAAAATCTAGTATTTATAATAAAGATGATACAATAACGACATTAGAACTTGGGGTTGTTAAAGAAGAAGAAAATTCTCCAACACTTTGTTCTTTATATTCACATGTTAATGGACCACAAGAAGATAAAATATTTAATTATATTCAATATCAAGTACATTCTGAAATGATTAAACGTTCTGAAATAAAATTAAAAGAACGACAAAATCGTTAAATCAATAGTTCTTCTAAACGTTTTAAAAATATATTAAGACTTCTAGTATAAGCTCCTGCAGCTTGAGGATGTCCTCCTCCACCACCAATTCCTTCAGATGCTTTTCTGAAAATTTCACCTAAATCATAATTTCTAGATCTTCCACTAAATTTATAATTTCCATCTCTTTCTCTATAAAGTATAAACGTCTTGTCAGGATATTTATCAAACAGCGTGTTTGAAAGAATTGCTAATATCCCATGTTTACTTTGTACTTCATAGATATTAATTTCGTCTAATCCTTTCATTTCAAATCTTATTATTTCATTTTTAACTTCTTCATCAAGTTTTAATTTTAGATCTCTATATTCACTATAAATTAAATCATCGACATCATCACATTCTAAAATAAATTTAACTAATTTAGGAAGTTTTTGCGCTCGTCTAAAGGTTTTGAATGCATCAATAGTTAGTGCTGCTTCTTGTTCTTTTTTCGTTCCTTCAATAGCTTTATCACCAGCTGCTCCAACTTTCATTATCCATTCAATATCTTCAACACCTAGATTTGTAAGAATATCATAAACTTCTTGAGAAGCACATCTGTAAATATTTGGATCTTTAAATCTAGGATTAATGTGAACAATGCCAATTTTGTTTAAATCATTTGTAATTGGATGATGATCTATAACTAAAACTTTTTTATGTTTAATTGTTTCCATATAGTCTAAATATTGATCAACTGGATAGTCAACAAAAATAATACTATCATATTTTTCAGCAAAACCTTTTGCAATATCAGAATGAACATCACCAGAAAACAAATCAGCTTCTTTAACAAATTTTAACATCATTGCTGCAGAACAAACTCCATCAGAATTTTTAAGTACGATGTTATTTGCTATAAAATTACCAGTTTCGGTTTCTATATCATAGACATCCAAATTTTTCTTTCCTAAATTTCTCATTTGAGGAATTTCCCAATGTACATCTAAATTAATGGCTTCCTTTAATAGACTTTTTATATTATCATCCTGAAATTTAATTAGTTTTTGCAAATATTGTTTTGAAAAATTCCTATTTCTGTTATATCTTCCCTTAATTTTTTCTTTTATTTCTAATTCTAACGGAATCATATTAAGAGACGGACTTCTTTCTGATAATTTTATTTTTTTATTTTTTCTATCTTGTAAGAATCTTATTTTATTTATAAATATTCGTTTATATTGGCTATGATTTATCGATAGTTTCCAAGAGATTTCATTTTTGCTTTGATAGCCTGTTTTTGATTTATCCATTCTAATGTAAGATCTTATACCAAAGAACAATAGAAGGGTTTGCATATCTTTTAATAGATCATAAGATATACTGCTGGCATTTATATCACCTTTACTAACCGTACCATCTCCTGAAAAATAGCCACTTAAAAAGCTTGCCATTAATTCCTCTTTCAGACCAAATACCCACTTTGGAACACGTTTAGTCATTGCTTTGCCTCTAAATTCTAAAAAATTCATTAAATTAAATATAATATTAGATGTCAAATTTGCTGTCACACCTTCATCAGAAACATATACGCTACATTTGAATCTATTTGCAATATTATCTATTATTTTTTTGCATTCTATATCCTGATATGAAGAAATTTTGATAAGTTCAGATTTTTTACCTTTTGCAGAACATCCATCAGCAACCCAGAGTCCGAAAAAATTCATAAAATCTTTATCTATCTTTATATTTATAGGTATTGTTGGGCCCTTTTGTCTGATTCTTAAGGATTTGATATTTTTCCTTATTTTTTTTATTTCATCTTTCTCTAAGTGCCATATCGGTAGTCCATGTTTTTTAAGCTGAATTTTAGATGTATTTGCTTTCTTGCTAACTTTATCATATATCTTGGAATTGAAATTTCCAGTTAGAATAAGGTTGTTAAAATAATCTTTATTTTCAAGTATATCTACACTCATATTTCGAGTTCCGAATTTATATTTTATCGGCGAGGCAATATATTTTATATTTTCCGGTTTTTCCGGAACAAATTTACATTTCTTAAGTGTCATAATAGAATGATCTTCTGTTAAATTTATTTTTCCCATTTTTGATTTAATTTCGAACATCCTTTTATTTGTTTTATGTTTTACTAATGACTTAATTTTAACTAATTCAGTTTTTCCATTTTTTATAGAAAAAATTTTCATGTTTTTGGGTATCAGTATTTTTTTCCCATCTGCTCTTTTTATTTCTTTATATTCTTGTTTTAATTCATCATAAAGCATTTCAATAGTTGTCAGTTTTAAATGATTATCTTTATTTACAATAATTTCACTATCTCCAGTAATACTATCGTTATGAAAAAATATTGCTATTCGTCCAGAAATGTTTTTTAAAAACTCTTCAGCTTTCATCTTTTTCATCTCCCATTAACATAAACTGAAACGGAGAAGCCTGAGGATGAATAAACGATGATTCGCCAGCTGAGTCAATTACGTCTGCTTGATAAACTATAAACGATTCTATTGTTCGTATGTTTGGTTGTGCTGATTCTCCACCATGGGAAGCAACTATATCTACAACTTCTTCTGGGAATCCTCTAGAGTATAATTCAGCTGCACTAAACACAGCATGATCTAATTTGGTTCCAGTCAAACCCTTTCCACCTTTTTTTATCATAAATACTTTCATTATGTCATGTAGTAATGCACCTGCGATTACGTGATCTAGATTTATTTTTTTCTTATATATTTTATTAAATGTTTCAGCTATGGAAATAGAAATTTCAGTTACACTTAAAATATGATCTAATAATCCGCCATCATAATCATGATGTGCGCCAGCCCAAGAATGTACTGTTTCTAACTTCGCTCTTGGATATTTCATTGATTTGTTTGATATTTGTGGATCCTTTAATAAGTCTAAAGTTTTCTTTCTTAATTCTTTGTCTTCAATTCGTTCTGCTAATTTAATTAATCTTTTCATTTTTTAACACCGAATTCATATCTTTTTCCTTCAAAGTCAAGGAATTGTTCAAACTTGTCTTCAAACACGATTTTGCTTCCTGTTCCTTTCTCAATTATCTCTTTTGAATCTTTAAATTCCTTTGCTAAGTATAGTTTTATTTTATTTTTAACTTCAAGTCCCATTTGTTTTCTAGTCTCTTGTACAGATCTTATTAGTTCTCTAACTAACCATTCGTGTTTTAATTTATCATTAACATTAGTATCTAGAATAATAATTCCACCATCGAATGCTTTGCCTTCCTCTTCTTCTACTGTAAATAGAACATCTTCTTCTTCTATTTTAATATCTCCAATTTTAACACTGCCTTTTTTAAACATTGTTTTTAATCCAGTTGCATCTACTTCTTTTAGAGCATTATCTAGATTTCCAATGTCTTTTCCAAATTTCTTTCCCGCTACCTTATAATTAATTTTAACAGAATATTTTATTTCCTTATCTTCAAAAACAACGTCTTTAACATTTGTCATACTTTTTAAAATATCTTTTAAATTTTTAACAGTTTCTTTTACTTCGTCATTTCCAGAAACAATTAATTTAGGTAAAATATATTTTAATCTTATTTTTTTATCATGTCTATCATAATTAGCAGCTTCAATTATTTTCTGAACTATAGACATTTGATTTTCTAAACTAGTATCTATTAATTTTTCATTAGCATAAGGCCAGTCAAATAGATGTATGCTCTCTTCTTTTTCATGTTGCTTAAACACGTCCTGATAAACATGTTCTGTAATAAATGGAGTAAAAGGCGACATTAGTTTTAGAACATCTAATAAGATATTATAATTTATGTTTGCAACTTCATTTCCTTTTTCTTTACTTCTTTCTCTAATCATTTTAATGTAAGTTCTTGAAAAATCATTTATGATAAAATCTTCCAAATATCCTGCAGCAACATTTGGTTTTAATTCTTCCATATTAATATAAACTTTTTTCTTTGTACTTTCTAATCTAGAGATTATCCATTTATCTTCTATATTTTTGATCTTAATTTTTTCTTTCTTTTCAAAACTATTTTTAATGTAATTAGAAATATCAACCATATAGCTTAATTTTTGATTAATTAGTTTAGCAGGAGAATAACCAAACATAACATTTTGTGTTAAGTTAGTTCTTACGTATAACCATCTCATTACATCTGCTCCTATTTTTTCAAAAGCATCGTCTAACCATATAACATTTTGACCAGACTTGTGCATTTCTTCTCCTTTTTCATCATAAACTTTTTCAAATAATAAAACCTTTTCATATGGTGTTCTTTCTTCAAGAGTTACACTCATGAATAACATTGAGTAAAACCAAAGTCTAACCTGTTCTCTCATTTCTGTAATAAATTCTGCAGGGAACCATTCTTTCCATACTTTTTTATCACCAAGATAGTTTAAAGTTGAGAATGGAACAATACCAGCATCTAACCAACAGTCACCAACTTCTTCTATTCGTTTTACATCTTTTTTACAAGCTGGACATTTAATTATTACATTATCTATTTCAGGCCTGTGTAAATCTTTTAATTTATCAAGTCCAGAAGTTGCTAACACTTTTAACTCCTTGTCTGAACCAACTACAATTATTTTACCACATTCACATTCCCAAATTGGTAGAGGTAGTCCCCAATAACGTTTTCTAGAAATATTCCAATCATTCATATTCTTTAACCAATCAATCATTAATTTTTCTCCAAGTTCAGGAGACCAGAAAACTTTCTTAGCTTCTGCAATCATATCATTTCTAATCTCATCTGTTTTAATAAACCAAGCATCGGTCATTCTAAATATTAATTCTTCTTTACATCTCCAACAGGTTGGATAACTATGAGTTATTTTTTCTTTTTTTAACAGCATGTCTTTTTTAGTTAAATCCTCTAAAATTGGTTCAAGAACAGTTTTTACATTTTTACCAACTAACCAACCAAATCCTTTAACATAGTCTCCATTTTCATCAAGAGGTGCAACTGCTTTTAGATTAAACTCTTTTCCAAGCTCATAATCTTCAGCACCACATCCAGGTGCGATGTGAACAATACCGGTTCCATCACTTTCTCCAACAGCGTCCCAAGGAATTATTTTGTGAATAATACCAGCTTGTGCTTCTAATTCATCAAAAGGACCTTCATATTCTAAGTTCAACATATCTTTGCCCTTTATTTCTTCTACTATTTTACCACCAAGAAAAGTTGATGTTGCTTTAGAAATATAATAAATTTCATCTCTAACTTTTATTCTAACATAAGTTACATCTGGTCCAACAGCTGCTGCGACGTTTGAAGTTAAAGTCCAAGGAGTTGTTGTCCATACTAATATAAACTCTTTTTCTCTTCCAACTAATGGGAATTTTAAAAACACAGCTGTATGTGTTAAATCTTTATATCCCTGGCTAACTTCATGTTGTGATAAGGATGTTCCACATCTAGTACACCACGGTTGAACTCTATGACCTTTGTATAACCAACCTTTATCATTACATTTTTTAAGAAAATGCCATATATGAATAATATTATTATCAGTGTAAGTATAATATGAATCATCCCAATTCATCCACTGTCCTAATCTTATTGAACTTTGTTTTTGTAGAGTCGACATTTTTTCAATTCTTTCTTTACACTTTTTAATGAATTTTCCTACTCCATATTTTTCAATATCTTTTTTTGTATGAAGTCCAAGTTCTTTTTCTACTTCTACTTCAACAGGTAGACCATGACAGTCAAAACCATTTTGGTAACGTTGGTGAAAACCCTGTAAAGACTTATATCGCTGATAAAGATCTTTTAGAGTACGCGCATAAGCATGATGAACACCCATTGGATTATTAGCAGTTATTGGTCCATCTACGAATCTAAACTTTTTACCTTTAAGATTCTTCTTTTTGAGAGTTTCAAATATCTCTTTTTCTTTCCAAAGCTTTAAGACTTCTTTTTCAATATGAACCGGATTGTACATAAAATCAGTATTAACATCGAAATTTATAAGGTTTAGGATAGAGTGGTTTAAAGCTGTTATTATTAGGCTTTTATATTGAATATTTGTATAATTATAGTTATGAGGAAGCTGGGGCTAGTTTTATTTGTAATGATATTGTTGTCTGTCAGTGGATTTGCTTATACAGACGATGGATCAGCTTTCTATTGCGATAGTTGCACCGACTGTACAGATGCACTTAATGATAATACTCGTTCCACAGTCTATTTGAATGCAGATATAATTGATTATAGTGGTGCAATATGTATCAATAATCCAACCCAATTTTCAAATAAAATATTTGATTGTCAGCAACATACTATTAGTGGGGGCGAAACTTATA
>JAHIEG010000019.1 GCA_018901655.1 Nanobdellota archaeon
ATCTAATTGTCCACCAATCTGATCGTCTGTTGAATCACTAACTGTTCCAAATAAATCTACTGACCATGCATAAGCAAGACCAATTATAGCTACTGTTATAACTACAATCAACACCGTTGCCAGCACAGCTGATATTCCTTTTTTCATTTAAATCACTAAGAACTAATTAGAAAGACGGTTATATAAAATTACCTAGATAATTATTATTATGAGAAAACCTAAATTTTTATATCATGGAAGTGCAAAGGAATTAATTGGAAATAAATTAATACCGAAAAAAGCAAAAGATTTAGGAAAGAAATCAGAAAATTTACATACAGCTGTATATGCAACAAAGAAAAAACAAATAGCAATTGCAATGGCCATAATAAGTTGTAGAGGTGTTTACAAATCTAGTTTATCTTTTAACAAATCATCTAAGAGTAAAACATATGGTACTATACATATAGGATGGCCAAAACAAGAATACATCTATCTATATACGTTATCTTCTAAAACTTTCAAACCAACTGATAAACGGGGACTTCAGTGGATTTCAGAAAAAGCAGTTAAGCCAGAAAAAATAGATAAATTATTAGTAAAAGACTATATTAAATTAGTAAAAAAAGTAAACAAAAAAGAATAAAAAATCAATGGATTTCAAATAAGGTTTTAGATCAAAATTACGTCATACCCGGCATTCCCATTCCACCCATTCCTGGAGGCATACCCTGTGGCATTTGTGGTTGCTTTGAAGAACCACCTGCAATTATATCATCAATTCTTAAAATCATTTCTGCTACTTCTCCAGCTGATTTAATTGCTTGTGTTTTGATTTTCAAAGGTTCAATTACACCTTTTTCTAACATGTCTACTATTTTTCCAGTATAAACATCAATACCATAAGTTGATTTTCCTTCATCATGTGCTGATCGTAATTGAACTAACATATCAATTGGATCTAATCCAGCATTTTCTGCAAGTGTTCGTGGAATAATTTCCATTGCTTCTGCAAATGCAACTATTGCTAATTGTTCTCTTCCAGAATAACTTTGTGCAAATTTCAAAAGACCTTTTGAAACAGCTTCTTCTGGACTACCTCCTCCTGCAACTATTTTCCCAATTTCTAATGCAGATGAGATTCCTCTTATTGCATCTTGCATTGCTCTTTCTACTTCTTCAACAACATGTTCTGTCCCACCTCTTATTAGAATTGAAACAGCTTTTGGATCTTTACATTCTCTAATAAATATCATTTCTTCGCCAGCAACTTTTTTCTCTTCAACTAATCCAGCAAATCCTAAATCACTTTCAGATAAATCATTTAAACTCATAGCAATTTTTCCACCTGTTGCTCTTGCTAATTTCTCCATATCAGATTTCTTTACTCTTCGTAAAACCATAATTCCTTTTTTTGCTAAATAATGTTGTGCCATGTCATCAATTCCTTTTTGACAAAATAAAACAGTACAATTACTGTTAGCAACTTTTTCAACCATTCCTTTCAAAATCTTATCTTCTTGGTCTAAGAAACTTTGTAATTGTTCTGGACTTGTTATTTGAATTCTTGCTTCAGTTTCAGTTTTATCCATTTCTAATGGAATATCAATTAATGCAATTTTTGCGTCTTTAACAGATTTTGGCATGCCTGGGTGGACAACTTCTTTGTCAATTATTAAGCCCATGATTAATTCTGTATCTTCAATTGATCCACCTTGTTTCTTTTCGATTTTAATATTTTCTGGGTCATAATCAGATACAGTTGTTATTGCTTCAACTGAGATATTTGCTAAATGGTCTGAAGCTTTTTCAGAACTTTTTCCAGTCATTGCGGTTATAGCAATTTTTGTTAAATTTTCTTTATCTCCTACATTAATATCTATTGAAATATCATTTAAAATTTCTAATGCTTTTATTTTTGCGTATTTGTATCCTTTTGTTATTACAGTAGAATGTATATTTTGATCTAGCAAACCTTCAGCTTTTTTTAATAATTCACCTGCTATTATTGCTGCTGTAGTTGTTCCATCTCCAACTTCTTCATCTTGAGTTTTTGCTACTTCGACTAACATTTTAGCTGCTGGATGTTCAATTTGCATTTCTTCAAGAATTGTAACTCCATCATTAGTTATTATAATATCACCCATAGAATCTACAATCATCTTATCCATACCTTTTGGACCAAGGGTTGTTCTTACTGCATCTGCTACTGCTTTAGCTGCTGCTATGTTAGCATATTGTGCACCCCTATTCATTGATTTGAATGCACCTTCTGGTAAGACATAAATTGGTTGATTTGAATTTTGATTCATTGTAGCCACCTAATAAAGATTAGTATCAAATGAAACCTTTTAAGCTTAACTATTTATGAAAGTTCAATTAAGTATTAGCATGAAAAAATCAATAAGAAAAGGATTTGGTTTTGGACTAACATCAGGAATAATAACAACTCTTGGAATAATTGTCGGTCTAGCTTATGGTACTAATTCTAAAATCGCGGTTCTTGGAGGCATTCTTGTTATAGCTATAGCTGATGCTTTGTCAGACTCGTTAGGTATTCATATTTCAGAAGAATCAAATGGGATAGCTAAAAAAGAGATATGGGAATCTACAATTTCTACGTTTGTAACAAAATTTATAGTTGCATTATCATTTGTTGTTCCAGTATTTTTATTATCTTTAGTCGGTGCAGTTATTGTAAGTATTATCTGGGGCCTTTCTTTGATAGTAGGTTTTAGTTTTTATATTTCTAAGAAAAATCAAATTAAATCATACAAATCAGTTTTAGAACATTTAACAATTGCAATACTTGTTATAATTATAACTTATTATCTTGGAACTTGGGTTTCAACATTTGGTTAATTATTTTAGAAGTTCTTTTGCTTTTATTAAATCATCAACTTTGAAAGCAACGTGTGCTGTTCCTTGATCTCGATCCATTAAAAAAACAGATTCAATATTAATATTTAGATTAGACATTGCTCTAGCAACTTTAGCTATTTCACCTGGCTTATCTAATAAATGTACTAGAACAATTTCATGTTCTCTAAACTCAAGTCCAGCATCTTTTAGAGCATCTCTTGTTACTTCTTCATCATCTGTAACAATTTTAATTACTCCACCACTTTCTTTAGTATCTGTAGCTATTGCTTTGATATTTACTCTTGATTGTGCTAGTACATCTGTAACTGTAGCTAGACATCCAATTTTATTTGCAACCGAAATTTCGAATTGTCTCATACTAATAGTATGGTTAGTAAGACATTTAAATTATGCTAGTCTTACTTAATAGTAACCAATGGGCTCGTAACTCAGCCCGATTACCCTTCTTTTTGAGTTCTGGAATAAGTAAATATAATTAACTATCTAATGTAAGTATGCAAGTCGGTTTTGATAATTGTAAGAGATATTACAGTTCTAAAGACAAGAAGAAAGATATTGTTATTCCAATAGAAATGACAGAAGATTTAGCTGAAGATATTGGAATTCATATTGGTGACGGGAGCATGTATCTAAATAAAAATGGTGGATATGCTATTAGTTGTTTTGGAGATGCGGTTGAAGATAAAGAACATTATTTAAAAAGAATAATGCCATTAAAACAGAAATTATTTAATTTGCCAATAAAGATTAGCGGAAGAAAAGATGTATTTGGATTTACCATTTGCTCAAAAGCACTGTACCGCTTTTATCTTTCTTTTGGAATCCCAACAGGATCAAAGGCAAAATCAATTTGTGTACCAGATATAATTAAGAAATCTTACAAAAATATAAAATTTGCTTTCCTCAGAGGACTTGCAGATACTGATTTTTCATTAATGTTTAAAGCAAAGAGTGCTAAACATGAAAGGCATTACTATCCTACGATTTCAGCTTCTTTCGCAAGCAAGAAATTAGTTAAAGATATAATAGAGATTTTAGATGAAATGAATTTTAAAACAGCATTTACAGAATCTTCTGGAAAAAGACTCGGTAAAATCCATAAGTGTTATAGATTAGATATTAATGGTCGGGAAAATTTAGAGAGATGGATGGGATTAATAGGTTTTAATAATCCAAAGCATTATACTAAATATTTAATCTGGAAAAAGTTTGGTTTTTGTAAACCTAAAACAACATTAGAACAAAGAAGACGATTTCTAGAAAATCAATATATTTAAAAGATGTTATACTATTCTATATCTATGGGCGGGTGGCGCAGCCTGGTTAGTCGTGCCTGTCTTATAAAGAGGCGTTAGTCTCTTTTGCGGCAAACCTTCGTAAAAGCAGGAGGTCGGGAGTTCAAATCTCCCTCCGCCCACCATTGTGATTACCATGATTCATAAACACATAAAAAAACATGTAATAAAGCATAAGAAAAAATATACTAGATTTATTCTGTATTTCTTAATACTGTTAACATTTGGAGTTATAGAAGATGTTACTGCAGTATATTTAACAACTGGCGAAGATATGATGGAAGTCATTGGTGTAGCTGTGCTACTTTCATTTATCTTTACAGTAATAGGTGAAGGAATAGAATTAATTTATGAGCGAGGAAAAAAGTTTAAGAAATAATTTTCTTTTCTCTTACTAGTCTACAAATAATGCACATTTCTTCAGAACCAGTGCTATGTTCAATTTCTCCTGATGCCATTCTTCCAGCTAAAGTTTTGATTGCTTTTTTTATTTCAACATCATTTAATAGAGCATTTGTTTTAGATCCCCTTCTTGCTCTTGTATATTGTGAAACAGCTGCTTGGGAAACTCCTAATTTTAATGCAGTTTTTCCTTGGGTTAATTCATATTTTTCCATTAATTCCATTGCTAATAATGCTCTTATTGCTGGAAGGGTATTTTGAGAAACCATTTCACAATGTGTTTTCATATAACACTGTTATATTTAAAAGAATATAAACCTTAGTTATTTACTGATAGTATTAATTTATATACTTTTCGGTAGTAATAATTAATATGACACCACCAATACCAATCAATGATTTTAATGAAAGAAAACCAGATGAATATTATGAAAGGGTAAATAAGGCTTTAAGCGTATATACATTTTTAAAGAATAATACTTCCATGGCTTATTCAGACGATGAGTTAGGGTTTTTAATTTGTCGAGGATTCCCAGATGATCATGAAGAACTTTTAATGACATATAATAGTGAATTGAAGGAGATGGAAAAAACAGAAGCAAAAGAAGCCATGATGACATATTCTAAAATATATTTAGAAGCTTTTAATGGATTCAATTCATTAAAAGATGAGAAACGTAATATTCCAGACGAATATCCAGAAATAGTCAATGTAGATGAAATTTCTATTGCGATAAAGAATTTGGATGGTAGACAATATTTTACACTTCGTAGTAATTTAAGTAATTTAAGCAATTTAAATAACTTATAAATGTAAAGAAATAATTTATTTCTATGAAACCAGACTGTATTTTAATCAGAGTAGGAGAACAGGCTCTAAAATCAGATCAAGTCCTTACAATATTTGAAAAACTTTTAATACGAAATATGAAAGCTGCTTTGAAAGATATTGATTATAAATTAGTAAGAGAAAGAAATCGATTTTTTATATTTAGTAAAGATAATAAAAAAGTAGTAGAAAGATTAAAAATGGTTTTTGGAATAACTTCTTTATCACCATGTTATGTAACTAATGCTAATATTGAAGACATACAAGAACTTTCTAAAAAAATTTTTAAACCTAAAGGAACATTTGCTATTCGAGCTAGAAGAGCAGGTTCACATAAATTTACATCTCAGGATATTGCACAAAAAGTGGGCTATATTATAAATGCACCAGCTAATCTTAGTAATCCTGATTCAGAATTGTTTATCGAGTGTAGACAAAATAAAGCTTATGTTTTTACTGAAAAAATTTTAGGAATAGGTGGTTTACCTTTAGGAAGCGCTGGTAAAATATTTAGTTATCTTGAAAATAAACAAGATCTTATAGCAGCATGGCTATTAGCTAGAAGAGGATGTCAAATAACAGTTCTCGGTTCAAATAAAACACTTTTTAAGAAATTAGAAAAGTGGCATATTGGAATTAAATTAGAAGTAGAAAGTCATATGCCTAAGGATTTTGAAGAAACAGGAATCGGAATGGGGGAACAAACTTATCAGGAATTAAAAGGTGTACCAGATTTATTGATTTTAAGACCACTGGTAGGTTTCAAAGAAGATAAGATTAATGACATTTTAACCCAAATTGGTGGGTAAGTAGACATGTGGTGTTATAACTACCTCATAGTAAAGCTTTAAATATCTTTGTATACCACTATAGTACAGGTAAAGAAGTCTATTACATATCAGTAATAAAGCTTAAATAACCTAAAAAGACCATATAGATTATAATAATACGGTGGTGATTAAAAAATGGTAGCAACACAAAAAGCAATGGATGCATTGAAGCAGATAGGATTGAACCTTTATGAGAGAAAATTATGGGTATCATTACTATCAAGAGGAACATCAACTGCGGGTGAGTTATCTAGTTTAGCAAAAGTACCACATTCTAGAACATATGATGTTTTAGAAACATTATCTGAAAAAGGATTTGTAATAGTTCAAAATGCTAAACCATTAAAATATGTTGCTATTGATCCATCAGAAGCATTTGAAAGAGCTAAGAAAAAGATAAGAACCGATGCAGATGGTATGGCTGATAGAATTTCAGAATTCCAAAAATCTCCAGTAATTAAAGAATTAAGTAAGATTTTTAAAGATGGTATGTCACTTGTTGAACCTGGTGAAATGATTGGATCTTTAAAAGGTCGACATGCAATGCACGGTCAATTAGAAACAATGTTTAAAAACGCAAAATTAGATGTTTCAATTATGACAACTTCTTCAGGATTAAATGAGTTACATAGTAATCATGCAGATATTTTAAGAAAAGCTGCAGCAAGAGGAGTAAATATCAGAATAGCAGCATCACATTCTAAAGATTCAGCAAAAGCACATGAAGAATTAAGTAAATTTGCTGAAATTAAAAATGTTGGAAAAGCAGGAATAGGAAGATTTGCAATAGTAGATGGAAACCATGTTGTATTTTCATTAACAGATGATAAGAAAACACATCCAACACAAGATCTTTCATTTTGGGCGCAATCTTCACATGCAGCAAAAGAGACACTTGGTCCAATGTTTGATGCAATGTGGAAAGGATTATGAGTTGAAATTATATGAAAGATAGTACCAAAAATATAGGATTGGTAGCAGCATCTATTTGTGCTATACCTATAACATATTTTGCTTCAGATTATATGATAGAAACAGCTGTTACAGGTGGACCAGGATTTTATTACACAGTGGGAAGTATTATTGGAGCTGAACTAATTGGTGCTGGTATTGGAATAAAAAATTTATTTGGAAATGTTAAAGAACACTTATATCAAAATACGATAAATGTATAATCTTTTTATCTTATACTTTCTAATTTATTTTTATGCTAGATAGCATTATCACTTGGACACTTGATATAATATTTTCATTTGGTTATCTTGGAATATTTGCATTAATGTTTTTAGAAGGGATAATAGTTATAATTCCAAGTGAAGCACTTTTACTTTTTGCAGGCTATCTTGTTTATATTGAAAAATTTAATTTTTTAGCTGTTGTTCTATATTCAACTCTTGGAAGTATGGGAGTAGCAATGCTATATTATTGGCTTGCACTCAAAGGAAGAAGAATAATTGAAAAACATGGTAAGAAACTTTTTATAAAAAAACAAGATGTTATTAAATCTGAAAAATGGTTTAAAAAACATGGAGAGATAACGGTTTTTCTTTTAAGATTTGTTCCTGGTTTTAGATCGGTGATATCAATTCCAGCAGGATTAGCAAAAATGGAAATTAAAAAATTTATAACTTATACATTTTTAGGTTCTCTTATATGGAATAGTGTTCTTTGTTATGTTGGTTTATCATTAGGAGAAAGTTGGACAGCATTTTTTGAATTGTTAAATCAATATGAAATTTATATAATAACAATAGTAGGTTTATTGATTTTATTTTATTTTTGGAAAACTAAGAATAAGTCGCATTAATTAAAATTATAAAATATTATTTTTTCTCTTTAATTTCTTCTAGAATTTGTTCAATAAAGTCTTCTGGTTTGACATTGAATTTAACTTTTCCATTTCTTCCTCTAATAGCCAAGGTTTCTTTTTCTTCTTCCTTATCACCGCAAGTTATAATATAAGGTATTTTTTGTAATTCTGCGTCCATTACTTTAGATGACATGGTGTTTGATTCATAATCTTCGTCAACACGAATTCCGAATTTTTTCAATCCTTCTGAAATCTTTTTAGAATATTCTATGTTTCTATCTGTAAATGAAAGTATCCTAACTTGAACTGGTGCTAACCATGTTGGAAAGTCACCATTATAGTGTTCAATTAAAATACCAAAAAATCTTTCTAATGCTCCATATATTACTCGATGTATCATAATTGGTTGATGTTCAGTATTATCTTCACCAGCATATTTTAAATTAAATCTTTCTGGTAAATTAAAATCTAATTGTATTGTTCCACATTGCCATGTTTTACCTGTAGAATCTTTAATGTGAAAATCAATTTTTGGTCCATAAAATGCGCCATCGCCTTCATTTAATTCATATTTCATTTTTTTCTCTTCTAAAACTTTTTTTAATATTCCTTCAGCCATTTCCCATATTTCATTTGAACCAACTGCTTTTTCGGGCTTTGTGCTTAATTCAATTTTAACATCTTTAAAACCAAATACTTTATACATTGATAGTGTGAGATCTATTATTCTAATTATTTCAGATTCAACTTGGTTTTCAGTACAAAATATATGAGCATCATCTTGTGTTATTTTTACAACTCTAAATAATCCTGTTAGGTTTCCAGATAATTCATTTCGGTAAACAGTTCCCATTTCTCCCATTCTAATTGGTAAATCGCGATAGCTTTTTTTACTTGATTTATAGATAAACATATGGCCAGGACAATTCATTGGTTTAATAGCATATTCTTCATCTTCTTTTTTTGTAATAAACATATTTTCTTTAAAATAGTCCCAATGCCCAGATATTTGCCACGTATTTGATTTATAAATATTTGGGGTGTTTACAAAAACATAGCCTGCTTTCTTATGTTCTTCTTCCCAGAAATCTCGAAGAATATTTAATATTATTGTTCCTTTTGGATGGAATAAAGGTAGACCTGGTCCAGCATCCTCATTAATGCTAAACAGATCTAATTGCTTACCTATTTTTCTATGATCTACTTCAGTCATATCCATCACGTATATATTACTTAAATATTGTAACAATATAAATATTAAGTATAGCCCCATAGTACAGAGGCCAAGTATGATCGGCTTTGGTATCTTGTACCAAAGCTCTGATATAAGATGAAGAGACCGATTGACCGAGGTTCGAATCCTCGTGGGGCTACCATTTATATTTAAATACTTTAAAACAATAGAAAGAGTACGGTGAATACATGGGCGAATTTAGTGGACGAAAAATGAAACAACAGCGGAAGAAGAAGAAACAAGCTAAGACTGCATATAAAGTTAGAACTATGAATCTTATAGTAAAGAGAGATCCACTTGGTGGAGCACCTCAAGCTAAAGGTATTGTTCTAAAAAAAGTTGGTATTACACAAAAACAGCCTCATTCAGGAATTATCAAAGCTGTTAGAGTACAACTTTTAAAAAATGGAAAAGAAGTTACAGCATTTGTTCCAAGAGATGGAGCAATTAAATTTGTTAACGAACACGATGAAGTTATGATTGAAGGCATGGGTGGTTCACAAAGAGGACCAGTAGGTTCTATGCCAGGTATTAAGTGGAGAGTTGTTAAGGTAAATAATTTACCACTTGAAGGATTAAGAACGGGTAAGACAAAGAAGGCGATAAGATGAAATTATTTGATAGATGGGATACAAGCGAAATAAAGGTTGAAGAACCAGGTTTAATAGATTATATTAATTTAAGACCAATTCTAGTTCCAAAAACATTTGGACGAAATACTCAAAAACAATTTAAAAAAACAGATATGCATATTGTTGAAAGATTAATTAATCGCCTTTATGTTCCTGGACATAAAAGAAAAAAACATTTTATTTCAAGTGGACACAATGCAGGAAAAACAATGACAATATTTATTTTAGTTAAAGATTGTTTTGGAATAATTGAAAAGAAGACAGAGAAAAACCCAGTTGAAGTTTTAGTAAAAGCAATTGAAAATACTGCAATGAGAGAAGAAGTAACATCATTTCAAGTTGGTGGAATCATGGTAAGAAAAGCTGTAATAACTTCACCACAAAGAAGAATTGATATGGTTCTACGTGAATTTGTTCAAGGTTCTTATCAAAAAGCAATTAAGGGTAAAAGCACAATGGCAGAATGTTTAGCAACTGAAATAATGGCAGCCTATAATAGTTCTTCAGATTCTTATGCATTTAGAGAGAAAGAAAGAATGGAAAAAGAATCAATGGGCGCTAGATAAAATTTGAAATTCAGAGTCTACACTTATAACTCTTAAGTAGTTAATAACCGATAGATTTAAATAGCTTCCTATACCATTATTTAATATGAGCAAAGAACAACACAACCCTAATAATATTTATGCCCCATTAGATGATGACGATATTGTTAATCCATTTCATGGATCAAGCTACAATAAAGACCCTCCTTATAAAACATTTGATATTCCTAAATCTATTATAAAGACAAGCCCACCTAAAAAACCATATAATACTGATGAAGGCATTCAAAAATCATTAGTTTCTTTAGAAGAATTTCATAAACTTATAAATGAAAGACATGCGGCAGGATATGAACGTCATGAACCTTTAGACGATTTCACTGTATTAGATGGAGAATATTGGTTAGATACATGTGGAAATGTCTGGCAACGTAGTAAAGGAGATAATTATGTAATGCCTTCAACAATAGCACCATTAAATATAGAATGTAATCGTTGTAAAGATACGTGGACTATTGAAAATGTTGCTGATGTTGTTAAATGGGAAGATGATCAGGTAATTACAATAAGTGATTTTATTGGAAAACCATTAATGGATTTGGTAAAAAATTATCAGAATCGTACTGATGCTCTATATAGAATAAATAGAGATAGATTAATTAGAAATGATACTCATATAGACACGAGCTTAAAATATCCTGATACTGAAGACGAATGGGAAAAGACAATTGTAAAAAATAAAAACGGATGGCTCGGAGCTGAAGATGGTATAACACCTAAATATGTTATTCAAGAAGGTGACGAATCGTACATGGATATTTGGAAATTTTATCATAAATCGTGTAATGAAACACGTCTTGAAGAAGAATTTGGTCAAAAATTTGAAGAAACATTTAAAGAAGCCGGCTTTAAAGACATTAAGTTGAATGCTATAAAAAATAAATATTGTCCAGATGAAGCATGTGGTCATTGCGCACCATGGTTTGAAGTTGATACAGAATATGGGTCTATGACAATTGGATGGAGAAAGAGAGTCATAAGTATAGATTGGGTTGATTCAGATATGAAATCTAAAATTGATGCATCAGGAGATATTTTCAAAGACGAAGATGTAACAAAGTGTTCTGCGGGTATTCATGCATGGGGCTGGGATAAAGCTAAAGATTATCTTTCGCGTATTCATACTGAATTAGTTAATAATGAATAATTAAATAATTAAGTCCACCAGTAAATTTTTTTTCTAAATGCTTTACCAAAATTAAGATTTATTTAAGCTGTTTTTACAATATATTTAGTAGGTGAAATAGTGATTAATAACAAATTGCGAGAAAAACTTTTACAGATGGAAGAACTGGACCAAAGTATACGTAAGTGTGGTAAATATTCTTCGAATGTAGATAAGAACAATTTTTTAGAACTAAAAAAGATATTGAAAAAGTACGGTTGGCCTACTTATAATCTTGTTGGTAAAAAAGCTTCAAACGCTGCATGGTTAATTGCACAGCATTCTGATTATGATATAATATTTCAAGAAAAATGTTTAAAACTTATGAAAAAAGCAGTTAATGAAAATCAGGCAGATAAGAGATTGCTTGTATATTTGATTGATCGTGTACTTGTTAATAATAAGAAAAAACAGCTCTATGGTACACAATTTTATACTAATAGAAAGGGGCAATTTGTGCCAAGACCAATAAAAGATATAAAAAATTTAGATAAGAGAAGAAAGGGTATGAATCTTGAGTCGTTTTTAAAATATAAAAAGATTATGAATAAGGTTCACCACTAAAGCTTTTGTAAAAATAAGATAAAGCTTAAATATTATTGTTTCTAAGTCTATCAGCATGGCAAAAGAAGAACGTTCAGACAAAATACAGAAATTAATGAATAATCCTACTAATATTAGAAATATTGGAATTCTTTCTCACATCCATCATGGTAAAACTTGTTTAACAGATAACTTAGCAGCAGCAGCTGGAATGATGGCAGAGCAATTAGTTGGAGAAAGAATGCTTACTTGGATTGATGATCAAGAAAGAGAAAGACTGATGACAATTTATGGAGCTACTGTTACAATGGCTCATGAATATGAAGGTCAATCATATTTGATTAATTTAATGGATACTCCAGGTCATGTAGATTTTGGTGCAGATGTAACTCAAGCACTAAGAGCTGTAGATGGTGGAGTTGTTATGGTTTGTGCAGTTGAAGGAATAATGCCTCAAACTGAGACGGTTTTAAAACAAGCTTTACAAGAAAGAGTAAAACCAATTTTATTTATTAATAAAGTTGATCGAGCAATTAAGGAATTAAAACTTACTCCACAGCAACTTCAAGAGAGGTTAACAAAAATTGTTATTAATGTTAATAAATTTATTCAACGTCACGTTGAAGAAGAATTTAAAAATGATTGGATTCCAAAAGTAGAAGATGGTTCAGTAGCTTTTGGTTCAGCTCTTAGAAAATGGGCAATTTCAATTCCATATATGAAAAAGTCAGGAGTTACGTTTAAACAAATAATTGATTTGTGTGCAGCAGACAAAGATGAAGAGTTAGTAAAATTAGCACCAATGAATATTGTAGTAATGGATGCAGTAATCACACATTTACCATCTCCAACAACAGCACAGAGATATAGAGTAGACAGATTGTGGACAGGTGATATTAATTCAGAAATGGGTAAAGCACTTATGGATTGTGATCCAAATGGTAAATTAGGAGTTTGTGTTACAAAAATTGTTTATGATCCTCACGCAGGAATGATTTCAACTGGAAGAGTTTTTTCTGGAAAATTAAAAAGAGGACAAGATGTTCATTTAGTAAATGCAGATAAAAATTATAAACTTCAACAAGTAACAACTTTTATTGCAGACAAAAGAATTACAATTGATGAAGTTCTTGCAGGAAACGTCGTTGGAATGGTTGGTTTAACAGATGCACTTGCAGGAGAAACATTATGTGATCCTGATAATATTATCGAACCATTTGAAGCAATCAAACACGTTTTTGAACCAGTTGTTACAAAATCAATGGAACCTAAAAATCCACAAGACTTACCAAAATTAATTGATATTTTAAAAATCTTAGGTAAAGAAGACCCAACATTAAAGATTCAAATTAATCAAGAAACCGGAGAAACTTTAGTTTCAGGATTAGGTGAATTGCATTTAGATGCAAAGGTTGAAAGAAAGATTAAAGAAAAAGGAGTTGAAATAATTTCATCACCACCAATTGTAGTTTATAGAGAAACAGTAACAAAGTTAAGTCCAGAAGTAGAAGGTAAATCTCCAAATAAACATAATAAATTTTATTTAACCGTAGAACCGGTATCAGACCAAGTATATAGAGCAATGATTGAAGGTAAGATACGAGATGGTGTGATTAAAGGAAAAACTTCTGAAACAATTAAGAAATTAGAAGAAGCTGGAATGGATAGAGGTACAGCAAAAGTAGTTTCATTAATTTATAATCATTGTATATTTATTGACAACACAAGTGGTGTACAATATCTAAATGAGACAATTGAATTAGTAAAAGAAGCTTTCAAAGATGTTACAAATAAAGGACCTTTAGCAAATGAACCATGTTCAGCAATGATAGTTACACTTAATGATGCAGCACTTCATGAAGATGCAGCACACAGAGGACCAGCACAAATTGTTCCAGCAGTAAGACACGCAATGAAGCAAGCAATGTTAAAGGCAGGTGCAACTTTATTAGAACCAAAACAAATTTTAAGAATTGATTCTCCACAAGATTATATTGGAAATGTTACATCTGAATTAAGTAATAGAAGAGGAGAAGTAACAGATATTGAACAAGAAGAATTTTCAGCAGTTATTATAGTTAAATTACCTGTAGCAGAAATGTTTGGATTTGAAGGAGCATTAAAATCAGCAACAGCAGGAAAGGGATTTCAATCAATGACCGATGTTACATTTGAAAGAGTTCCATTAGATATTAGAAATAAAGTAGTTCAACAGATTAGAAAAAGAAAAGGACTATCTGAAGAATTGCCTCAAGCTGAGTAGGTTTTTTATATTTCTAGGCAAAGATTTAAATAGGTTTATTCTCAACAACTAACAATAAGGATATATCATCTTTATCGTTAGATAATTTGGAGGTAGAATATAATGGCACAGAAACCACATATGAATTTAGTAACAGTAGGACACGTAGACCACGGAAAATCTACATTAGTAGGTAGACTATTATGGGATACGAAAAACATTTCACCAGAGGAAATGAGAAAGATTCAAGAAAAAGCTAAGGAACTTAAGAAAGAAACTTTCGAGTTCGCTTTTGTTATGGATAAGTTAAAAGAAGAAAGAGCAAGAGGAGTAACAATAGACATTATGCATCAAAGATTTGATACAAACAAATATTACTTCACTGTTATCGATGCACCAGGACACAGAGATTTTGTTAAAAACATGATCACAGGAGCATCACAAGCAGATGCAGCAATTGTTGTTGTATCAGCAAAAGACGGAATCCAGGAACAAACAAGAGAACACGTATTTTTAATTAAGGTACTTGGAGTAAAGCAAATAATCGTTGCTATAAACAAAATGGATGCAATAGAGTACGGAGAAGCAAAATTCAAAGAAGTTAAAGAAAGTATTGAAAAGCTTTTGAAAACAGTTGGATATGATATAAGTAAAGTACAATTTATCCCAACATCAGGTTTCAAGGGCGACAATATGGCACAGAAGGAAAATACAGATACAAAGAAAGACAATATGCCATGGTACAGTGGACAAACTTTGCTTCAATCTTTGGATAATTTAGTATTACCAGAGCAACCAGTTGACAAACCATTAAGAGTACCAATACAAGACGTATATACAATTACAGGTATTGGAACAGTTCCAGTTGGAAGAGTAGAGACAGGAATATTAAAGGTTGGACAACAGGTAAGATTTGAGCCAGCAGGAGTTCAAGGTGAATTAAAAACAATTGAAATGCATCATGAACAAGTGTCTGAAGCAAGACCAGGCGACAACATTGGATTTTCAGTAAGAGGAGTAGGTAAGAACGATATTCGAAGAGGAGATGTTCTTGGTACACCACAAAGTCCACCAACAGTTGCTAAGGAATTCACTGCTCAGATAATCGTATTGCAACATCCAAATGTAATTACTAAAGGATATACACCAGTTTTCCATATCCATACATCACAAACAGCATGTAAGATTGTGGAAATTTTGAAAAAAATTGATCCAAAAACAGGAGCAGTATTGCAAGAAAACCCTGACTTCATTAAAGCAGGAGATGCGGCAATAATTAAGTGTGTACCAAATAAACCTTTGGTAATTGAAAGTAGCAAAGACTTTCCTGAACTTTCGAGATTCGCAATTAGAGACATGGGAATGACTGTGGCAGCTGGTATTTGTTTAGAAGTAATACCTGTTGACAAGAAATAGTTTTGTTCCACCCCTGTTTTTCTTTTATTTTTTTAAGCTAGTGTAAGCTATTTAATCGAACCCCCCTGAGTCCACAGGAAATTAGTAATTTTATAAGACAGTTCTACTAATCTATTTTATGAGAAAGATTATGTTAATAGCAATAGTAATGATTTCTATAGTGTTAGTTAGTGGGTGTACTGGTGGTTCTGAAACAAATAATCAAGACAGTACACAAACATCAATTACAGAGAAAATTATTGGAAATCGGGTAGAACTTTTAGAATATTCAGATATAGAACCTATAAATGCAGAGTGGATTCCTAACGAAACAAACAATACCAGAGAAACACTTACATTTACATTTAATGTTAATGCAAACCAATCATTTGTAGAACAAACGTGTTTCTTATATCTTCGTGCTATGAAATCAAGACAATATGGTTTTGCTCAGTTAGGTGCTGGTGATATATTTAAAATTAATTCTAATGGAGAATATATCGCATATGCTAATGGTGTAAGCAAAAATTACTGTACTTATTACTATTCATTATATTGTAATAGTGTAAAAATAATAGAATTTGCAAAAGCTGGCGGAACATGTAAAGATTAATTAATCTCATTTAAGTCCACCTCACACTTTAGTCACATTCCCCTGAGTCCACCATACTAATTGGTAGTGTTCCCACAAAATTAATTTCTTGATTTATAAGAACCAATAACAAATTAAATTTAATGTTGTGGGTAATATTAGCAATAATTTCAGCAGCTATCTGGAGTATTGTAGCTATCATTGATAAATATATTATAACAAAACATATCAAAGAACCAATAGTCCCAGTTATGATTATTGGTCTAATTGCTATTATTGCAAGTATACTTATCTATATATTTAATGGATATTCTACACTCTCAACTATCAACATATTTTTAGCAATTATTACTGGTGCTTTATTTGTACCACAAATATTATTTTATTTCAAGGCTCTGAAAATAGGTGAAGTATCAAGGATAATTCCATTATTTTACATGAGTCCTATTATAGTTTTCATTTTAGCTGCAATATTTTTAGGAGAAGTATTTACACTTGGAAAATATCTTGGAATGATATTAGTTGTAATTGGTTCTATATTTATTACCATGAAAAAAATGACTAAATTTTCAATAGGAAAAGAATTTTGGTTAATAATGCTATCAGTAATTTTTTTATCTATAATTACAATATTAACAAAATACCTACTTGGTTTTGCAGACTATTGGACGGTTTTTGCATATATAAAAATAGGTAATTTTATTGCAACAATACCAATTGTTTATCTTTATTATGGTACTTTGAGTAGAGCATTAGCAAAATCTGGGAAAAAGGTTGTTGGTTTGTTATTAACAAATGAAACAATTGCTTTAACAGCTTCGCTAATATTCATAATTGCTCTTTCACTTGGTTCTGCTTCATTGGTAACTGGTATCTCTGCAGTACAGCCATTTTTTGTATTACTTTATGCAACAATTCTTTCACTGTTTTTACCAAAAATACTCAAAGAAGAAATTTCAAAATCAGTAATAATACATAAATTATTTGCTATTGTGCTGGTATTCATTGGTGGGTATTTAATAATAATTTAAACCCATCTCATTTTCGAATATTTACCAAGGCCCTAAATCGCTTAATTTCTGTGCAATTTAAACCAAATTTAAGACTGGTAACGGGGGAACCACCCAATTGGTAATGTTAACCTTAAGTCTACCAGAATTTTTTCTAACTATTGCTTATTTAAATACTTTACTTCTATAAACTATTCTATGCAGAGAGCAAGAATAAAATTATCAAGCGCAGATCCAAAGAAGATCGAAGGAGTCTGTACAGAGTTAAAAGGAATTTCAGATCGGTTCGGAATAACAATGAAAGGACCAATTCCAATGCCAACTAAAAAATTAAAAGTAACTACAATGAAAACTCCATGCGGTGATGGAACTGGACACGGAAATGCTACTTTTGATAGATGGGAAATGAGAATCCATAAACGGATTATTGATATTGCTGCAGATGAAAGAACACTTAGACAGATTATGAGAGTAACTGTACCAGAAGGTGTTCAAATAAGTATTCAGTTACGGGACTGATTTCTATACGCTTTAAAGATTAAGTATTTAAATATTAGTTCTAAATTTATTATATGCCCGGTATAATAGTTAAGATAGATGCTAGTGATCAATCACATCTTTATAAAACTAACAAGTTTCTTAGAAAATATCTTGGGCAAAACTTTGATGTTAAACTAAACAAGCAAGGAGGACATATAGAATTAAACCCTATAAATGGAAATGGCGGGGTAGAAGATATTGAAATTGCTATGGCAAAATATGTCAAATCATTAGGAACAGGTCATGGTGGTTGCAGATTTAGATATGATATTAATTGTTTGGAAATTTCTGAAAGAGATAAAATATACAAAGAAGTTCAAAAAGAATTTGATGAAAAAGATCAGAAAAGAATAGAACAATTAACTTACTTAGAGACAAAATTACAAGAAGAAAACGTAAGGCATAAAAATTATGTTGAAACTATGAATGATGAAAAAAAGGATCTTGGTGGGAAAATACATATTTTAAAACAAGAGATTGATGATTTTGAAAAAATTCAGGAAAATTTAGTTTCTGATTTGGAACAAATTACTGAATTGAAAACAATGCTTGAAATACAAAATGGTAGTATTGGCAAAGAACTTGAATCTGTAAGAGACGAATATCTGGGCTATAAAGAAAGACCAGTTTACAAGATAATTTTTGATAAATTGAAAGAATTGGTAAATAAATAATATTTTTAAGAATTAAAATCTTATTCTATTCAATGCTCGGGTCGCTTAGCTTGGTAGAGCGCTAGATTTTTATTAGGCAACTAATAGAAAGGTGATCCTGGAAAGCTAGTTTCCTTCGGGATACGTGCGTTCAAATCGCACCCCGAGCGCCATTTAAATTCTTTTATAATAAACACTAATGATGTACGCAAGAGAAAAAGCAATATTAATGGAAAAGACCAGAGAGATGTATAAAAGATTTGGTATATTCAAAGACCATATAAGTGGCTGGGGAGACCCAGTAGAAGTTTTACAAGCATTTGAAGCATATCATCAAGATGACGGAACAAGAAATTCATCAATATACCCACATTGGTTAAAAGATAATAAAACAAGATTGAAGATAACATTTAAAATAAGGTCTCTAAGTGGTACATCTTTACCATATAATGTTCCAGTATTATACAGTGTAATTGATTATCAGCAAGAGCCATATTTAGTGGATTTTTTGAAAAGACCAAAAACAAAAACAGCTCAGGATGATTTCAACTGGTTAAATGAAATTGACGATCCTACTCATCAAGAAATATTAATAAGACTTTGGTCAGAAAATAAATTACAAAACTATACAGAAAAAGAAAAGAAAATTGGCAAATTAAATTCCATTTATAGAATTAATAGAAAATATATTAGAAGTAAAAGAACACCATTGGTATGTTAGTGATACTATACCAGAAGATGTTATGATTGCATATCAAGAACTTAAGAAACAAAAGAAAGGTGGAAAAATAAACTCTTTTGAAATGGCTTTTGAAGTATGTGAAGCTCTAGAATGAGAATTAAAACATTGGAAATAGCTTTAAATAGCTTCTAAACATACTTATTTTGGAAAGTTCAAGCGTCGATTACATTCGTTCCCAAACATGTAATTAACTACAATGCATAAAGCATAAATCGTGTTCTGAGAAAACCAGGGAAACCTATAAAAAGGTTAAAAGTAGCATAATAAGTGATAATATGCCTAAAGTGAAAAGACCACGAAGAGGGAGTATGGCTTACTGGCCGAGAAAAAGAGCTAAACGAATTTATCCAAAAATGGTTACATGGTTAAAATCAGATATTCCAGCACCTATTGGGTTTGCAGGATACAAAGCTGGTATGACTCATGTTCAACTTGTTGATACAAATACTAATTCTAAAACAAAGGGACAAATTATTGCAACACCAGTTACTGTTCTTGAATGTCCTTCTATTGTTATTCTTGGTTTTCGTGCTTATTCTAAATTAAAACCAATTGATATTTTTGCTAACAAATTTGATAAAAATCTTTCTAGAAAAATGAGACTTCCTAAAGAACCAAAAACAATTCTTTCAAAACTTGATGGAAAAATTATTGATTGTGTTCATTTACTTTGTCATACAAAACCAACGTTTAAGAAAAAACCAGAAGTATTTGAAATGGGTCTTGGTGGTAAAGCAGAAGAGCAACTGGAGTTTGCAAAAGCTAATTTAGGAAAAGAGTTTAAGATTTCTGATATTTTCAAAGCTGGAGATTATATTGATGTTAAAGCAGTTACAATTGGAAAAGGATTTCAAGGTGCAGTAAAAAGATTTGGTATTAGTCTTCAAGGAAGAAAAAATGAACAAGCACATAGACATGTAGGGTGTCATGGACAAAAAGAACCAGGAAAGAGAAGATCAGAAGTTCCACAACCTGGACAAATGGGTTATCATACAAGAACAGAATATTCTAAAAGAATATTAAAAGTTGGAACAGGAACTGATATTAATCCAAAAAGTGGATTTTCAAAATATGGTTTAGTAAGAAATGATTATATTTTAATTGAAGGAAGTATTCCGGGACCTAAGAAAAGATTAGTAAGAATTAGAGGAACAGTGAGAGACAATCAAATAAAATATCCAGTTGAAATAAAATACATTTCATTGGAATCAAAACAAGGTGTGTAAATGGCTAAAATATATAATTTACAAGGAAAAGAAAAAGGAAGCATAGAACTTCCAAAAGTATTTAGTTCCGACTACAGACCAGATTTAATTAAGAGATCATTTTTAGCAATTCAAAGTCATAAGAGGCAACCTTATGGTGCAGATGTAATGGCTGGTAAAAGAACTTCTGCGCATTATCATGGTGTAAGAAAAGGACCAGCTCATATGATGAATCGTGAAATGTCTAGAATGAAAAGAATACATGGTGGTATGCCAGGTTTAGAATTTACAGCAAGATTTATTGCAGGTGTTGTAAAAGGTAGAAAAGCACATCCACCAAAGGCATACAAGATATGGGATCAAAAAGTAAATAAAAAAGAAAACGTCATTGCAATTAAATCTGCAATCGCAGCAACAGTGTTGTTTGAATTAGTATCGAAGAAACATAAGATTGCTGAAATGGAATTACCAATTATAGTTTCAGACGAAATACAAAGTGTAACAAAATTAAAAGATATTGAAAAATTAACTGAAGTATTAAACATAAAATCTGATATTGATAGAGCAAAGATAAAGAAAGTTAGACCTGGTAAAGGAAAGATGAGAGGAAGAAAATATAAAAGAAAGAAATCGGTTTTATTTATTGTTTCAGGAAATAAAGGAATTGTTAAAGCAGCTAAAAACTTAACAGGTGTTGACGTTTGTGATGTTTCAAATATTAATGTTGAACTTTTAGCACCAGGTGCTCATGCAGGAAGATTAACTGTGTTTGATGAAGGTGCAATTAAAAAATTAGGTGAACTATATGGTTAAAAATTCAAGAGCTTATGAAGCAGGAAAAAAAAGAGGAGAGGCAATAGGCACATTGCTTAATAGAGTAAAAAACGAAGAAGACCAAGAAACAATTAAAGAATATGATTATAATACCGGAACACTATTTGCAGAATCAATAGCAGAAGATGCCCACCTAATGTATAATAATAGCACAGCAAAAAATTATTTAATTGGTTTACAAAAAACATTAATGTCCAAGCAAGGAGGAAAGGATACAAATAAAGAATTTTATAGTGGTTTATTTGGAAAACTTTGTGAAGAAAATGAAGTTCGTGGAATAACTATTGGTGATATTCATGGTTAAAGAAAAGAAAACATTTATAGCAGATCCTTGGAAAACAATTAATTATCCTTTGCTTTCAGAAAAAGCAATCGGAAAAATCGAAACAGAAAATAAATTAGTATTTATAGTTGATAGAAAATCAACAAAGAAACAAATCAAGTGGGCTGTTGAAAAAGCACTTGAAGTAAAAGTTGATAGTGTAAAAACAATGATTACACAAAAAGGAAAGAAAAAAGCTTGGGTAAAGTTAACAAAAGATTTTTCAGCGGGTGACATTGCTACAAGATTTGGTATGTTGTGATATTATGGGAAAGAGAATAATTCAAAGAGCAAGAGGAAAAGGAGGACCAGCTTATGCTAGTCCAGGACATAGATTTGCAGGAAAACCTGTATACACATTTAATACAGCAGAAGTTATTGATATTATTCATGATCCAGCAAGAGACGCACCTCTTGCAAAATTAAGTACAGATAGAGGAGAAAAGTTAATAATTGCTTCAGATGGTATGAAAGTTGGAGATAAGATAGATATGAAAGGAAATCCAACTGTAGGAAATATAATGTTTTTATCAAAAATTCCAAAGGGTACAGTAATTTTTGGAATGGAAAATTATCCACACTCTGGACCAAAAATATGTTGTTCACCAGGAACAACTGGAACAGTAGTTGCTCATGATGAAAAGAAGGTTGTAGTTCAAATGCCTTCAAAGAAATTTAAAAGTTTCCATCCAAATTGTTTAGCAACAGTTGGAAAAGCAGCAGGATGGGGACGAAGAAGTAAAAGAATGTTAAAAGCTGGTCAGAACTTTTATGCAAAAGGTGCGAGAAATAAATTATGGCCAAGAACATCAGCATCTGCAATGAATCCAGTAGACCACCCATTTGGTGGAAAAACAAGTCCAGGACAATCAAAGTCAGTATCAAGACACGCACCACCTGGAGCAAAAGTTGGATCAGTTGCATCAAGAAGAACAGGTAAAAGGAAGAGATAGTTATGGCAAAGAAAATTTTTACTTACAAAGGAAAAACAATTGAAGAGCTTCAAGCAATGAGTATGGAAGAATTTATAAAATTAGTTCCAGCAAGACAGAAGAGAAGTTTAACAAGAGGTATGACAGATAAACAAAAAAGATTCCTTGGAAGATTAAAGAAAACAAATAAACCGATGAAAACAGATTGTAGAAATATTATTATTATTCCAGAAATGGTAGGTAAGAAAATTATAATTCATAAAGGAAACGAGTGGGTTCCAATTGAAATAAAAGCAGAGATGATTACTTTTAGATTAGGAGATTTTGTATTAACAAGAAAAAGAGTACAACATTCATCACCTGGTTTAGGAGCAACAAAGTCATCTAAGTTTACAGCATTGAAGTGATAATATGAGTTACACATTTCCAATAACAAAAGATATGGTAAAGGCAAAGTCAACTTTGTCAATATCACAGAAACATGCAACTATAGTTTGTAGAGCAATAAATAAAAAAAATTATAAAGAGGCAACAGAATTTATTAAAAATCTTGCTTCAGAAAAAAAATCATTGGAAGGTAAATATTATACAAAAACTTCAAAGGAGATTTTAATGTTCCTAAAAACTTTGGGTTCAAATGCAGAAGCATTAAACAAAGATGCAGATAAAATGAAACTTATGATTTCGGCTCATAAAGGCCCAACATTAATGAGAGGACGAAGAAAATGGAGATTTGGAAGACAAATGAAAATTTGTAAAATACAAGCTGTATTGAAAGGTGAAAAAAATGGCACAGGAAAGAGTGTTCGTGAAAAAAGCAATAAAAATGCTTGAAGTAGAAAAATTCCTTGAAGAAGAATTTTCAAGAGCTGGTTATAGCCATAGCGATATTCAAAGAACACCTTTAGCAATTAGAGTTACAATTTATGCTCATAAGCCTGGTTTGATAATTGGACGTGGTGGAAAAAATATTGAAAGAGTTACAAATATATTAAAAGATAAATTTGGTTTTGAAAACCCACAAATGGATGTTCAAGAAGTTATTGATCCGCATTTGAATGCAGCAATTGTTTCAAAGCAAATTGCAAGCGGAATTGAAAGAGGATTAAATCATAAAAGAGTTGCAAATATGACAGTAAGAAGAGTAATGGATTCAGGAGCAATTGGAATCGCAATAAGATTATCAGGTAAAATGGGAGGAAACATGAGTAGAACGGAAAAGTTTCAAGAAGGCTATTTGAAATTTGCAGGAGAAACCGCACAAACATTAGTAAATGAAGCAGATGCAACAGCTCATGTTAAATTGGGAACAATTGGAATTAGAGTAAAAATACTTACAGAATTACCATCAGATAGATTAACAATGCAGAAACTTATGAGTGGAGAGGAGTTATTACATGTCGATATTGAAGAAAAGACAGTTGAAAGAACTGAACAATGATGATTTAGTAAAAAGACTTCAGGAATTGAAGTTAGAATTAGCTAAAGAAAGAGCACAAATTGCGATTGGTGGTTCACCTTCAAATACAGGACGTGTGGGACAAACTAGAAGAACCATTGCAAAATTGATTACAGAAAAAAATAAAAGGAGGTTGTAAATGGCTGATATTTGTAATAAATGTGGTTTGCCAAATGAACTTTGCATATGCGGAACAATTTCAAGGGAAGAAGCAAAGATCAGGGTCTATTTAGACAAAAGGCGATACGGGAAAAAGATGACAATCGTTGAAGGAATTGAAAAAGAATCAGATCCAGCAAAAATAACAAAAATACTGAAGTCAAAACTTGCCTGTGGTGGAACACTGAAAGGTGGAAGAATTGAACTTCAAGGCGAACACAGAGAAAAAGTAAAAAAAATATTGATCAAGAATGGATTTGCTGATGAAAAAATTGAGGTTGAGTAAATGATAACACCAAAAAACCTAATAAGACATGAGCTTATTGGTTTACAGGTTGACGTCGTTGAAAGTACAAACAAAGACAACATCGGAATCAGTGGAGTGGTCATAAACGAAACAAAACACATGCTTACAATAAAAACAACAAAGGGCTTGAAACGAATTGCAAAAAGATGTACAATATTTGCATTCAAGTTCAGTGGAAAAACAGTCAAAGTCGATGGGAAAAGAATTGAAAAAAAACCCGAAGACAGAATAAAACTAAAGGTGAAAAAATGGTAAACACAATTGTTGAATTAAGAGAAAATGGAGAACATATTCAGTATGAAATAGATTTAATTCATCTTGAAGAATATAGAAATAAAACTAACAGAGGCTTTGCTGATGCAATGAGTCAGGGAATGATAACTGGTCAGATCAAGGAAGGAAATTATGAAGATGAGGTAGATAGTTATAATTCAAATATGAAGTTTATTAAAACAGTAAAAGAACACGGTATTAAAATTAAAGGCGATTCGCATGATTACGAAATCTACCTTAATGTTGATAGTATAATAGAAAGTCAACCAAAAATATTGGGGCCAACAATGCATGGGTGATAATGATGAAAGAAAATATTGGAATCGAAGCAAAGAAACCAGAAAAAGAATGTAACGATGAAAAATGTCCATGGCATGGAACACTTCCAGTTAGAGGAAGAATTTTTAGTGGAACAGTTACAAGTACAAAACCATCAAAGACAGCAATTGTCAAATGGAATTATCATTATTTTTTGAAAAAATACGAAAGATACGAAAAAAGAAATACAAGAATTGTTGCATATAATCCAGAATGCATTAATGCAAAGAAAGGAGACATTGTAAAAATAGCAGAATGTAGACCATTGTCAAAAACAAAATCTTTTATCGTAGTTGAGGTGTTAAAATGAAACCAATAACATCGACAATTTCAAAAGCACTTCAGGTTGGAAGTAGATTAAAATGTGTAGATAATAGTGGAGCAAAAGAAGCAGAAATTATTGCAGTTAAAGGTTATCATGGAGTAAAAAATAGAGTTCCTAGATGCGGTGTTGGTAGTTTAGTTATAGTTGCAGTAAAGAAAGGTATTCCAAAAATGAAGCACGAAGTTCTTCATGCTGTAATTGTAAGACAGAAAAAAGAATATAGAAGACCAAATGGAATGAGAATAAAATTTGAAGACAACGCACTTGTTATAGTAAGTGAAAAAGGAGAACCAAAAGGAACAAGAATTAAAACACCAATTGCGAAAGAAGCAGTTGAGAGATTTTCAATGATCGGTAAGATCGCAACAACGGTGGTATAATGAAATCAATAAGACCAAGTAAACAAAGAAAAGCTTTGGCACAAGCACCTTTACATAAAAGACAGAAGCTTGTTCATAGTCATTTAGCAAAAAATTTGATAAAACAGTATAAGAAAAGAAATTTAGGTTTAAGAAAAGGAGATGAAGTAAAAGTAATGCGGGGAGATTTTAAAGGAAAGACAGGAAAGATTTCAAGTATTAATTTAAAAACATTAAAAATTTACATTGAAGGAATGAAAAGAAAGAAAGCAACAGGAGACGAAGGTCAAGTTCCATTCCACCCTTCAAACATTATGATTACAAATGTAAACATGGATGATAAAATGAGAAAAAAAATAATTCAAAAGGTGAAATCAAATGTGGCTTAAAAGAATATCAGCACCAAGTTGGTGGCCAATCAAAAGAAAGACGCATAAATTCATAACAACAGTTAGAGGACCACATGCAGATGCATTGTCTCTACATGTTTTAGTTAGAGATGTTTTAGGATTGGCAGAAACTGGTAAAGAAGCAAAGACAATAATTACTTCAGGTAATGTTTTAGTAGATGGAAAGAAAAGAAAAGATATTAAATTCGGCGTAGGTTCAATGGATGTTATAGAAATTCCTTTAATGAAAAAATCTTGGAGAGCTGTTCCTAGAAAAGGATTGACGTTTATTGAAGCTGATGATAATAAAATTAAATTATGTAGAATTAATGGAAAAAGAAACATCAAGAAAGGAAAAACACAATACAATCTTCATGATGGAAAAAATATACTTTCAGATAAAAAATACAATACAAAAGATTCATTGTTATTAGAAATCCCTTCATTAAAAATAACTGATCATGTTGAATTCAAAGAAGGAAATCTTGCATTTGTTACAAGGGGAAGTCATGATGGTTTAATGTCAAAAATAAAAACAATTGATAAGATTAATAAAAGAGTTTGGTTAAATGGAGAAATTGAAGTTCCAATTAAAAATATTATGATGGTTGGTAAAGACAAACCATTAGTAAAGGTTGAGTAAAATGAATAAGATGAGAGAAATCAAAGTTGAAAAAGTAACTATTAACATTGGAACTGGAGAACCAGGAGCAAAATTAGACAAAGCAATAAAATTACTTTCACAAATTACAGGAAAGAAACCTGTTTCAACATTTACAAAGGGCAGAACGACATTCGGAAGTCCAAAGGGAAAAATAATTGGTTGTAAAGTAACATTACGAAATGAAGATGCAATGAAATTCCTTAAAGATGCACTTAGTGTAATTGAAACAAAATTATCAAAAAAGTGTTTTGATAAACAAGGAAATTTTTCCTTTGGTGTTAAGGAACACATCGATTTACCCGGTTTAAAGTATAATCCTGACATCGGAATATATGGAATGGATGTTTGCGTAACATTAGAACGAAGAGGATTTAGAGTTAAGAGAAAGAAAAATCCTGCAAAGATTGGAGCAAATCATTTGATAACAGCTCAGGATGCGAGTGGTTTTGCAGTGAAAGAATTAGGAGTAAGATTAGAATGAAAAGTGTAAAGAAACTGAGAAAATTTGGAAGAGGAACAATTGAATGTAGACAGTGCCATAAACGAAGAGGCGTGATAAGACAATATGGTTTATTATATTGTCGAAATTGTTTCAGAGAAGTTGCAAAAAGTCTTGGTTTCAAAAAATTTAGGTGAAAATAATGAGACATGATGTACTATCAGATGTATTGTCTGCAGTAAAGAACGCAGATAATGTTGGTAAAACGGAAACAATAGTTTCAGCTTCAAATATGGTTAAGGAGATTTTGATAATTTTCCAAAAAAATGGTTATATTGGAAACTTTGAAATGATCGAAGACGGAAAGGGGAATCAGTTTAAAATTGAATTGTTTGGTAAGATAAACAATTGTGGTTCAATAAGACCGAGATATTCAACTAAAGCAGATAATTATGAAAAATGGGAAAGAAGATTTTTGCCAGCAGCAAATGTTGGTTTATTAATCGTATCAACTTCCCAAGGAATAGTGACATATCATGAGTCAAAAGAAAAGAAAATAGGAGGAAAGTTGTTAGCCTTCATATATTAAGTGATTAAAATGGAAAAAATAGTTACAATACCAGATGGAATAAATGTTGAAATTGATAACATGAAAGTTACAATTAGTAATGATAAGGGTCAACTTCAGAAAGAATTTATTCATCCAATGTTTGCTGGAAAGATAATTATATCTAAAGAAGGAAATCAAGTCAAAATAAGTTCAATTAATGAAAAAAGAAAAGTAAAGGCAATGGTTGGAACAATATCAGCACACATGAATAATATGATTAGGGGTTTGACAGAAGGTTATACTTATACATTAAAAATAGTTTACATGCATTTTCCTTTTACAGTTAAAATAGATGGAAATAATGTAACTATAAACAATTTCCTTGGAGAAAAAGCATTAAGAAAAGCAAAACTACATGGAGATGTAAAGGTTGAAATCAAGGGCGATGAGATAATTGTAAGTGGAGTAAATAGAGAAGATGTTGGTCAAACATGTGGAAATATTGAAAGAGCAACAAGAATTACCAAAAGAGATAGAAGAGTATTTCAAGATGGAATATTCATATCAACAAAGGGACGATTATGAGATTATTAAATTTAAGACGAAAATTAAAAAGAAAGAAGCCAACTTTCCGAAGACAAAATGCTGGGATATTTTTAAGAATTGGAGAGAAGTGGAGAAAGCCAAGAGGAGTTAGTAGTAAACTTAGAAGACATAAGCATAAGAGAGGAAAACTTCCAAATCCAGGTTATTCGAGTCCGGTGGCAGTAAGATTTTTACACCCATGTGGACTTGCAGAAGTTTCAGTTTCGAATATAAACGATTTGGTTGCAATTGATAATAAAATACAATGTGCAAGAATAGCAGCAAAAGTAGGAAATAAGAAAAGAATTGATATTCAGAAAAAAGCTGAAGAGCTTAAAATTAAAGTGTTAAACGTAAGAAAAATTGAATTAAAGAAAAAAGTAAAGAAAGTTATGAAAGAAGAAGTGAAAGTAGAAAAGAAAAACGAGGCTGTTAAATAATGTTTATATTTGTAGGAGAAAAAAATTGTCCAAGCTGTGGAGCAAAAGGAAATAAGTGGAAAAAAGAACCAGAAGTTCTTAATTGTCCTAACTGTAATTCATATTTTAACGAATTTGGTATCGTAATTGAATCAAATAAAGAGGTGTTTTTTTGAGTAGCACACAGAAAAAACTTGCAGCAAAAATATTGAAATGTGGGGTTGGACGAGTGTGGATTGATCCTAAAAATGAAAAAGTAGTTCAAGCAATAACACGATCAGATATTAGAAGTTTCATTAAAGATGATGTAATAAAAAAGATACCGGAAAAGAAAAGAGCAAAAAATACACCAAAGAAACAACAGAATAGAGGAAGTATTAAAGGTTCAAAGGGTGCTAGAATAGGAAAGAAAAACGAATGGTTCAAAAAAATTAGACCACAGAGAAAAATGATTAAAGAATTACAAGAGAGCAATTCATTGAAACCGGGGATATATCGAAGTTTATATATGAAAGTTAAAGGTGGAATGTTTAGAAGCAAGGCACATTTACAATTATATTTGAAAGAGAAGGATCTTTTAATGAAAGAGGAGAAATAAATGTTTAGAATACAACATAAAAGAAGAAGAGAAAGAAAAACAAATTTAAGAAAAAGATTAAATTTAGTTAAATCTGGAAAAACGAGAATGGTTGTAAGAAAAACCCTTTCATCTACAAAAATACAATTTGTAAATTATAGTAATGAAGGAGATAAAACAGTTGCTTCAGCAATTTCACAAGAACTAAAAAAACTTGGTTGGACTCATTCATTAAAATGTTTACCAGCAGCATATTTAACTGGATTACTTGCTGGAAAGAAAGCAAAGGAAAAAGGAGTAACAAATGCAATACTTGATTTAGGATTACAAACTTCAACAAAAGGTTCAAGAATTTATGCTGCATTAAAAGGAGTAGTTGATTCAGGAGTTAATATTCCTCATTCAGAAGAAATATTACCATCACAGGAAAGATTGTCAGGAAAACATATTGATGAAAAGGTTGTAAAGAGTTTTGAAGAAATAAAAGCAAAAATAATGGGTTGATAAAATGGAAAAAAGTAAAACACCAAAAAAGAAAAGAGAAAAAACCAAAGAAGAAATTGTAAAAACTGAGATAGGATTAGAAGAGGAGGTAATAGTAGAGCAAGAAATAAAAAAAGACGATACTCCTCAAATAAATGTTCCATTTGGTTGGAAACCTAAAACAAATCTTGGTAAGAGTGTGGTAGCTGGTAAGGTAACTAATATTGATGAGGTTTTTGAAAACGGAATGAAGATTACAGAACATCAAATAGTTGATGTGTTATTGCCTACATTAGAAAATGAAATTATACTTATTGGTGGTTCTGGAGGAAAGGGTGGTGGATCAAAGAGAATACTTTCAAGACGAACCGTAAGAATGCATAAAAGTGGAAGAAGATTTAGAACATCTGCCATGGTAGCAGTAGGAAATGGAAATGGTTTTGTTGGAGTTGGAATGGGTTCAGGACCAACGGGAAAACATAGAGATGTAATGAATAAGGCAACAAATAAAGCAAAAATGAATATTATTCCAATAAGAAGAGGATGTGGTTCATGGGAATGTAAATGTGGCGGAACACACTCAATACCATTTGCAGTTTCGGGTAAATCTGGTTCAGTTCATGTTGATCTTATACCAGCACCAAAAGGTATTGGTCTTTGTGTAAGTGGAGATGTAAGAAAATTAATGAGATTAGCAGGAATAAAAGATATTTGGGTTAAGTCTCGAGGACAAACCGGAACTAGATATAATTCAATTAGAGCATTCGTTGATGCTTTAGGTAAATTAAATAGATTTAGAAGTAGAGAAGATTATGATAAAGCAACTGGTTTGCGAGTAGGAAGGGTTGAATAAAATGTATGTAGTAATTCGAATAAGAGGAAGAATGAGTATAACAAAAGAGATAGAAGATACTCTAAAAATGTTAAGATTACATAAAAAAATGCATTGTGTTCTTTTGAAAAATGATGATAAAGTTATAAGAGGAATGATTCAGAAGGTAAAGGATTATATTACATGGGGAGAAATCAGTGATGAAAATCTTAAATTATTAATTCAGAAAAGAGGAAGAAAGGCTGCAAATAAAAGATTGACAGTAGCTGAAGCTGAAGTTATTTACGATAAAGTAAAAGCTGAAAAGAAAATGGTTTTAGGAGCTAAACCAGTATTTAGATTATCTCCACCTTCTAAAGGTTTTAAAAAATCAACTAAGCAAAATTATCCAAAAGGAGAAATAGGTTATAGAGCAGAAAAAATTAATGAATTGCTTAAGAGGATGATTTAGATGGTTGTAAAAACAAGAAAGAAAATAATCAAATTAAGAGGTTCTCGTACTTGTGCAGGTGGACATGCAAAGAAAAGAAGAGGAGCAGGAAGTAGAGGTGGAAGAGGAAACGCTGGCCTTGGTAAACATAAAAAATCTTTAATGGTTAAAGAAATGCCAAAACATTATGGGCGTTATGGTTTTAAACTTCCTCAAAAAGTTAATAGATTAAAAGAAATTAATGCAATAAAATTAAGAGATATTGATATTTTAGCAAATAAGTTAGGATTAGAACAAGTTGATCTTACAAAATTTGGTTATGATAAGGTTTTATCAGGTGGGATTTTAACAAAACCTATTACTGTTAAAGCAAAATTATTTTCTAAAAAAGCAAAACAAATGATTGTGAAATATGGTGGAAGTATAATCGAGGAATAGATATTATGCCAAATTTAAGTGCGATATTAGGTTCAATCGCAGAGAAGCTACCAGCAGTAGTAAAGCCAGAAATGAGATTGGCTTTTAAGGACAAGGCTAAATGGACCCTAATCATGCTTGTAATTTATTTTGTTCTAGGTTCAATAAATATTTGGGGAATTGATGCTAGTGCAGTAGCAAGATTTGAATTTTTAGAAATAGTATTTGGTTCAAAGTTTGGATCACTAATTACATTAGGTATCGGTCCAATCGTAACAGCATCTATTATATTACAATTATTGGTTGGTTCTAAAATAATTAATTGGGATTTACAAGATCCAATTGATAAAGCAAAATTTACAGGTACACAAAAAATACTTGCAATATCATTTTGTTTTATTGAAGCAATTGCATATGTTGCAGCTGGAGCAATACCGCCTCTAAGTGGATCGTTTGCCGTAGTATCATTCGTAATTTTACAATTAACATTTGGTGGAATTTTAATTATGTTTATGGACGAAGTTGTGTCTAAGTGGGGTATAGGTTCAGGTATATCATTATTCATCGCAGCAGGAGTATCTAAAACAGTTTTTGTAAGAACGTTTATGCCTCCAATACAAGAAGCATCTGGAGGAATTATTTCAATATTTATTGCCTCTTTAGGACAAGGTATGCCTACTGAAGCTTTCTTATCACTTTTACCACTTATAGCAACAATTGTAGTCTTTCTAATCGTAGTCTTTGCTCAAGATGTTAAAATAGAAATACCTATGGCTTTTGTAATGCCGTTTGGTAAATTTGCATCAAGAAGATGGCCTTTAAAATTCATTTATACTTCAAATATTCCAGTAATTTTAGTTGCAGCAGTTCTCGCGAATCTCCAAGTGTTTGGTAGATTATTATTTTCAAGAGGAATAACATGGTTTGGAGCTTATGATCTTTCAACAGGTTCACCTATATCTGGAATAATGCTTTACGTCACAAATCCAAGTTCAGTTAGTTTAATTGTTTGTACAGTTTTAGGTGGGGTGTTAGCTTTAGTTTTTGCATTTGCAGCAATTAAATTCTTTAAAAAACATGCATTAAAAATGGCTGCACTTGGTGGTTTAGTTGGATTAGGATTGGGATACTTCCTTGTACTAACTTATAATTTGCCAGCAATAACTAATATTGAAGTAATTAGATCAATAACTTACATGAGTGTTATGATTATTGGTTCAGTTATATTTTCAATGTTTTGGGTAATAACATCTGGAATGGATGCTAAATCTGTTGCAGAACAATTTAAAAGTTCATCAATTGCTATTCCAGGATTTAGAAGAGATCCAAGAATAATTGAACGTGTATTAAATAGATATATTCCATCTTTAACAATTTTAGGTGGTGCATTTGTAGGATTTTTAGCTGGGTTTGCAGATTTAACATCAGCTCTTGGTACAGGTACTGGTATTTTACTTACAGTTATGATTGTATTTCAGTTTTATGAACAAATTGCTTCTCAACATATGGAAGATCTACATCCTAGTTTGAGAAAGTTTATGGGTGGTAGTTAAATGAAAGAATTTTTAAAACCAACTAAGTGGAAAAATATTTTATCATTTTTAATATTTTTAATATTTCCAGCAGAATTTCACGGTTTTTGTTTAGCATATGTTGGTGCATATTGTCCAGACTGGACTTTTTTTGGCGGGTTTCAGTATTTAATTGAATTTTTTGTTTTAATTGTAAGTGGTATGACGAGTAAGATGATTTCATTTACATCTTATTTTAATGATGCACTAAATATATTACCTGCAATAATTATGATGTTCTTCGTATCATATATTATTTCAAGTATAATTATACATTTATATGAAAGGAGGAAGAAAAAATGAAATTAATATTTTTAGGCCCACCAAACTCAGGAAAAGGAACTTATGCAAAGAGGATTGCTGAGAGAACAAAAACAACATATATTTCTTCAAGTGGATTGTTTAGAGATGCGGCAGACAGAGGGATGGAATTTGGGAAAAAAGCAATGGAATATATAAATTTAGGCAGACCAGTTCCAAATGAGATGGCAATTGGTGTATTGATTGAAAGATTAAATCAACCAGACTGCGCAAATGGATTCATATTTGATACTCCTTACAACGCTGATCAGGCTAAAGAGATAGATAAGAATGAAAAAACAAAGATAGATGTTGCTATTAATGTTACAGTTCCCGAAGAGATTCTTATTAGAAGAGGAGCTTCAAGAGTTGCTTGTAAAAAGTGTGGGACAACTTATAATTTATTAACAGTACCACCAAAGAAAGAAGGAGTTTGTGATAAATGCGATGGTGAACTTTATCAGAGAGAAGATGATAAAAAAGAAAAAATAATTATAAGGCTTGAAGAGTATAGAATACGAGCAGGCCCGCTTGAAGAGTATTATAAAAATACAAATAGACTGGAAGAAGTTAAATGGGACAAAGAACTTATTCCAGAAGGGGGGACTGATGTTCCTATTGAAGATATGATTAAACAAGTAATGGATATATTAGAAAGGCTTAAAAGCTTTCAAATTAAGTGATGAGTATGGCAATACAAGAAGCATATTACAGTTTCCTAAGTACAATATTTGCTCCACTACTGGCTTTACATCCAGCAATAGGAGAAGGAATATTAGCAATATCAATTGTTTTTGTAATAACACTGTTTTACAAGTACTTAGTAAAACAAGATGATATGAAAGATATAAGAGATCAAATTAAAGCAAAGCAAAAAGAAGCAAAGGAAGTTCAAAAAACAAATCCTGAACAAGCACAAAAGATGACTTCAGAGATATTAGCTTTAACAAATAAGCAAATGAAAATGACATTTAAACCAATGCTGGTTTCAATGATGTTTGTTATACTATTATTCCCTTGGTTAAAATTAGCTTTTGTTGGCCCAATTGTATATTTACCAGTTGAGATACTTGGAAGAGCAAGTTTTGGATGGTTCCTATGGTATATAGTAATATCAATGCCATTTTCAATGGCGTTTAGAAAACTATTAGGTGTTATGTAATGAGAAGAGCAGATAGGGGTAAGTTGAGAACAAAGAAAAAAACACCTTCAGGTATAACTAAGTGGGTAATGAAAAAGAGAAGAGTTTCACATGCAAAGTGTGGAATTTGTAAAAATAAATTAAATAGAGCTAGATTAGATAAAGCACAAGTTAGTAAATTAAGTAAAACACAGAGAAGACCTTCTAGACCATATCCAGAATTATGTTCAAAATGTATGAGAGCTAAATTAAAAGGATTGGTGAAATAAAATGGAGAACGATGAATCTGGTAATCATAATATGGGATTAGCAGGTACAAAGGATAGAATGACAAGAAGACATATGCTTCAAAAAATTAGTAGCATTGCTGCTTTAGAAGATGAGGGATCAATGCAGAAAATACAGAGTCCTTTAATGTTTACAAATTTTGAATACCAGGGTGGTAAATATTCTATTGAAAAGGGTGTTCCATATATTTGTACTATAAGTGGAAATAGATATCCAATATCTGATGTAACTATGTCTAAAGAAGTAATGGATTTTTATAAAGATAATGTAAAAGGTGAATAAAATGATATATGAAAAAGGAAGAGTTTGCTTAAAAATTGCAGGACGAGAAGCAGGAAATTATTGTGTAGTAGTTGAACCTGTAGATGAGTCATTTGTTATAATTACTGGTCCAAAAGAGATTACAAGAGTTAGAAGAAGGAAGTGTAATGTTGAACATATTGAACCAAGTGTTCATAAACTAAATATATCTTCAGGTTCAGATGCAGATGTTCAAAAAGCTTGGAACGATTCTGGGCTAGTTGAAAAGTTAAACATTGTTCTTCCAAGGTTTAAAGTTAAAGCTGGTAAAGCTTAACTTAATAAATTTAGTATTCTAAACTATAATATGAAAAGACTGGGGCTATTAGTAGTATTTTTTATATTAATTTTAGTTAGTCAGGGTTTTACTTACAATGTAACAGCAGAAGGACATTACTGCCACAACTGTACTGATTGTGAAGACGCAATAAATAATAATACACATGTTCTGAATACTACTTATTTGAATATGAGTATTTCAACTGTATCAACTTGTATTAATACTCCTGAAAATTTTACAAACATTACCTTTGATTGTCAGGGTTATAGCATAGATGGTGATGATGGCGGTGGCGATTCTGGAATATATATTGACGGAAAAAATAATAATACAATTCAGAACTGTATAATAACAGACTTCTGGTCTAATATTATACTTTACAATTCAACAAATAATAGTATAATCAATAATACAGCGAATTCTGGTGGCGGTGTTAATAACCAGGGGATTTATGATTGGAAAGGTGGAAACAGTACGTTTATCAATAATACTGCCAATTCGAATGCATTTGGTATATGGATACGTTCTGGTAATAGCACATTAATAAACAATACTGCAAATTCAAACAGTGATACTGGGATATATATTCAATATAGTGTTAGTAATATATTTAGTAATGTATTAATTAATAATACTGCAAATTCAAATGCCAAATATGGTATCTTTCTCGACGGATCATCTTATAATACACTTTTTGGTAATATTGCAAACGAAAATACAATATATGGAATATATGACTATCTCAATACTTACAATACATTTACTAATAATACTGCTAATTCAAATTTAGATGCTGGGATAATGGTCATGTCTTCACTTTCTACATTTACTAATAATACTGCTAATTCAAATTCTAATGACGGGCTGTATATTTATGATACTACAAATATTTTTTTGAGAAATAATACTTTAATATCAAATAAATATGGTATTAGAATAAAACAATCTGAAAATATAACAGTGGAAGGAAATGTGATGAATGAAAATACTTTTAATTTATATATTTGGGGCATATCAACATCAGTTTCACAATATAATCATACTATAGATACTACAAATACTATAAATGAAAAAACAGTTTATTATTATCACAATGTTACGAACATTACAATTAATAATACACATGATCCTGGGTTTGTTGGTTGTTATGGATGTGAAAATTTTACAGTCAGAGACATCACACTTACTGGAAACAGTCCGGGTATCTTATTTGCAGATACTAGTAATTCTAATATAACAAATTGCACAATAGGTTTAAACAATATTGGAGTATCATTAACATCATCATCAGATAATAATACAATTAGTAATTCTTTGTTTTATTCAAATAATTATTCATATAACAATTACGGTTTAAACAATCGTTTTTTGAATAATAATTTTTATATGACTATTACGAAAGCACCATCATCTGGAACATGGTATTCTTATAATTACACAGATTTTTCATTTATAATTTCAAATTTATATACAAATACAATAGATGGAAATACAAGTGCTTCATTATATTTAGATGGTGTAGCTGTTAGAACAAATACAACAATTTATGGTGGAAATACTACGAATTTTACATATAGTGTAACAGCAGCAGGATCTCATACATATTATTTTTACATAAATGACACCAATACTTCAAATACATATACATCATCGTCACTATCATTCGGAATAAAATATTCAAACAATGTTGCAGGCTGTACACTTGCAGCGCATTGTCAATCAGGATATTGTGTACATGGTACGTGTAGAGAAAGCAATCCATACTGTGGAGATGGATATTGTGATTATGGAGAAACATCTTTTTCGTGTTCAGCAGATTGTGGAACTGGAGGAGGCGGTGGCGGATTACCAGGTGTTTGTGGTATAGGAGGATGCTTACCAGGAGAAGGTGCAGGAGGAATTATTATTGAAAAAATGCCAATTGCTATTGTATTTCCAGAAACAGTTATAGGAATAAAAACTAAAGGTATAGTTGGAATACCAATTGGCGGAGCAACATTACCATTGATTGAAGGAGGTTCGGGGGGTTCAGGTGAAAGTGGATTTGGAACATCAACAATAGATCCATCAGCTCCAAATTATCCAATTGCATTTGTGGTACTTGGAAAAGAAGGAGATGTAAATATTTTAGAAACACGAAAAATTGATCCAGTTGAATTTGGAGAAATAAAATGTTATGATCACACACTTGTTTCATATGAAATTGAGATTGAAGGAGAAGACAAATATTTATGTTTAGATATAACTAGATATGAAATACCAACAGACGTAATTGACGTCGGTGTTTACAAATTTGAAAATAATAAATGGGATGTAATTGAAAGTAAAAGTTATGATGGAAAATTATGTGGAAGAGTTACTTCAACACCATACATGATAACTGGGTACCAAACTAGTGATATTGAAAGAAATGCAATGCAGACAATTCAACAAATTGATGACGAAATAGGAGTTTTAGAATTAGAAGGAAAAGATACAACAGCGGCACAAGAAAAATTAGATTTAGCAATTGACGCTTATTGGTCTTGTGAATATAGTGAATGTTTACAATTTGCTGGAGAAGCTCAACGGGAAATTAATGTACAAGGACAGGAGATAACAGAACATGATGTGTATTATATATTTATTTTTGGCGCTTTTGCTATACTCGGAATCTTGTTATATATCTTTAGAAAACAGATAAAATTATAGATTTAAATCCTTTTACTTTCTTAATAAAAATATGAAAACAAAAGACTTAGAAGATGCAATAGAACTTAAAAACATATTAAATAGTTCTGAAAAGATGAAATTTATAACAGCTTTATGTGAATCTGAAAAAGCTACTATAACAAATATTCAGAAAAATTACTTTTCAGATGATTATAATTTAGTTATTACCACTTGTTTTGAACTGTTTAATAGTAATATAATAAAACAAACCAATAATGCTCATTATTATGGAGATCGAGCTTTTGAAATAAAAGATAATTGGAAAGCTGGAGCACGTATGTTAAATGAAATTATTTATGACCTACAGTTTAATAATGAATTATATGTGGAAATCAGAGACTAATTTAAACTTTACTTCTTAACTTATAGTTATGCATAAATGGTTGATTAAAGAGAATGAAGCATCTGTTAATGGAAAGTATCCAGGAGCTAGAGAGATGGAAGAACATATTCGTAAAGGTATTATTATTCTTGATAAACCAAGAGGTCCAACTTCTCACATAGTTGATAAGCATATTAAAGATATTACTGGAATTGAAAAACTGTCTCATGGAGGAACTCTTGATCCACCAGTGAGTGGCGTTCTTGTTATTCCTCTTTTAGAATCTACTAAACTTATGCCAATCTTATTATCATCTCGAAAAGAGTATGTTGGAATTGCTTATCTACATAAACCAGCGAGTGAAGATAAAATACTTGATGCTTGTAATGAGCTTAAAGGGATAATTAAACAAACTCCACCAAAACGTTCTGCAGTAGCTAGACGTGAAAGAGAAAGAGAAATTTATGACCTAGAAGTTTTGGAGATCAAGGGTCAGTACGTATTAATTAGGGTTGTTTGTGAAGCAGGGACTTATATTAGACGTCTATGTGAACAGATTGGATGGAAACTAGATATGGGAGCTCACATGGTTGAACTACGAAGGACCAAGTCTAATGGTTTTACTGAAGACGACTGTGTAAATCTTCAAGACGTGTTTGATGCATTTGTTAGTGATGATGATAATATTATTCGTGAAATTGTTCAACCTCTTGAACTTATTGGAAATGGTGCTCATTGTGTAGTTGTAGGTCAAGGTGCTATTCTTAATTTATGTAACGGTAGCCCACTTTATGTTGGTGGAGTTGTACGAGTTACATCTGATATTCAAATTGGTGATTATGTTCTAATGTATTCGGTTAGTGGTGAAATGATTGGGTTTGGTGTTGCTAAAATGACGAGTGAACAGATGATTTTAGAAAACAAAGGTGTAGCTGTTAAGACTGATAGGATTATTAAGATTGAACGATAGGTTATTTTTCTAAATAAGTTATATTTTTTTCTGGGTTAAAGTATAAAGAAAGCTTATTTTGTTTTAGAAAATCTATCCCAATTATAGGTGGAACTTGCTGAATTTCTGCTTTTTTCCGTTTCTTTTGACAATGTATACCATAAGATTAATTAGAAATCAGGAAATAAAAAGATTGAAATTACCCTATACGACAATAACATAACCGACAACCGACGATACGTTTAGTATAAATGTTTGAAATAATAAGTATTTTTGAGGTATAAATATGGGAAAGAAAGAACCTACTATAAATGAACAACTTGATGCACTTTTAAGTAAAATGAGGGAATCTAGTAGTTCATCTAATGATGCGTTAGAATTTGATTCTAGACAACGAGCATATGTTCCGGGATCAGAGGTTTTAAGCGAATTTGATCCTAGACAAAATAGATATGTAGCAAAAAAAGATGTATTGGAATTCGATTCTAGACAAAATAGATATGTTGAAAGGAAGAATGTACTCGAATTTGATTCCTTACAAAATAAATATGTCGGAAAAAAAGACGTATTAGAATTTGATAATCGACAACAGTGCTTTGTAGCCAAAGAAGATGTATTGGTTGAATATGACATGAGACAAAAGAAATTTGTTAGAAGAGGAAGTGACTAAATTAATGAGGTGAAATTATGGGAAACGAAGAAATGATTGAAAGATTATTAAAAGGCGGGGAAAAATTACTAAAAGATTTCGAATGTATTGGTTGGGGGCCTGGTCCATTTTATGAACACAACCAAGAAGTATTTGCTGCAGAAGATAAAGAAAAGCGTTTCAGAGAGAAATTCAAATCCCCAGATTTCCAAAAGATAGCATCAGATCGGGCAAATAATATGGAAAGAACAGCTGATTATCAATTTGCTACAAAACAAATTGGATTAGAAGAACATCAAAGAGAAATTGCAGGTGCTAAAAATACCAGATATGTGAATTCTCCAGAATGGCTAGAACCACCTTTAGATGTAGCTTCTAATATTGAACATCAGGCAGATTCAGATTATTCGAACAGTAGAATTAATTTTGAAACATATCAGAGAGAACTAGCAAAATCTAGAAATATAAGACGAATATAATTCCTTTCTTTTTTTAAATTTTTATTATCTTTCTACCGTTGGTTACAATTTTAACTAATCCATGTGTATTTATTATCTCACACTCCTCATAGTATCCAGATTAACTATATCTATCACATCGCCAATCTCATTGTGGCATGCTTCTGTTATGAATTCATCAAATAGTTTTGGCATCATAATTCAATTCCTCCTTCAAGCACTATTCCATTGCACAGATTTTCTTTTAGTTCTTTATGCACTCCATTCCACGATTCAAAAAATTCAATGTTTATTTTTCTTTGAACTGTCTTTTCAAACTCAGTAAGATTAGCTTTCTTTTCCTTTCTTCCGACTACACCAATGTCTATATCTGAATTGAAAGCATCTTCACCTTTTGAATAACTTCCAAATAATATTATTGTTGATCCAGCAAATTCTTTGTCTAAAAAATCAGCTAATCCTGTTTCATATATTTGTTTTAAATTATCTACTCTTTTTAGTTGAATAACTTTGTGATTATTTCTGTTAAGTTCGATAGACCATCTTTTTGATTCTTTATCTTGTTTGGTTAGAATTAAATCTTTCTTTTTCAGCTCAGGGAGTGCTTTCATCACTGCTGGTTGTGATACATTAAGTTCTTTTGATATTTGTCTTTGATTTAATACTGTTCCTACTTTTATGAATAGTAGTCTTAAAATATCTTGCTGAAGGTTTGTTAACTTTAGTTTATATGTATTAACCATAGTTTATGTATGTTAACTTTAGTTTATAAGTATATGTTTATTATTTGTTGAATTCTACTGTAAAGACATTACTGTTAAAATCGATCTGATTTTAAAAATTGAAACATAAATTTTTTATTTATATCCAAATCGTCTTTCATAATTTTTATGATTAAACCATTCTAAAATAACAGAAACAATTAAAATCTCATTTCTTTTTATTGTATATATTAATCGCCATCCATTTGGTAAGTCGTATTTCCAGAGATTTTGAGCATTGTATTTTTTGACATAGAGTTTTGGCATTAGTTTTTTAGATATGTGCAAACCTGTAAATGGATCCTTTTCTAGTTCATTAATTGCTCGATAGATAAAGTCATAAAGTTTTTTGTCTTCATTCTTAGATTGTTTAAGATGTTCAAACGCCTTTTTGATTTTTAAATCTGCAAATTTTACAACCGATTTCATATTTATCCAATCTCATTATCATTTAATAGTTAATTCTGGTCTAGACATTAATTTTTTTACTCCTTCAGGATCCCATATCCAAATAATGTGTCCACCCTTGATTACTATTTTTCCACTTTCTTCTAAATAATCTAAGATTACATTAAATGTTTGATACATTACTTCTTTTGGAAGAGCTTGTAGTAGTTGTCTTTTTGATGGATATTCTTTTGCTTCTCTTATTGTTTTTTCTACCATCAAAACTGTGTCTAGTCTTGGATAATGCAGAATTGCTTTAGCGGTTCCTTTTTCTACCCTACCGTGACATTTAGAACATAATGTTATGAGATTATCTAAATTATTATTTTTCTCTTTTTTATGATGTATTTCTAAAGCACCAATACTTCCACAAAGTGCACACTGGTTATTATCTCTTTTAAGAACCATTTTTTGTATATTTTTCCAATTCATTTTATAGCGCCTATTAAATTATATAATTTATATAAGCTTATCAATAGTATATAAGTTTATCTGTATTATCCATATTATTAATTAGAATTAGTTTAGTATAAACCTTGTTTACCCCTTACTGTTAAACAGATAGAATCATTTCTTTCCAATCCTTTTTTCTCTCTTCTTTCTATTACATTTTAAACATAATATTTCACAATTAGCCAGTGTGTTGATTGAAGTTTTACCAACTTTATGATGAACAGTATAATATTTTTTTGTTATATCGAACTTCGTAAATTTGGTTTTACAAACTAGACATTTGTGTTTTTGTTTATCAAATGCTTTTGATATAATAGTAGTTGAAAATCCTTTTCTCTTTCTTGCTTCTTTTCCGAATATCTTCTCTACAAATGGTTTAGCTTGTGTTATCATCATTAGTACTAATTAAAATTTAATCAATAAAAATATACAACTTAGATGGGTAAATTAAAACCATATGCATATGATATAACTTATAGCACATAGAATTTTTCAATCTTCTCTTTAATTTCATCTATTTTCTTAAGATTTAACTGCCAAACATGTTCTTTACCATGTGGAAATTTAACTAGTAATCCTTTTCTATAAAGATTTTTAGCAACATCCATTATATCTTTCCTTAAATGAGACGGAAACCCTTTTGGAAGATCAGATTCATAAATATGTCTCTTAACACCAGCTCTCATCATAAACATTTTATGTAATAAAGCAACTTCTAACTCTTCATCTGAAACATCTTTTTTCTTTATATCAACCATGCTTATAATTAGTAGAACTTCTATTTATTTGTATTGTATAATAAATATACAACTAATACATAATCTTTATATATTAGTAAATCTATAAAATCTATTATAAGATCATGGATTATATAATCCAAAATTGTGATAAATATGAAAGCAGAATCAGTATTTTTAGAAACATTTGGCGAAAGCCCATACATAAAGGTATTAGACTTTTTCTTAACTTATCCAAGTTTTGACTATTCAAAAACACAGGTAGCAGATGAGATAGGAATATCAAGAATAACAATAGATAAAATATGGAACGACCTTATCAAAAAGGATATAATAGTTAAGAACAGAACAATGGGAAGAGCAGAATTGTATAAATTAAATGTAGCAAGCCCAAAAGTAAAAATATTAATGAAAATAGGATTGGAGTTAGCTAGTGCCTATTTAAAATCTGATGAAAAATTAATCACTGTTACAGCCTAATTAAAATATCATAAAAGTAAATAGGAGATGGCAAAGGGTGGTTGAGAGATATGCAAAAATTTGATTAGAAAGAGTCCTGCTGCATAATTACAGTTATTCTTGTTAGTGGAGACCTTAATAGCATATCTGCGCAGCGATTAATTATTAAGACTGACTATTATTTAATTGGTTTATATATTTAGAACTCGTGTGTATAGCAAGGTCGAGTGGCATTCTGATACCTTTTGGTGTTTGGGTGTCACATTATTATTCTAATTAAAAACTTAGTTACTCTTGGTAGTGCTTTTGTTAAATTTAGTTCAACTACTGGTGTTAGAAAGGTTCAGATTAGGGAATATAGTGAAAGGTTGGAAAATAAATATAGTTAATACTGATAGGATTTTAAAGGTTGAGAGGTGACTATTAGTATGGTATTAATAGTAGATAAAAAAGAGTTTATTAAAAATATAATTAAAGTAGTGATAAAGTCGATTATTTCTACATTTCTTGTAGTAGAAATTTTAGAAAGGTTTGCTGGTATTATTATTAATACATATTCACAATTATTGATTATAGTTATATTTACTTTAGCTATATTTTGGTTTAGTTTTATCGATTGGCTTGATAATAAAATAAATGAACATGATGCGATAAAAGAGGACATTATAAAAATAAAGAAGAAGTTAAAAATGAGGTGAAATGAATGAAAGGAAACCTGATAAAAACTGGTGCCGAAATTATTGGATTCATTATACTAATATATGTAGCAATAATTTTAATAAAGGCCTTTGCTGGAGCAGCTTAAATTTAAATAAAACATATAGTATAAAATGATTGATAAACATGGTTAAAGCATTTCTAATAGGAGCAGGTGCAACAAGGGCACAATATTTTAGAGAGTCTCATAGAGCACCACTGAGTGTTGATTTTTTTGAATTATTAGCAATGCGCAATAGACAATTATTTCGAGATATAGAAAAAGCAATAAGGCCCTACATAAACGAAACATTACAAGATTCAAATATTGAAGAAGTAATGACACTATCTCAAAAATTTCCTCAATCAACCAATACTTCATTTCAGGAATCATTGTATCAGGCCATATATGAACTATTAGCCGAACCCACCGAAAGTAATGAATCCGATATAAATCGATACATTAGAGGGAATATTGGAAGAGGACCAACAAATTTTAAAATATTGTTGAACGATCCCCGATTGAAAGAAAAAGATTTTTTTATGACATTAAATTATGACCTATACCTTGATAGAGAAGTTCTCACAATTCAAGGAAGCATTGATTATGGTATAGACATTAGGATAATCAATAAAGATGATATGATTAATCGAAATTATGAGATACGGTTTCCACGAGAATCCATTTTTTCAATATATCATTTACATGGCTCGTTAAATTGGGAGTTATTAACAAACGGAACTATTCATATTAAAAAAGGACCTGTTCAACCACGTCATACGAGAATAGGATCAAATATATGTTTAATTCCACCAGGAATAAAAGAATTGACACCAGTTTTACAATCTATTTGGAAAATAGCAGAACAAAGATTACTATTAGCCGATGAGCTAATTATTATAGGATGTAGCTTAAATCCTGAAGATAAACAACTTATCGAACTTATAAAAAAGTTTGTTAAAAAGCACGGTGCCAATAGTGTTAAAATAATATACAAATCAGAAAATACAGATTCTAAGTTACTTGATAATTATTGTGATATCGTTGGTAAGGGATTTAAAAATTATCCTTATGGGTTTGATATAAATGGTCCGGGTGATAAACCGGGAGCAATTGAATTCATTTTTAGTTAAAATTTTAACGGCAGTTCATATTCTTTACAGCGCGCGTGTAAAACTGATAAGATTTTAAAGGTTGAAAAGGTTTAAAATTTAAATTTAATTGGTTGTTTCTTTATAACATTCCCAAACATATCTCTTTTCATTACCTTTCTTTTTGTTTTCTTTTTAACTGTCTTCTTTGGTTTCTTTATTAATCTTGTTTTTCTTACCCCTGTCATCATATTAGTTCCAATATATTTTCGTCTTTTTTTAGTATGTCTAACAGCATGATGGTTTGGACAAAGTAGTTCAATATTTGATGCTCTATCGTTTGAGCTATTCATGTCTTTATGATGGTTATGTAAATTTACTCTTTGATTACAGCCTCTATATTGACACTTGCTTCCTGCTTTCCTTTTCACAGCTTTCTTCTTTTTTGCTGATAGGGGTTTTCTTCCTGAAGACCTTAATCCTAATATATTTGTCCTTACCATCATAATCAACTCGTTAATATGAAACCAATTATCATTAAAATAATGATTATAATAAGTCCATATAATAGCCCTTTCTTCTCATTCTTGGCTTCTTTCTTCTTTTCTTTTTTACTCATTTTATTAATCTTTGCTTGATATTTTCTCATATACCAAATACCAAGAACAAGAGCGATTAATGTTACCCCAACTTCTAAAATTATTTGAACATTTTCTTGTGATACCATAATAATAATTGAATAAGGGGATATAAAAATATACCACAGAGATAGAATTATAAATCATATTTACTAATTGATTTGTATGCCAAACTGTGATAAGTGTAAAAAGAAAATAGGTTTAACACAATATTCTGTATTAGGCGGTGGATTGTGTAAGACATGTAAAATTAAGGAAGACAAAAAAAGCGGGCGAAAGGCAGAACCACTTATAAAATGTAAAACATGTAAAAAGAAAATTGGGGCTATGCGATATTCTATGTATAGTGGTTTATGTCCAGTTTGTTTCGATAAACAAGAACACAAAAATAAGGCAGAAGATATTTTCATAAAAAATTGTGGGGAAGACTTTGGAGATGACAATACTCTGTTTCGTAAATGGAATGATGATGAATATGCTATATTTGGTAGTGGCTCTCTGTTTTCAAAAGAGGAAATAGTTGGTATGATTAATAAACACAAATTAGATATTAATAAAGCGGTAGCAGAACTTAATAAAATTGGTGAAAAGAGAGCCGAAGAAAATTGTATTGAGCATGAAGCAATAAAAATAAGAAAAAGAGCAGAGAGATTAAGAATAAGACAAGAAGCAGAAAAAAGAGTATTTGGTAAAACAAACATCAAGAGTAGAACAGCATTTTCTAAAAATGATAAGAGTGCTATTTTTGAGAAATTTCATAATGAGTGTGCCATATGTGGTGCTTCTGAAGGGCTTCATATTCATCATAAAGATAAGGATCCTTCTAATAGCAATATAAATAATTTGATAGTTCTATGTGGCGTATGCCATAAGAAAGTTCATATGAAGGTAAGATAGGATTATTAAGGTTGAGAAGTAACCTATTTTAGTAGTAAATAGTAATAATGACAATAATTTATATATAAAAACTAATTATGTCTATAGGTGACCACTAGCATATATTTAAATCCTTTACTATAAGTAAATATAAGTGATATACAATGACAGATAAGAAACAGTTCGATTCTAAAATTGAAGATTTTGTTAAAACGGTAAATAGGATTAGTAGTTTATTAAAAGATAATAAATTTCAAATGGAATTTAGACCTAATAGTATTACATTAGGAACAGACATTTCTATGGATGAAGAGATTAAAAATATAGGCATAGACGATAAAAAATTCAATGAAATCATGAAAGAGATATCATCACTTTCAATATTAATACTCTTTAAAAACGATGATAAGAAAAAAAAATATATTAGAGAAAATAAATCGGTGGAAGAAAAAATAAAAATAATTAATGAAAGACTATTAACTGAAGATATGAAGAAAGAATTTATCTTTAATAAAACATCTAAAAATTATATATTTAATGATATAGATTATGAAATATCAAAAAAAATAATAAGCAAAGACGAAAAAATTGAACCATTTAATATTATTACAATTGTTTTTCATAATATTGATGTCATTACCCAAAGCGATAGAGAAAAAAAGATATCATTTAATATTTCAGAAAAGAAACTCGATTATCTTATAAACGAATTAAGTGTTATAAAAGAAAAATTAAAAAAGAGCGATTAGATGTCACCTTATACAGTTGTTACAAAAGACGAAGAAAATCGTAGAATGAAATATACCGAATACAGGACTCAGGGGTTCAATAAAGAAAGATTAGAATTTATAGCTAAGGAAGAACGCGAAATTGTAATAAAAACAACCTCATCTATCGACGAAGTAGTACATTTATTAGATTCAAAGTTTGTTGATGCTCTTAGTGAGACAATGAAATATGTACAATTAGAATTTAAGAACAGTTTAGCATTTAGCGATATTAGCTATATTTCCACAAGTAATACAGAAAGGTTTCAAAATGATATTATTGATGACACGTTATTATTCGCAACAAAACTTATACATTTACTTGATTTTAATAATATTTGGAATAATACCAAA
>JAHIEG010000021.1 GCA_018901655.1 Nanobdellota archaeon
AGGCGAAGTCCTGAGTTTATCGAAGGGCTTTACTTTAATCGAACTTTTGGTGGTTATCGCCATTATTGGCATTTTGTCGTCAGTGGTATTGGTAAGCTTATCCAGCGCCAAGAACAAAGCTTTAAGAGCTTCAGCGCTGGCTTCTGTTTCCGGTTTGGGAACGGAGTTTATTATGTGCCAAGACGATAGCGGTATATTCGGCGGCGCTGTTGTAGCCGGTCAAACTAGCGCTACTGATGGCGGAGGAACTGTCTGCAGGAACACATTGCTTGCCGCTGATGCGCCGGGGCATACTGTCGCATGGCCAAGCTTAGTGACAGGAAATACCGGTTATTGTTATTCAAGCGCTAATAGTGCTTGTACGCTTGTAGATAATAGTACTCTATTGCCAGCAACTTTTTATCTATATAGCGCTAGTAATGTTTTGATTACTTGCACTTGGAGCATTACCGCGAATTTATCCTTTCTTTAAAAGTATAGGAATTGTAATGTTTAGCTAAACATTAGCAAACAAGATAAAAACAGGCGGCTGTAATAGCCGTCTGTTTTTAATGTTTTAAATATGATATAATAAAGCAAGAATCAAGAATTAAGAAAAATTAAAAGTTACAGAAGAGAGTCATTATTAATGCGAGTACTTGGAGAAACCCTGTTTCCAAGTAAATTGACTTTATTGTTGTATTTTGATAAAATAAAGACAGTAAAAATAAACTTACCGTTATAAAGAAATTGAATAAAATAAAACTATGGCAATAAAACCCAAGGCAAAAGAAATTCGTCAAAAAGCTTTAACTTTGAGCGATTTGGCAAAATATAATCAAAAAATATTATTTCCGGCTCTTGAAGAATTTTTTTTAAGCAAGACTGAATTTAAGGAGTTTAAAGAAGAAAGTTTTAAAAATCAAGATTCAATTATCAAAAAACTGGACACCCTTTTAGATGAGAAGAAAGTGAGAGAATATCAGGAAGAAAAGCATAAAAAATTATGGGAAATTATAATAAAATCTCTCAAAGAGCATAGAATTTTGTCGGAAAAAGACTTGGAAGATATTTCCGCATTAAGAGTATTTTAGTTAAAATATAAAGTTACAGCGCGTAAACAAGCAAAGAAATTTTCTTTGCTTGTTTTGTTTTTCAGATGATTTGATTCGTGGTATAATACAGTAGAAAGTGAATGAAAAATGACAAATGACAAATTTCCAATGACAAATCAATGTTAAATGATTAAATGTCAAATTTCAACGCCGCCAGCGTCAAAGCCAACGAAACGATCACCTGCGCTTGGAGCGAATCGGAGAATTTGAGGTGCGAGTAAGGAATTGACAGGTTATAATCAATAATATACAATGGAAGTAAGATAAAGTCTTACTTCCAGCTAATATTTATCTTTCTCTTGAAACATGGACAGTTTAATTGCTAAATTATATCAATCCTCAAAAACAATCTTTACCAATAAAGATATAGCCTTAGCTTGGAAAGAAACCAATGAAAATAATCTAAAATCCAAAATTTCTTATTATGTTAAGCAAAGATCGCTTTTACGGTTAACGAGAGGTGTTTTTGCCAAGGATAAAAATTATAATTCTAAAGAATTGGCGACGAGCATTTATCTTCCGTCATATATAAGTTTTGAAACCGTTTTGCGGGAAGCGGGAATTATTTTTCAGCACTATGATAGTATTTTTATCGCCGGCAAGTGGTCAAAGACAGTTAAAATAGGCAAGCACTCTTTTGTTTTTAGAAAGCTAAAAGATGAGGTATTGTATAACCCAGCCGGCATAGTAAATCAAGATAATATTAGCATTGCCGGTCCGGAAAGGGCATTTTTGGATACAATTTATTTATTTACCGAATATCATTTTGATAATTTAAACAGTATAAAATGGGAGAAATGTTTTGAGTTGGCAAGAATATATTCCAACAAGGAGTTAATAAAGCGATTAAATAAATATTACAAAAATCATGCTGAATAAAGAAAAGCATCAGTTGATCATGGGTCAAATTTTAAAAGATATTTATACCGATATCACCATTTCTTCTGTGCTTGGATTTAAGGGCGGCACGGCGGCTTATTTTTTTTACGGTCTTCCGAGATTTTCAGTTGATTTGGATTTTGATTTTCTTTCCAATGACGATAAAAACAAACAGATAATTTTAAATAAGATAAAATTAATTTTAGAAAAATATGGCCAAATAAAAGATAGTTATGTCAAGCGTTTTACTATTTTTGCGCTTTTATCTTATGGCGACGATGACCATAATATTAAAATTGAAATAAATATCAGAGAATCAGCTGTTGATATTAGGGATTATTATGAACTAAAAGAATATCTTGGTATTTCTATGCTTGTAGCGAAAAAAGAGTGTCTTTTCGCTAATAAATTAGCCGCGCTTACTTTGCGGCGCGAGTTGGCAATGCGAGATGTATTTGATATATATTATTTCTCCAAAAACAATTGGGATATTAATGCCGAATTAATTCAAGCTCAGACAGGCAAGAAAGTTAAAGATTATTTGGTTGATTGTGTTGCCACTATTGAAAAAATAAAAGATAATCATTTATTGCAAGGGCTGGGCGAGTTGATAAGTGAAAAAGAGAAAATTTGGGTTAAACAGAATTTGAAAAATGAAGTAATCTTTTTGCTTAAGAACCATATGTCCGTTTTGAAATAACCCTAGATTTTTACTTGAATAATTTTAACGGTGCTAGCAAAGTCAACGAAACGATCACCTGCGCTTGGAGTGAGTCGGAGAATTTAAGATGTAATTAAAGGGTTATTTTAACGAAAATTCGCGCTGTAATGCAATAATTCGTACGAAAGTTTGCATTATTGTTCGCGTTTGACACCGTTATTATATTTTGATAGAATAAAAATAGTAAAAATAATAATCAAAAATTATGTCTCAATCATATATAAATAATTTAAAGACAAAAAA
>JAHIEG010000020.1 GCA_018901655.1 Nanobdellota archaeon
ACTAAAACAAACACAAACTAAATATTTAACTAAGGGTCATTTTGAAACAAGAGATTATATGAATAAGATGCAAGCATATTCAGAAAGACTTGGAGAGATACAAGAACAATTATCAACACTTGAAGCAAAAAACGCTATGAAAAGTAAACTATTTAAAAAATTCAAGAAAAAACGAGCCAAAAGAAAGAAATAATTTTTAACCCAAAAACATTTAAATTGTTGATATACGATTAAATATAAGGTGATACGATGCAAAATGAAAAGAAAAGCATAATAACATATTTGATATTTGGTATCTTAGCTGGTACTGTAAGCTATTATTTGAATAGTAGTTTAATGTCACTAAGTGTTGCAATAGTTGTTCTAGTAGGTTTACACTATGTATTGAATAAAGTAATGAAATCAAAAGAAAAATTTCAATGGTTTATGTCAAACGGTGGATGGCTTTACATCTTTGTTTGGTTCATTATTTGGACAATTATGTATAACGTGATGTAATGATCGAATCTATTGGTGATTGGAAAAGAACTCATTATTCTAAAGAGATTTCTCCTGATTTTAAAGGAGAAGTTATAGTAATGGGTTGGGCAAGAGCTATTAGGGGTGTAGGAAATATTAAGTTTATTCAACTCGCTGATAGAGAAGGTTATGTTCAAATCTTAGCTAAAAAAGGTGATGTTTCTGATGAACTTTTAGAAAAAGTTTCTAGTCTAAATAGAGAAGATGTAATTGCAGTTAAAGGAAAGGTTAAAGAAAATAAAGAAGCACCTAATGGATTTGAAATTATTCCAACTGAGATTAGAATTTTAAATACAGCTGAACCTATTCCAATTGATTTTTCTGGAAAAATTGAAACTGGAATGAGTAAAAGAATTGATTATAGATATCTTGATACTAGAAATCCTAAAAGGCTTTTAACATTTAAAATATTAAGTACAGTTGAAATGGCTATGAAAATATATTGTTTCGAAAACGGATTTATGGAAATTAATACTCCTAAACTAATGAGTGCTGCAAGCGAAAGTGGTGCAGAATTATTTAATGTAGATTATTTTGGAAAAATTGCTCATTTGGCACAATCTCCACAATTATATAAACAAATGGCAATGGCGGCAGGATTTGAAAAAGTATTCGAACAGGGTCCAGTATTTAGAGCAAATCCGTCACATACATCAAAACACGATACAGAATATACTTCATTTGATGTCGAAATTGCATACATATCATCTGTAGAAGATGTAATGAAATTTGAAGAAGATTGGTTAGTATATGTAATAACAAAAGTAAAAGAATCTCATGGAAAAGATATCAAAGAACATTTTGGTTTTGAAATAGAAATCCCAACAAGACCGTTCCCAAGAATAACTATGGAAGAAGCACATAATGCTATAGGTAATTTAGAAGTTGCTGACGATTTTGGTGAATTAGATACAGAAGGAGAAAAGAAATTAGGTGACTATGTAAAAGAAAAATTTAATCATGACTTCGTATTTTTAACAGAATTTCCTTTTTCTGCAAGACCATTTTATCATATGAAAAAAGAAGATAACAAAAAATTAACAAACAGCTTCGATTTAATTTATAAAGGAATGGAAATAACAACTGGGGCTCAAAGAGAACACAGATATGATATCCTTTTAGAACAGCTTAAAGAAAAAAAGCTGCACCCAAAAGATTTGAAATTCTATTTAGATATGTTTAGATATGGATGCCCGCCACACGGTGGCTTTGCATTAAGTCCAACAAGAGTTGTAATGCAGTTATTAAATATTTCAAATATAAGAGATGTAACATTCTTACCAAGAGATACAGAGAGATTAACACCTTAGGTGATTTAATGAGACCTGTTATAATTGGTTCTGGAATGGGCGGATTAGCTATTGGTTTAATTCTTAAAAAAAATGGATATAGTCCTATAATATATGAAAAAGATAAAAAATACGGTGGCTCGTTTAGATCTTATAAAAAAGGAAAATATCAAATTGACACCGGATTACACATGTTAACAAGAGGAAAAACAGGAGAACTCCCAATTCTAATGAAAAAATATATTAATCCTAAAATATTTGAAAAACATTTCGTTTTACAAAAACATTATAAATTTCATATTAATGATCAGGGAGCACCACTTCCAATGAACTTATCTTCTTTAAAGAATTTTCCATTATTAAATGCAAAAGAAAAAACTGCATTTCTTCGTATGTTTATACACTTTTTAAGATTAGGACGAGCCGGAACAGAAAAATATCCAAACATAACAGCATATAATTATATCAATAATAAAGGTTTTATTGCATCAAAAAAACTATTAATTCTATTAAATGCTTTTTCTTGGATGTCTACTGGCTGTTCAATTAAAGAAGGAGCACTTGAAAGGTTTGTCGATACGTTTGTAAGAGATAAAAAATTAACAGGTAAATATATTTTAAAACACATTGGACCAAGAGCAGATGCAACTGAAGGAGATTGGTATCCTAAAGGTGGATTAAAAATGGTTCCAAAATATTTTGTAAACGAGGGATTAGATGTTAAAACAAAAAGTAAAATAAATAAAATCTATGTTAAAGATAATAAAGTTTATGCTGTTAAAGTTGGGAGAAAAATTGTAAAAACAAATATGGTAATCTATGACGGACTTGTTAAAAATCTAAATAAATTAATAGTTGGTGGGACTTACAAAGGTAAGGTTCCAAAGACAGAAGACTATGAAGCAATAACAATATGGTTAGGATTTAAAGAAAAGGTAGCTGACTGGGATAAAGAATCTAGAGTATATTGTATGAATAATTTACACTCACCACATTGGGGAGTATTTATGACAGACTTTGATTCAACACTTGCTCCTAAAGGACATCAGTTATTTGGAATAAGTGCAATTTTACACAAAGATAAAAAAACACTAGTTAAAGAAATGGAAAAGACAATTGAAAAAATGATTCCTAACTATAAAAAATATGTAGATATGAAATATATTCAAGTTAATAGAGCTGAAAAAACTTTACAAAAAGCTAATAATTCTATGTGGAATTTACCAGAACAAAAGACTAATATTAAAGGATTATATCTAGTTGGTACAGACACTAAGGCATTTGGAAGCGGTGGAACAATGTGTGCAGACTCAGCAAATCGATGTTGGACCTACATCCAAAAGGATTATAAAGATTAAATATTTTCGTCAATTAAGATGTCTCCAAGGCCACATTTCAGACCAGCTTTCTATAAATATGCTCCTGAGATTGCTGAGAGGATTAAGAAAGTGTTAGAGAAATAGTTATTAAAAATAGTAATAATAATTCGACTTATCTGGAAATGTTAGGGTATTGTGATGATCAGGAATACAATGAGGACCCAGTTTTATATTATATTTTTTTACTATCTTTTTGCTTCCTTCATAAGCATCCACAAGTTGTTTTACAGTTGGAGAAGGCCATTTAGCCAATGGTGTCTTTGGTGATGGTCTAAATGGACTCAAAACTGGGCTGCATCCAATTTTTGCTAAATTTTCAACACCTTCAAATAAATCTTTCATAGGTTCTAAACCAACCAAAATAATTGATCTAACTTTTTCTTTGCCAAAAGTATCAACAGCTTTTTCAATAAATTTCAGATAGCGATCTCTTCCAATTACCGCTTTCTGAGGCATTATCGATTTAGCTATTTTTTCATTCCAAATTTCTATATTTATGGAAATTTCATTTAAACCAAAAGAATAAATTTTTTCTATATAGTCCAGATTCGCCCAAGGCGGAACAAATGCATCCATCGGAATATCAACAGCTTTTGGAATCTCTTTCATAACTTTTGTGAAATAATTTCTATCTTCTGGTCGCGGTGTACCTCCACTTATGATACCATGTTTTGCTGGTAAAATTTCATCATTTACCGCGACTTCTATAACTTCTATAAGATCGCTTATTCTTTTTTTCTTGTAAGGTAACAAATTAAGATCACAAAATTTGCAAGCAAAATAACATCCTTCAATAGGAGAAATTCTAACCCTGTCTGTATGTGTCACACCAAGATTGATATATGGCACACCTCTTTTATTTTTCTTGTCAAAATAAGCCGGCACCGGGGTTGGTTCGGCGATATATTTCTTATTTTCCCAAATGACAAAATATGTATCGCCATTAAAATCAAGAACAATGTTTGATTTTTTACAGAAATCTTCAAGAAATGGTGCATTAACCCAAATATCATTCTTAAGTTTTAACGGTATGCCAGATGTTGTTGCATATTCTGCCAATGTTATTGGTCTTTTTCCCCTTTCGGTTAGAGCTTCCTTTGCTGATGGACTAATTTTCATTCCATTTGAAAGAAGTTCTATTTTGAGTATCTCAATTTGTTTTAGCATAATAAACTTATTGAATTTGAATATATATAAACTGGTATAAACAATAAGTTATCATGACAGATTTGATTACCAAAACTAAAAAATACTTTCCGGGAAAACCTAAATATGTTACTAAAATAAATATAAAATATAAACGCAAAATGGATGAACTTTTGCTAAACAAAATTTACAAATTTATAAAACAGAGTTTTAAAAACAGTTCATTATCAGTTTTAAATCATGTTATAGTTGGCTTATCTGGAGGTTTAGATTCTACGATGGTTGCACTACTGTGTAAGAACGCTCTTGGTAAGAATCGCGTTACTGCCGTCATAATCGATCTAGGCCTTAAGGAACACCGTGAACAAACAAGATTTGCAGTAAATATAGCAAAAAAATTAGATATAAATTATGTAGTTGTAAAGGCACCAAATTTATTCAAAACCTATAAAAATGCAATCAGAGAAAATGGACCATTCACAGAAATAAATATTACAACTAGGTCAATACATAATCTAATATTTCAATACGCTGATGCAAAGATGGCAGTAGTTGTATCAACCGTTGATAAGAGTGAATATATAACTGGTAGGCACATGGAATATTTTTATGGTCATTTCGCACCAATGTTTGGTCTATACAAAACAGAAATTTATGATTTAGCCAAGTACCTAAAAATCCCAAAGGAAGTAATAAACAGAGAACCTGGATGTTTTGATGCTTGGTTTGATAAAGACATATTTGGTGTGTCATACGATATTTTAGATCCAATTATATATCTTATTTATGAAAAGGGATTAACTGCTAAGGATATATCAAAAAAATATAAAATAGATGAAGAATGGTTGAAAAAGATAGAATTTAGAATTAAAAATCATAAATACCGCATGCAGACTGAAGAATTTAAAATTTAAGATTAATTTTTCATAGTTATATGTATTCTTCTAAAACCATATAAATCTTGCAATTAACTACTGTTTTTAATTTATATTAAGCAACCGAGTTGCACTTCTAATCAGTGTGAGTAAGCACTGAAAAACGTTCAAGTGAGAACAATGATAAATCCAGATTCATTTATATATGATATAGTAGAATTTATATACTTTAATTGTCTATGTAGATTTATGAGTTGGAATATTAATAATAGGAAGTGCCTTTCGTGCGGCGCGTGCGTGGGAGTATGTCCAGTTAATGCTTTAAGATTAACAGAACACGGAGTAGAAGTTGATAAAAACAAATGCATTCTTTGTAATACATGTGCAACAATCTGTCCAGTAAAAGCAATTAAGGTGGAAAAATGATGTTAAAAAATGAGTATGATGTAGTTATAGTTGGAGCAGGACCAGGTGGTTCAATCACAGCAATGCATTTAGCTAAACATGGATTAAAAGTAGCACTTCTTGAAAAAAGACAAGAAATAGGAACACCAAAAAGATGTGGTGAAGGATTACCTCTTACTGCAACTGAAATAATTAAACTAGGAGTTCCAGATTATGTTATAAGACAGCCAATTAATGGTGCAATTGTTTATGCTCCTTCTGGTAAAGAAGTTATAGTAAACATGGGAGACTTAGCTGGATATGTTGTTGAACGAAAAGAGTTAGATAAATTCTTAGCATATGAAGCTGCTAAAGCAGGTGCTTATGTTCAAGCTAAAACTGAAGTTACTGATGTAATTATAGAAAATAATTATGTAGTTGGAGTTAAAGCAAAATATCAAGATCAAGAATATATAATAAAAGCTAAAGTTGTAATTGCAGCTGATGGAGTTGAATCAACTATAGCTAGAAAAGCTGGACTTAATACAACTAATAAATTAATTGATATTGAATCTGGGTTTCAATTTGAAATGGCTAATGTTAAAATAAGAGATCCTAAAAAATTAGAACTATTTTTTGGAAAAGAAATAGCTGGACGAGGATACCTTTGGATATTTCCTAAAGGGGATGGAGTAGCTAATGTAGGAATTGGAACAGCTATGACTGAAAAGTCTGCTAGACAACTTCTTGAAGAATGGATTGAATCTAGACCTGATTTGTTTAGTCAAGCTTCTATTATTGAAGTAAATGCTGGAGGGATTCCTGTAGGTGGTCTATTAGATAATATGGTTCTAAATGGATTTGCAGTTGTAGGAGATGCTGCTCATCAAGTTAATGCTATTCATGGTGGAGGAATGCATGAAGCAACAGATGCTGGTAAATTATTAGCCGATGTAGTTGCAAAAGCAATTGAAAATAATGATGTTTCACAAGAAGCTTTATCACTTTATAATAAATTATGGTGGGAAGCGAGGGGAAACAAATTATTAAAAGTTCAGAAGCTTAGAGAATTCTTTGACAAGCTATCAGATGATGATATGAATATGATGGCAGAATCATTGTCTGGAGACGATCTTCTAAAAATGGCTAAAGGTTCTAAAGTAGTTGGATTAGCTAAAATTCTTATAAAAAAACCTAAATTACTATTACTTGCTAAACATTTAATTTAAAATATAATATTTATAATATACAATATTCAACTATCTCTATGACTAATATTAAATCTGGGCTAAAAGGTTCTGAAGCTGAGAGAAAACTACGCCAGTACGGTCCAAATGAAATAAAAGATGTTGCCAAAGTTTATCCTATATCAATACTACTAAGACAGATAAAAAATAATTTTATAATATATCTCCTCCTATCTGCTATGCTGATTTCATTTTTTGTAGGTAAGTCAGTAACAGCTTATGTTATATTCGCCATTATTATTCTCATAATAACAACAGGTTTTGTTCAAGAATACAAGGCAGAAAACGCCATAAAAAAATTAAAAAGCATGACAGTACCTATATCAATTGTTATAAGAGATGGTAAAGAGCAGGAAATAGCTACAAACCAGATTGTTCCTGGAGATGTTTTAAAACTGAGAACAGGTGAAAGGATTCCTGCAGATTGCGTTATTTTATCAAATAGAGATCTTCTTGTAAATGAAGCTATTCTTACAGGAGAAGTAGCAGAAATAAAAAAAACATCAGTAAAAAATATTAAATCTCCAAAAGAAGAAAATCTTCTTTTTACAGGTACATTCATCATCAGTGGGAAATGCACTGCTAAAGCACTTCATACAGGGATGAATACACGATTCGGAAAAATTGCCAAAATGATATCAACAGCAGAAAAAGAGCTACCGCTTCAGAAAAAAATAAATAAAATGGCAAAATACATGGCATTAATTGGAATCATAATGTCTTTTCTGACTGGACTTATAATTCTGATGCAGACACCGTTTTCAAACGAACTTGCTATAGAAATCCTAATATTATCAATAGCAATTGCTGTTGCTGCATTTCCAGAAGGATTTCCAGTTGTTTTGATAACATCGCTTTCAGTTGGATCATATAGAATGGCAAAGAAAAACGCAATTGTAAATAGGATGTCTATAATTGAAACTCTCGGTGAAACAACTGTAATATGCTCTGACAAAACAGGGACAATAACAAAAGGCGAGATGACAGTTAGAAAAATATTCACAGACAATAAAATTTATGAGCTAACCGGTGTTGGTTATGAAGGGAATGGAAATTTTTTATTAAATAATAAAAAAATAGATGCAACAACAGACAAGTCTTTAAATATATTATTGAAGACAGCAGTTCTTTGTAATGATTCAAAAATAACTAGGACTGGAGAAAACAGAAATTTCAATATTATTGGCGCCCCGACAGAAGCAGCATTACTGGTAATGTCATCAAAAGCGAATATGTTTGTTGAAGATTTTAATGCTGAAATAATTGAGGAGATTCCATTTTCTTCTGAAAGAAAAATGATGTCTGTTCTCATCAAAGAAAATAAAACAAATATAATATATTCAAAAGGAGCAATTGAAATTTTGCTTAAAAAATGTAAATATATACAAAGAAACTCAGGAATATCTGTTCTCTCTGAAAAAGATAAAAACGCGATTCTAAAAGAAAACACAAAACTTACATCAAATGCATTCAGAACACTTGCTCTTGCGTATAAAAAAACAGAATCTACTAAAAAAGAAGATATGGAAAATGATATGGTATTTGTCGGATTTGTTGCAATAGACGATCCGCCAAGAAACGGTGTAAAAGACGCTATAATGACTTGTAAAAGAGCTGGAATCAAAATTAAAATGATAACAGGAGATCATAAAGAAACTGCTATTGCTATTGCAAAACAGATTGGGCTTAACTCAAAAGAAGTTTTGGAAGGACACGAACTAGACAAAATAACAGATGATGAACTAAGAAAAATAATAAAAAATATAACTATTTTTGTAAGGGTTAGACCTGAGCATAAACTAAGGATAGTAAAAGCTCTGAAAGACAACGGTGAAATAGTTACTATGACAGGCGACGGTGTAAATGACGCACCTGCTTTGAAAGAAGCACATATTGGAGTTGCAATGGGTAAAAACGGGACAGATGTATCGAGATCGGTTGCTGATCTTACATTAAAGGATGATAATTTTGTAACACTTGTAGATGCTATAAGAGAAGGAAGAACGATTTTTAACAACATAAGAAAATTTGCTTCATATCAACTCTCGTGTAATTACTCAGAACTATTAATTTTATTTATTGGCGTATTACTTGTTCCACTACTCGGCTGGCCAATACCTATTTTGCTAGCATTACAAATTTTATTCATGAATATAGTCACTGATAATCTTCCTGCAATAACTCTTGGACTAAACCGATCTTCAGTAGACATTATGAATGAAAAACCTAGAAAAGGAGCTGAAATTCTAACTAAAGATCTTCTAATACTACTTATAGGCGCAGGAACACTGATGACAATATTTACTTTGGCTACATTTTATTTTACATTTAATGTTCTTGGTCAATCAGAAATTTACGCAAGAACTACAGCTCTTCTCGCATTAATTGTTCTCGAAATAGCTGGAGCATTTAGTTTCAGAAGCTTTAGAAAGATGACATTAACAAGATCTCCTCTGATTAACCCGTATCTCGTATATGCGTCAGCAATATCAGTGGCAGCAACAATTGCAATAATATATACTCCTCTTAACAAACTATTTGAAACTGTTCCACTTCCTGCAATTTCGTGGATAATTGTAATGACATTTGCTTTTATATTTACCTTAATATTTGATATATTCAAAAAAATAAATTTTAAAAGAAAAATATTGGATCTTAATTAAAAATTTATTTTACATTATTTGAAACACTCTCTAAAGAATTATAAATTAATATAAAATATTTATCTTATTTTTGATAATTCATTAAGCCTCTTCACACAATCTTCAATATTCTGTTCTCATTATTGCCATAATAATATGATATTGTTTGATATTTTAAAATTAATTGTGTTCTAGCAATAGGTTTAATTAGAATCTAAAAACAGTGTTCAGTTTAAGGCCCAAATATCACTTTGCCGAAACAAAGCTGAGTTTCAAGTCATAAGACTTAATTCCCCAATACCTGGATTATCCTCCTGAACACTAATTTTATTTTACTTTTAATACTTATAAATGTTTGTATTTTTTAAACCACCCGTAAGCCTGTTATAGAATATTTTAATTTGATAAAATATATTAAAATTTTTAATAAAAGATTAAGTTTATAATCTTAAACAAATAATTGATATTGTATATATGTGATTAAATGCCAAAACTAAAAAGAAATATAACATTATTTGAAGCTACAATGTATTGTTTATGTGTTATCATAGGTGCAGGTATTTATGTTCTAATAGGAGTTGCAGCTGGTGAAGCTGGAAATGTAACATGGTTGGCATTTTTATTTGCAGCTCTAATAGCTGGGTGCACCGGTCTTAGTTATGCTGAACTTTCATCAAAACTTCCTTATGATGCTGCAGAATATACTTATTCTAAAGAAGCATTTGAAAGCAACAAGTTTGCATTTGGAATTGGATGGTTCAAATTAATAACAGCAATAATTGCTGCTGCTGCAGTATCTCTTGGATTTGGTGGTTATTTTTCAGGATTATTTGGTGTTAGTCCGTTGATAGGAGCAATCTTAATTGTTTTAATTGCTCTAGCTTTTAATTTCTACAGTGTTAAAAGCACATTAAAAATCAGTGCACTGTTTGTTGGTATAACAATTTTGGGTCTCTTGATGATAATATTTACCGGACTGGGATATGTCGGATCTATTGATTATCTTGATTTTACTTTTGGTTGGAATGGTGTTTTCACTGCTGCTGCCTTAATATTCTTTGCATTTTTAGGATTTGAAGATGTTGCAAACTTAAGTGAAGAAACAAAAAACGCAAGAAAGGTATTACCAAAAGCAATCATAATATCTATAATCGTCTCAACTATAATATATACTCTTGTTTCTTTGGTTTCAATAAGTGTTGTTCCATGGAGTGAATTGGCTGTTTCTGCATCACCTTTAACACAAGTAGCAGAAGTTACAATGGGTTCCACAGGAGCACTATTAATGTCAATTATGGCGTTATTTGCAACAGGTAGTACTGTATTTGTTTTATTTTTTGCATATTCCAGAATGATATTTGGAATGGCTGAAAAAGGATCCTTGCCTTTGATATTTATGAAAATATCAAAGGTAAGAAGAATACCATACACTGCTTTATTCTGTGTAGGAATAATAACAATCTTATTCATATTAGTACAGGATTTGAAATTTGTAGCTTCACTTACTGATTTCGGTGCACTGTTTGTATTTATGATAGTTAATTTATCAGTAATAGTTCTAAGATATAAGAAAACACATATTCGCGGACAGTTTAGAATTCCATTGAATATTGGAAGATTCCCAATATTACCTGCAATTGGTGCTTGTTTCGCTCTATACATGTTAACAAAATTAAGCTGGACTGTAGCTATTTTAAGTTTAATAATCTTTGTAATAGGAGTTATTGTCTTTAGTTTATTTATAGAAAAGAAATCTAAAATTATTGATGCTTGCTAAACACCTTCTATAATTCTACTGTATCGTGTATAAATGAATCTGGATTTATCATTGTTCTCACTTGAACGTTTTTCAGTGCTTACTCACACTGATTAGAAGTGGAATTTGGTGGGTTTATAAAAATTTAATTGTTAGTCTATTTGAAAGATTTAGTTAAATTTATAAGTGGGGGGGAAGAATTATAATTATGAAAAAGATATGGCTTTTTGTCGGTTTAATTGTTATAGTTATCTTTTTGATATTAATCTTATATTATTTTTATCCAGCATCCTTAGAAAGTATATTAGGCAAAGAAGCAACAATCAATTTAGGTGAAATCGTATCATCAGCTGGTAATCCACCACCAGCATTACCGTGATAAAAATGAAATATCAAAATATTTTATTAATAATGAGCTTTTTCTTAGTTATTGGACTATTACAAACTTCTGTTTATGCTCAAAATACTAGAGCACTTGAATTACATGAAGGGTGGAATTTAATAGGACCTTCAGATAGGATGGAAAGTGTAACATGCGAACAAGGCGATATTACTTCATATTTTATATTTAATCCGTGGAAGCAATTGTATATACCATCAGGAACTTCTGATTTTTTTACATTCAGAGATGAGCATAGGAGTTACATGCTTAATACTGGAATATGGTTAGAAGTAAAGAAAGATTGTATAATTAAATATGCTCCAATGTATCGTACTACAGCAACCACACCAATTTTAAAGGGATCAAACCTTTTGGTATTTTCTTCAGAAGTTCATCTGAAAACATTAGATGAAATAAAAGGTAGTTGTGTAATTAATTCTGCCAATTATTATGATTCTATAAATCAAAAATGGACAGAACTTGGAACAGCAGAACCTATCGATGATAGTCTTTTTGGACTTGGTTTTGTTTTAAATGTTGAAGATGATTGTGAACTTGAAGAAATTTTAAAAGACCCTGCAGTTAACAGAGGTTCTTTGTTAATAACTGCTACAGACGAGGAAACAGGAGAACCATTAGAAAATATCGGATTTCGTGCAACAATCAAAGGTATACAGTATGAGGTTATGACTAATGCAAATGGTAATGCTTGGATTGAAGATTTATCTCCTACTAAATTTGATTTAATTGCTTCTAATGTTAATTATGAAGAAGAAAGTAAATGGGCTGGAATAGTATCTGGACAATGGACAGAGATTCAATTTATTCTAACAGAACGTGAAAATGTTGGAAATCTGCTTATAGACGTAGCAGGATATCCTACTGATACTCCTTTGTCAAATGCAATTATAACTATTATTTACAATAATCGAACTATTTATACAGAAACATCTGAAAATGGAAAAGCTGAATTTAAAGATATTCCAGTGGGGATTGATGTAAAAATTAAGGTAACAAAAGAAGGATATTCAAGTTATGAAGAAACTATAAAAATGTTAGCTCGTGAAATTATGACAGAAGTTCGGTTAGTTGAAGGTGGTTCTGTTTTAGAAGTTTTAGTTTATGATACAAATGGAAATTCTGTAGATAATGCAATTGTAAAAGTTAAGTGGGATGATAATTCAGTTACAGGAACGTCTAGTGATGGTGTCGCAACATTTGAAAACGTAGCTACCAGCAAGATTGATGTTGATGTAACAAAGACAAATTACAATGACTATAGTAGTCAATTTGATATTCCAAAATATTATAATGCACACACAGTATCTGCTATAGTATTTCAAGAGGGAGAGGAAGGCGGAAGGATAGGCTTAACAATTACAGATGAGAATGGAAATTCAATTGAGAATGCATTAGTAGAAATAACATATTCTGACTTGGGTACTATCGCAAATACATATAGTGATTCAAATGGTTTAGCAAGCATTGAAAATTTGTTAGCTACAGAAATAACTGGGTTAGGAGTTAATCATCTTTTAATGAGAGTTTGGAAAGACGGATATGATGCTTATTGGGAAAAAATAATGTTTGAAAGTTTGAAAAGTGGAGAAGTATTTGAAGTAGAAGTGACATTAATTTAAAAAGAAGAGTCTACAGAAAGAATTAGATAGTCTATATTTAAAATAATTATTTCTCTATTTTTCTTCTTATCCTCTCCCCAATTCTAGGAGCATGGATATAGAAAGCTGGCCTGAAATGTGGTCTTGAACTCATTTTTATTGTTCCAAATTCTAAAAATATCCCATAGTCATCAGAATCAGCAACAGTTATCTGTAATAATTTGTAAAAATGAATAGAAATCTTTAAATATGATAAGTGTGATAAATATGAATAATATGAAAGCCATAAATGAAGCTGATATAGGCTGGTTAGCCGGTATTCTAGATGGGGAAGGAACAGTAGCACTTCAAGTTCAAGGAAAGGAAAAAAGACCAAAACTTGTAAGTTTCTACAATACTGACAAGACTGTTATGGAAAAGGTAATTAAAATATTGAAAGATCTCGATATTTCTTATAAATGTTTTAGTAGATTTATGAATAAGGAAGCTAAAAAACCTATTATAACTATTAGAGTGAGTAGAATAAAGCATATGAAAAAGCTCTTAGAAATTCTTTTACCTCATCTAACTTGCAAAAAAGAAAATGCTATTAAAATCTTAAAATACAAATCAAAATTAAAAACTACTGGACTTCCTTCCTTATCTTATAAGGACATATATAATATAATAAAAAATTTTGATAGAATAACACCAAAAGAGTTAGCAAAAATTCTAGATACAAATAACAATAGAACTTGTGTACAATTACAAAGGTTAAGAAAGACGGGACTAATAGAAAGAGAAAGTTTTGGTGTCTATAGGATGATAAAATGAATAAGAAAAAAGAAGAAGTAATATGTGGTTCTGCTAAAGTAGGATCTAGAGGACAACTAGTTATACCTTTAGAACTTAGAAAGAAGTTTGAAATTGAAGAAGGTGAAATTCTGTTTGTAGTTGAAGACGGTAATCATATCAAAGTTATGAAAAATAATATTATTCGAAAAATGTTAGACGGTGAGAAATAATGGTAAGAATAGAAAAAATTGAAATGCAAGGATTTAAATCATTTGCTAAAAAGACTTCTGTAACCTTTCCTAGTAATTTCTCTGTAATATGCGGTCCAAATGGTAATGGTAAATCTAATGTTCTAGATGCAGTATGTTTTGTACTTGGTAGAATTTCTGCTAAATCATTAAGAGCTGATAAAATGCTTGAAATGATTTTTAACGGTGGTTTAGATAAAAAACCAGCTGAATTTGCTAAAGTTAAATTATATTTTGATAATAGAGATAAAGTATTTCCTATCGATGAAGAAGAAATTTCAATTTCTAGAAAAGTAAATAGAAGAGGAGTTTCAATATACAAACTAAACGATAACACGGTAACAAGAGAAAGTATTCTTGAAATATTAAGAGCTGCGCATATTCGTCCAGACGGACACAATATAATTCTTCAAGGCGACATTACTGAAATAATTGAAATGTCCCCAAGAGAAAGAAGAGAGATTATTGATGAAATATCCGGTATAAGTGAATTTGATCAAAAAAGAGATAAAGCAAAAAAAGAGTTAGAAATTGTTGAAAAAAGATTAGACGGAACAGCAATTATTTTAGGCGAGAAAGAAAATAATTTAAAAAGATTAGAATTTGAAA
>JAHIEG010000004.1 GCA_018901655.1 Nanobdellota archaeon
AAAATTTCCAAATAAAATAACAAAGGAAATCATGTATCTCGCCAAGTATATGAGGATAGTTAAAGGGGCTAGAAAAGTAAGAATTGTATCAAAATATGGAAATGAGAATGTAAATATGAGAAAAATTAAAAGGATAGTAAAAAATAGTTTTAACCTCAATGTTAACAAAGATGGTTATATATTTTCTAAATACTTTGAATTATTTTTTGATACATTCTTCGAATATAAACATATAAGAAATCCTATAACAAAGACAGAAGCAGATAAATTAAAAAATGATTTACAAAACAAATGGGCTACTTAATAAAATTTCCAAATGTCTCTAGTTTCTCTCCTTCTGAAAGCTTTTTGATAATATCGGGTAAATCTTTGATTTTAGCTCTAACCTGACGCATAGTATCTCTCTCCCTAATCGTTACAGTTGAATCTTCTAGTGTTTGATAATCGACTGTAATACACCATTTTGTCCCGATTTCATCCATACGCCTGTATCTACGACCCACAGAAGATCTATCATCATAAAATGCATTGCAGTTTGTTTTCAGTTCATCAAATATTTCTCTACCTTTTTCAGCAAGTCCGTCTTTCTTAACTAATGGTAAAATAGCAATTCTAAATGGTGCAATATCTGGATGCAGTTTTAATACAATACGTTTTTCGCCTTTAACTTCTTCTTCAACATACGCGTTAAACATAAATGTTAAAAATGCTCTATCAAGACCAGATGATGTTTCAACAACCCATGGTATGAATTTTTCTTTTGTTTGATCATCAAAATATTTTAAATCTTGTTTTGAAAACTTTTCATGTTGTGATAAATCCCAGTCTCCACGATTATGAAGTCCTTCAATCTCCTGCCATCCAAATTCATCAAATTCAAACTCAATATCAAATGCTTCTTTAGCATAATGTGCAAGATCTTTCTTATCATGTTCCTTAAATCTTAATTTCTTTTTATCTATTCCTAAAGAAATATACCAATCCATTCTTATTTTTTTCCATTCTTTGAATATCTTTGCTGCGTTTTTTTCCCTTACAAAATATTGAAGTTCCATCTGATCAAATTCTCTCATTCTAAATAAAAAATTTCTTGGAGATATTTCATTTCTAAACGCCTTTCCAACTTGAGCTATTCCAAATGGTATTTTCATTCTAGAAGTATCTAATACATTCTTAAAATTAACATAAATCATTTGAGCTGTTTCTGGTCTTAGATATACCTTGTCTTTAACACCAGTTGATCCAACACTTGTTTCAAACATTGGGTTAAGCTCTCCTTCATCAGCATAAACTATTCCACATTTTTCACATTTTTTTATTCCAATTTCGTGTTTGTCTAACTTAACTTTAGTTTTACATTTCTTACAGGCTCCAATCTTATCTATAAAGTTTTCAACATGACCAGATGCTTTCCAAACAGATTCTGGACTTATTAACGCACCATCTATTCCTACTACATCTTCTCGATCGTTAACAATTGACTTCCACCATAATCTTTTAATGTTATTTTTCATCTCTACTCCTAAAGGTCCATAATCAAAAAATCCAGCTAATCCTCCATGAATCTCAGAACTTGGAAAAACAAATCCTTTTCTCTTGCAAAATACTGCCATTTCTTCTATACTTACCATGCTATCACTTTATTATATTTAATAAGGATACTAATATATAATGTGGTTATATGACTGAAATGAAAGTAACTCCGTGGGAGGTTAGTGGCGATATAGACTATGGTAGATTAATCAAGGAATTTGGTCTAACACCGATGAAGAAACTTCCAGACGTGTTTGAAAAAGAATTACTGTTCAGAAGAGGATTTATATTTGCACATCGAGACTTTCAAAGAATATTAGTTTCTGTTAAAAATAAAAAGAAATTTGTAATGATGACAGGTCTGATGCCAACAGGTAAGTTTCATATTGGACACATGATAATTGCACAACAAATGGTGTTTTATCAAAAACTTGGAGCTAAGGTATATATTGCAGTTGCTGATATTGAAGCATTTCATGCAAGAGGACAAAGTCTTGAAGAAAGTAGGAAAATTGCTATTGAAGAATATATTACTAATTATATTGCTTTAGGTTTGAATCCAAAAGACTGTCACATTTACTTTCAAAGTGATAGATCAAATGATTCTAAAAAATCAAACGCGTATTATCGTTTAGAAAACTTGTTTGCAAAACACGCAACGTTTAATGAGTTTAAAGCAGTTTATGGAGAAATAACACCTGGCAAAATGGTATCTGCATTACTACAAGCATCTGATATGTTTCACGCACAACTTCCTGAATTTGAAGGCAAGGTTCCAGTATTAATTCCAGTAGGTGTAGATCAGGATCCACATATTAGATTAGCAAGAGGAATGGGTAATAAAATAAAAAATGATTTTATTCAAATTAGCTCAACGTATAATACATTCTTGCCCGGACTTGGAGGAGATAAAATGTCTGCTTCAGACCCATTATCTTATATTGCACTAACAGATAGTCCAATCGAGGTTGAAACTAAAATTAAAAAATATGCTTTCTCTGGTGGACAAGCGACGTTAGAAGAACATAGAAAGAAAGGTGGAAATCCAGATGTTGATGTTTCATATCAATATCTTAGATTGTTTGAAAGTGATGATAAGAAGTTAAAGAAAATATATGATGATTACAAATCTGGAAAATTATTAACAGGAGAATTAAAACAAATATTAATAGATAAGTTGAAAATATTTTTAAAAGAACATCAAGTCAAAAGACAAAATGCTAAAAAAGTTTTAAACAAATTTATGGTTAAGGATTGATTCTATGTATCAATTAACTGAAGAAGGCAAAAAATACCTAAAGCAGGGTTTACCAGAAAAGAATCTATTAAAATCACTTCCAAAAAGTATGAAAGAAATATCTCAACTACCTGGAGCTATTATAGCTGTTGGTTGGGCAAAGAAAAACAATTGGATTGATGTAAATAATGGAGTAGCAGATTTAACAGAAGAAGGTAAGGATGCACTAAAAAGTAAAAGTGAACTTGAAATTGCATTATCTGATGTTAATTCTAAAGGAGATTCTGAACTATCTAAAATTTTATTAAATAGAAAATTAATTGAAGAAGTTAAACATAAAGAATCTGAAATTGTTAAAAATAAAGAAGGATTGTTTCAAAAGATTTTTAAGAAAAAAGGTGAAGAAATAAAAGAAGAAATTAAAGAGATTGCACAACTTACTCCAGAGATTTTAAAATCCGGTGTTTGGAAAACAATTCCTTTAAAAAACTATGATATTAATTCTCCTGTTCCAAAAATATATCCAGGAAAGAAACAACATTATATTCAATTTATTGAAGAGATTAAAGAAAAACTAGTTGGACTTGGATTTAAAGAAATGGAAGGACCAATTATTGAAACTGGTTTTTGGAATTCAGATGCATTGTTTATGCCACAAGATCACCCTGGTCGAAGTTTACATGATGCGTTCTTTTTAAAACATCCAACAAAAGGAGATTTACCTGATAAAAATTTAGTTGCTAAAGTAAAAGCAACACACGAAGGTGGTTGGGTAACTGAAAGCGCTGGTTGGGGTGGAGAATGGAGTGAAGATGTAGCAAAACAATTAATGATGCGTTCTCATACTACTGCTGTATCTGCAAGAACATTAGCTCAACACGGTGATCGTCCTGGTAAATATTTTTGTATTGGACGAAATTATAGATATGATGTAGTTGATGCTTCACATCTCGCAGAATTTCATCAGTGTGAAGGAATTGTAATTGGAGAAGATCTAAACTTTGGTCATCTTTTAGGATATATGACTGAGTTTGCGAAACTAATTGGCGCAACTGAAATTAAATTTAAACCAGGATATTTCCCTTATACCGAACCTAGTGTTGAAGGTTACATCAAGCATCCTAAATTAGGTTGGATTGAATGCTTACCTGGTGGAATATTTAGACCAGAAGTTGTTAGACCTCTTGGTATTGAGAAATGTAAAATTCTTGCTTGGGGGATTGGATTTGATAGAATTGCTATGATTAAAATGGGTATTAATGATATTCGTGAGCTGTTTACAAATGATTTAAAATGGAGTCGTGAAACTCCAATGGTGAGATAAATGATAATTGAAATAAGCAAAAATGATTTAATCAAACTAGTTGGAAAAGAAATGTCAAACGGTGAAATAGAAGACTTATTATTTAATCTTAAATGCGAAGCTGAATTTGTTGCAGATAATGTTTCTGTTGAAATAAACCCAGATCGATTAGACATGGTTTCAGTTGAAGGAATAGCAAGAGCAATGAAAGCGTACTTAGGATTACCAGCTAAAGAATTAAAAATTGAAGATTCAAAGTTTACAATCAATGGCGAATCAGAAGTTAGACCAATCTTCTTAGCAGCAATTGTTGAAGGTGTTGAAATGACAGATGAATTAGTTAAATCATTAATGCAGATTCAAGAAAAACTTCATGGATCAGTTGGAAGAGATAGAAAAAAAGTTGCAATCGGAGTTCATGATTTAGATACAATACAGGGTTTAGCAATTGAATATCATGATGTAGATGATATTACATTTGTACCACTTCAAGAAACTAGAGAGATGAATATTAAACAAATTTTGAATGAACATCCAAAAGGAAAAACTTATGCTCACTTACTAAATGATTCTTATCCAGTGTTTACTGACAAAGAAGGTGTTTTAAGTTTTCCACCAATAATTAATTCTGATCGAACTAAAGTTACATCTAAAACTAAAAATTTATTTATCGACGTAACTGGAACAGATAGAAAAGCTGTTGAACAATGTCTAAATATTATACTAACTAATATTGTAGAAAGAAAAGGAGTAATCAAAACAGTTAAAGTAAATAAAGAAAAGTTTCCAAAACTTAATCCGTCTTCAATCATTATAACAAAAGAAGAAATAAATAATTTATTAGGTTTAGAATTAGATGAAACACAAATTAAAAGTTATTTAGAAAAAATGTTATACACTGTTAAAGCAAAAGGTGGAAGGATAACAGTTTCTATTCCTCCTTACCGTTCTGATATTTTACATCCAGTTGATATAATAGAAGATGTTGCAATTGGTTATGGTTATGATAAGTTTGTACCAACTGTTCCTAAATTAGCAACAATAGGTAATTTAAGTGAAAAAGAAGTGTTTACAAGAAAGGTTAGAGAAACCATGATTGGTTTTGGATTTAATGAATTTTTAAATTTTGTTTTAAGCTCTAAAGAAAATAATTTTGATAATATGTTAACCGGTGGAGAAGCAGTTGAATTAGTAAATCCTGTTTCATCTGAATATTCAGTTTGTAGAACTTGGATAACACCTTCATTAGTAAAAGTATTATCACACAATTTACATAATGAGTATCCTCAAAAAATATTTGAAGTTGGTGATATAGTATTATTTGATAATTCAAAAGAAACTAAGACTAGAACAGTTAGATGTTTAGCTGGTGCAATTTCTCATGACAATGCTAATTTGACAGAAATTAAATCCATAGTAGAAGGTGTATTAAATGAAATTGGAATTAAATTTGATATTAAATCAATAAATCATCCATCATTTATTCCAACTCGGTGTGGAGAGATATTTGTTAATACTAAGAGTATAGGATTCTTTGGAGAATTACATCCAAGAGTTTTAGAAAAGTGGGGTCTTGAAAGATCTGTAATTAGTTTTGAAATTAACTTAGAGGGATTATATGGATAGTTTATTCCATTTCATATTTCCAATAATTGGAGCGCTTGCTGCTAAAGTTCACATTAAACATCCAATTAGAAATATTTTACTTGTTGCTGCACTTACGGTTCTAATTGATATTGATCATTTTATTGGACTAGAAAGAGCAACGTTTCACAATGTTTTTATAACAGTTCTTTTACCAATCGCGTTTATTGTGTGGGCATTTTCTCTTAAAAAGAATTTTTACATGAAAGCTTTTTCAATACTATTATTAATATTCCTTTCAAGCCATGTAATGTTAGACGTATTTACTGAACCAGGAGTTGCATTACTCTATCCATTTAGTTCTGAATATTATTCAATAGCATTTAATGTAGCAGTTCCTCTTACAAGTCAATTTGCAAGTGAAGGTTTAATCATATCATCAATTAGTATTGGGATATTATTATTTTTCATATTAGTTATACTCCCATGTTATTTCTTAGATGAGATAATAGTTATTATGGAAAAGAAACATGAAAGTTTTTGGAAAGCTGTTAAAGATTTAAAGCATTAAACCATCCATCCAAATACTCTTTCAAACCAGTTTCCTTCTTTTTCTACAAACTCTGAACCAGAAATTTGTGCAGCCAATCTTCTAAACTCTTTAGATGATTTAGAACTTGGACTATTTTTTACAACTGGTATCTTACACGCAATAGATCTTGGAATAGCAATATCTTCTGGAATAATAGAAATAATAGGTTTTTCTAACATGTGCTGAACATTTTCTATACTCATTTCATGTTTTAATCCTCTATATCGATTGATAACAATTCCTCGTACTGGTGTTCCAAATTGTTCAGCAATTTTAACAGTTTTTAATGCATCTGTTACTGCTGGAAGTTCTGGATTTGTTACAACTATAATTTCATCAGCAACGTTTATTGCAGCTAATGCTTCTTTACCAAGTCCTGCTGCTGCATCTATGATTATAATATCTGCTCTTCCTAAAAGATTAAGCATAACAGAATAAAGTTTTTCAATTCCAGTCTCTGCCATATCATCTGTCTTTAAAGAAGCTGGAATAATTTTTAATCCTGATTCGTGTTCATATATTGCTTCTGTTGCATCTACATCTCCTCTAAGTACGTCGTGTAAAGTTACTGGATAAAATGGTATTCCAAGATGTAGTGATAAATTTGGTGTTGTAACATTTGCATCTACTATTATTACTCTTTTTCCTTGTTTTATTAGAGACAATCCCAGGTTGGTTACAGTAGTGGTTTTTTCGGCCAAAAAAACAATATTTTATTGGATTCCGACACCGCCCTTTCCCGAAATTATGCTTAGGACTCTAGTCATTTTTTTCTCCTCCACATAGCTGGTTTTGTTCTACTAAACTCAATTTTTTCGATTAGTTCTTTATTTCGAAATTTAGTTAAGTGTTTATACACAGCTGTATATGTCATATCTAATTGGAACATTAAGCTATAAATGGTTTTCGGTTTATCTAATTTATCATAAACTAACCACTGCCCTCTACCATCTTTTAATTTAAATTTCTGATAACTATTTAACAAATTATTTAAGCTATTTATTTTGTCTTTTGAAGTGAATCCAATTACATCTCTATATTTCACAAAATTGTCATATCCATGAATTCCTAGAACCAGCTGTATTGTTCTTCCGTTTTTACCAATTAGTATATTTTCTTGTCTTATAGAAGTAACCTCTATTCCGAGTTCTTCTATCAGTTGTCTGAGTTGGTTCATAAACTTGTAAAACGAATCCATATAATTCTCATTTTTAGAGAGTTTGAAAAGAATTTCCTTGCTACCAACCTTAACTGTAGACTCGTCGTCAAATAGTGCTCTAATAAAACTTTTCCTAACTTCCCTATTTCCACTTCTTATCCATTTTGGGATCTCAAATTCTGTCGTAATCTTGTTTCCTACTATCGCCCCGGCCAAATTAAGTGTATCGCCTATTATTCTACTATAGCCTCTTGTTATAACCTTATAGAAATGTTCATGGTAATGAGCGCATCTAAATATTTGTTTTATATATTTTAAAACTTCTTCTTGTAATTCATAACTACCATTAGTATACTCAAAACAGTGTGATTTACTATTGATATGACCATCACTTAAAGCGTGCCCGACTAATGATGCTAATTCTTTAGAAAGTTTTACTGGAAACTGGTCTAGTGTAAAAAAACAACCATTTTTATTATTTAATCTTATTTTTTTTAATATTATTCTTTAAAACTTTAATATCAATTTTGAGAACTTTACATACATCAAGCCATTTATCAAATGTTATAAATCTATTTTCTTTAAGAATTTCTCCAAAAGAAGATTTGCATAAAACTTTTGTCTGAATTTCAAACTGTCTTAAAGAACCATATTTCTCACAAATTCTATATTTAACAAGATTTCTAAACCCCTGTGTTAATTCTAAATAATAATTAAGACCTATCAAATTTTCTAGTTTTATCATTAATTATCTGTAAACAAAGTTGGGTATAAATGTTCTTTTACTCAGAAAGTAGAGAAATCACAGTAATAACTCTTGTCATAGTAAATTATGGTATAACAAAGAATAAAAAGCTTATTTACGCGAGTTTCTCTAATGCTTCTTCCCAACGTCTCCTTACATCTGGTGTAAGAATTGGCATATTGTCTCTTGGTCTCCTTGGCATACAAGATTTGGTTCTATCTATACCAAGAATTTCGTCCATAAGACCTGGATCTAATACTATTTCACGCAATTCTATCAAATAATCTATATATTTTTCAACCCCGCCCATATGTTCTCTAGGAATATTTTTATACTCTTGACAGAATTCGCTAGATGTAATTTCGCGTTTTTCATATTTTTCATAAAGTTCTTTAACTTTATTGAGAGAAGGATATTTGTCCATAATACTAATTAGTAGAAAAACTATTTATAATACTACTCCAATTTCCCTTCTTGAATATATTCGTCTATTATTTCAGTTAACATGCATACTGGAATTCTAAGACTCTGATGCAAATCTGCTATATCAGATGTTCCCTTCATTTGAAAATACATCGCAACTTCTTTCTTTGCGTCTTCATAAACTATCTCTCTTTCAATAACTTCTCCTTCAATAATCTTGCCATCCTCAATAATCATTGTTTTAACCATAATACTAATTTGAAGAAAAGGGTATTTATATCCAGCCCATCCACATTGAAATTCCAAGTGCGAACATTAGTAAAGCGATTAAAAGATGAGTGTACTTCCAAACGTTCTTTCTAACCTTACTCGTCTTTTCAATACTCGAAACTCCAAAATATATCATAAATACAAGTCCGATCATTGGTAAAATAAATATCAAATTATAAACCAATAAAAGTGGTAAAGCTGTTGTCCAAACCATTTCAGATAATATCCCTCCAGCTACAAAGTATGGACCAATTGTACAAGGAGTTAAAAAGAGTGAAACGATTAAACCTGTTACAAATGCTCCAGGCACTGATGCTGTTTTTGATATTATTGCTCTCATCTTTGGTCTCCAACCTAAAGGCACTTCTGCTAAAGGCTTATCTGGAGTAAAGAAATCTTTCAAATTAATCAGACCTAATAAGATTGCAAAGCTTGCTAAAACTTTATAGAGAATTGATGAATTAAAACTTGCTAAACCACTTAATGATTTAAATCCTAAAACTATAAGTGATCCAAAAATAAAATACACAGAAAATACTGCTAATGCAAAAGCAAGTCCTGCCCAAAGTATCTTTTTCTTTTTATCTGGATTTCTAATCATTATTGCTGTAAGTAACATTGTAAGAACTGCTAATTCACAAGGACTGACTGCATCTGCTGCAGCAAGTGCCATTAACTTTCCTAAATGCATTTCTTCAGGCTCGTTTATACATGTTGGTGTTTGACATCCAAATTCAATTGCTTTTTCTATCTCAACATCAAGTCCGTTTATACAAGGAATATCTCCTACACAAGTATAATCTGATATAAAGACTCTAGGAACTGAACCCCATTCGTTAGTTGGAACTCCATAATCAGTTAGCATATGTTTAAACAATTCTTGTTCAACTGATGCATCGTGTTTTATTAAAGTTAAATTAGTATATTTGACAGCCCAATCTTCTAAATATGGTTCTAAATTAACACAGTGAGGACACCCTTCTAGTCCAAAGTAATGTAATTCATGAACCTCTGCTAGCGCAGGTGTAACTAGTAAAATGAAAATCAAAATTGGAATTAAGATTTTATTCATACTGTTCATAGAATTATTTAACGGTGTTACATTTAAAATATGTGGATTCTGAGGAATGTTACTAAAAGGTGTGGTGGACTTAAACTATTTTTTCCAAATTCTTATTTGCACCATTACTGCACAAACCAATGATATGATCAAAAAGTACCAAGGATTGATACTATTAACCCAATTCATTAAAGTAGGCCAGATTGTTATTGCAAATAATACAAAAGCTACAACAGCAATTTTTACTAAAGCTAAATCAAGTAGTTTTAACTTTTTCATTTGTTTTTCAAACATGTTTTCACCTCTAATTATAATGGTGCCCTCGACGGGATTCGAACCCGCGACTTTCTGATTAGAAGTCAGACACTCTATCCAAGCTGAGTTACGGGGGCATAATAAATATAGTAATTTAATAGAATTTAAAAGAATAAAAGGATGGGTCTATTGACCCTGCTGTCCAGAACTATTACCTTCAAATCCGTTTCCTTCTGTGTTCTGTTCTTGGTTCTGGGTTTCTCCCTGATTTTGCTCTTGATTCATTTCTTGTGCACAGTCGCATGTTTCTCCTTCTAAACAATCCCCTTGACATGTTTCTACTCCTGTACAACCTCCATCACATTCTTGAAGTCTTTCTCTTATTCTTTCTCTAATCTGTGATGTTGATTCTATTGCTTGATCTATTCCTGCTCGAGCTTCTTCAGGCACTCTCGATCTAAGTCTTTGTAAAACCTGTGTTTGTGTCTGTGCTGCTTCTTGAACTTTTGCTCCAAGTTCTGTTGTTGTTTCAGTAACTTCTTCTATATTTTCAATATACTCTTGAACTTTTTCCATTCTATATTGATATCTTTCAACCAATTGATTCGTATATTGATATTCTCCAAGTTCATCTAATTCTTCAACTTCAGCCATTCTTCTAAGAGCATAAGCATATTGTAGTTTTGCTTTAGCTTCTTGTCTAAATGTAAATGCAAGTGCTAAACCTTCTCCCATTTTCTTAAATCCATAAGACCAATGAGTTGGAAGTGCTCCTACATCTACTCCGAAGCTATTTGCTGCAACTACAGGTGTTGCAAATACTAAGATTCCCATAATTATTGCTAATATTTTTTTCATATAATCACTAAGTATATATTTGGGAACATCATATAAATGTATATGTGGAGAGACTGTTCGATATTGGGTGAATTAGAGTTATGATAAACTTAGAACCAAAAATCACAAGAAAACGATTAATCGTAGAAGGAAGGTATACGATAAAAATCGACGAAGAAATTATCAAAAACTTCTTAATCAAGTTAACTGAAAATTTAAAAATGAAAAAAATAATAGAACCTATTATATTTACTCCAAATGAACTTAAACACCCAATACACCATGGAATAGCTGGTTTTATTGGTTGGGCAGAATCTGGAGGATCGGTTTATACTTGGGACAAATTTAATTTTTTTACTGTTGATATATATACTTGTAAAGGATTCTCAGTAGAAGATGCTATAGAATTTATTAAAGATTATTTTAAAACAAGTGAGTTGGAATATCAAGAAATCTAAATGGTAATACTATGACAGATTTTAAAAAGATTGAAGCAAAATGGCAAAAGAAATGGATAGAGTCAAAAATATTTGAAACCAAAGATAAAGGTAAAAAAATGTATATTCTTGAAATGTACCCCTATCCTTCTGGCTATGGTCTTCACATGGGTCATGCAAGAAACTATTCTATTGGTGATTCCTTTGCACGATTTAGAAGAATGCAAGGATTTAATGTAATTTATCCAATGGGGTGGGATTCGTTTGGACTACCAGCTGAAAACGATGCAATTGAAAAGGGTATTCATCCAAATGAAAATATAAAGAAAAACATTATTGTAATGAAAGAGCAAGCAAAAAGATTAAGTTTAAGCTATGATTGGTCAAAAGAATTAAACACCGCAGATCCAAATTATTATAAATGGACACAGTGGTTATTTTTAAAATTACTTGAATCTGGTTTAGCATATAGAAAATATGCACTAGGCAACTGGTGTCCTGGATGTCAAACAACTTTAGCTAATGAAGATGTTAAATCCGGAAAATGCTGGAGATGTGATTCTGAAGTTATTCAAAAAGATATTCAACAGTGGTTCTTTAAAATTACAAACTATGCTGATCGTTTATTAAACGATATAGACAATGTAGACTGGTCTGAACGATTAAAAACAACCCAAAAAAATTGGATTGGTAAAAGTAATGGAGTAGATTTAATATTCCCTATTAAAGATTCTAAAAAAGAAATTAAAACCTTTACAACAAGACCTGATACATATTTTGGAATTACATTTTTAGCAATGGCGCCTGAACATGAAATGGTTAACGAACTAATTGAAAATAGTTCAAATAAAAAAGAGATTGAAAATTTTATTAAAGAAACTAGAAAATTAAGTGAACTTGAAAGAACTGCTTTACTAAAGGAAAAAAAAGGTGTGTTTACTGAAAAATATGCTATTAATCCAATTACGAAGGAAGAGATTCCAATATGGCTAGGAAATTATGTTGTATCAAGTTATGGAACTGGTGTAGTTATTGCTGTTCCTGCTCACGATCAAAGAGATTTTGAGTTTGCAAAGCAAAATAAATTAAAAATAAAGATGGTTATCCAACCTAAAGACAGCGAACTGGATGCAAATAAAATAAAAGAGGCTTTTGTCGATGAAGGTGTAATGGCTAACTCTCCAGGATTTAATGGAACATATTCTAAAAACGCGAGTAAAGAAATTACTGATTATCTTGTTAAAATGAAATGGGCTGAAAAAACAGTTAATTATAAATTAAGAGATTGGAATATTTCAAGACAAAGATATTGGGGTGCACCAATTCCAATTATTTACTGTGATAAGTGTGGAATTGTTCCTGTTCCAGAAAAAGAATTACCTGTTGAATTACCACTTAATGTTGAATTTGGAAAGAAAGGAAGTACGCCTCTGGCTACAGATGAAAAGTTTATTAACACCAAGTGTCCAGTCTGTAAAGGTTCAGCAAAAAGAGAAACCGATACAATGACTACGTTTGTAGATTCTGCTTGGTATTATCTTAGATATTGTTCTCCTAATGATAAAGAAATATTTAATAAAAAGCTAGTTAACTATTGGATGCCAGTTGATCAATATATTGGTGGTATTGAACATGCTGTTGGACACCTATTGTATTCTAGGTTTATTACAAAATTTTTAAAAGATAAAAAATATTTAGATTTTGATGAGCCATTTATGAAATTATTAAACCATGGTATGGTGAATCTTGGTGGAAGTAAAATGAGTAAATCAAAGGGAAACGTAGTTGATCCACTAATTACAATTGAAAAGTATGGTGCCGATGCATTAAGAACATATTTATTATTTATGGCCAATCCGAGCAAAGAGGTTGAATGGTCTGAATCTGAATTAGTTTCAGTTTCTAAATTCATTGAAAAAACATATACTATGCTTGATCAAATGAAAGAAGCTAAAGGAAATAAATATATAGATAGTGTAGCACAAACTAAAATACAAAAAGTTACAAAACACCTTGAAGATCTTGAACAGAACTATGCTGTAATTGAATTAATGGATTTCGCAAATAAATTAAATCGATATCCATCTGAATATGCTTACAAAATATTTTTGAAACTATTATCACCATTTGCTCCAGCAGTAGCAGAAGAAGTTTGGGAGAAATTAGGAGAAAAGAATTTTATCTCAATTACAAAATGGCCAACTGTTGATGTTAAAAAAATAAATCCAAAAGTAGAAGCTGGTGAAGAATATATTTATGATGTAATGAATGATATTAAAGAAATAATTAAATTGTCAAAAGTTAATCCAAATAAGATTAGCATCTTTGTAACCCCGTCTTGGAAATATGATGTCTACAATATGATTGTAGAAGGTAAAAATCTTAGAGACATAATGAAAGATGAAAAAATAAATAAGCATGGTAAGCAAGCTACAAATTATATTATGAAATTAAATAAAAAAATTCCTTTAGATGATATGATAATGACAACAACAGTTGAAACAACTGCATTAAAAGAACATAAAAAAGAATTTGAAGAAATCTTCAACTGTAAGATTGAAATTATTTCTGCTGAAAAATCAGACGCTCCTAAAGCAAAAATTGCTGAACCAAAGAAACCTGGAATACTAATTGAATAGCTATTCACCGTCACCAAAGTAAATAACATATATAAGGTCTAGAAGCAAAATAATAACTGGTGATAAAATGAATATGACAGAATCTATTGGAACAATGCTTGCTGTTCTTGGTTTGTTTATAGTTCTTGCTAGCATACAAACTTTTCAAAAAGATTTTAGTAATGTACCTTTCTGGTTAGGTGTCATATTTACAGTAGCAGGTGCTGGAATTGCCAAATCAAAATAAAGTTTCGGGAGAAGCTTTCTATAGATCAAGACATAATAATTGTTTAAATCGAAGAACAATCTATTATGCTATATTCTCTGCTATTACTGGGATTATAGCTGGATGGTCTCTAACACTGTTTAAAAGCGATATATTTTTTGCTATAGGTATGACTCTACTAATAACATCTGTAATTTGGATGACAATTATCAATGATAAAATATCTATTTTAGAAAATGAAATATTTTTAATTGAAAAACAGTTTGCTGATTGAATAGACTTAAATCCTTTTCTGTCTAAGTCTATTTATGGAATATGAAATATGGATCGATTTAGTAAGATATAAAGAATATACTGGTAATATTGATATTGATTTAACAAAATTTATTTTTGGGACTGGAGAAGGTGCTGATGAATATAATTATCATCCTTCTGATAAATGGGACGACAGACTAACAACTATAGGTTTTGAACACGGATCCAATCCGTGGGCCGAAATATTAGCTAAAAATTATACTAAAGAAGAAATGAAAAAATATGAAATAGAAGAACCAGAGTGCTCAAGAATTGGTTGGAAATTTACATTAGATTCTGATGATAAAGCAAAAGAAATGGCTAATTTTCTAATTAAAAAATCTAAAGAATTTATGTTAACTGATATAGAAGAATGGTCTGGTAAGCCTAGATCAAAAGAAGAAAAAAATATACCAGGTGCAATATATAAGATTGGCAAAGATGGTATTGAAAAATTAAAAATTACTGAATTAGAAGATTAATATTCTTCAGACGAATCCCACATTTCATCAAACTTAACTTTATAATCTGTATTACAATTCAAAAACCAAAGACCCTTACCTTCTTTATCAACTGTAATACCATGACGTTCATCCATAACCATTATGTAAGGCCAGGCTTTCCCCAATCTAAATGCGATTCCTATTTTCTTAAGTCCATCCATTCGATCAGAATCAATTTCATTAGAAATTATTTTAATCTTAACTCCTCTTTTTACTGCTCTTCTTAATGCATCTAAAATTAAAATATTATCAAAAAACCTTTGAGTTGTAATCAATAGTTCTTCTTTTGATACATCAATTAAAAACGAGGCTCTATCTTCAAAATTCTTTTCATACTGTTCATACATTTTTTCTCCAAACCATACAACGTCTGTTCTAACAATTCCTTTATACAGTTCTTCAAGTTTATCAAACATTCCACGCTTGTCAATGTATTTTTTTGTAACATAACTAAATAATCTTGGAAACGGATTAGCTGATCTTGCTAACCAAAATACTTTATTTTTACCAGCTATACTTTCAACAACTCCTTTTTGTTGAAGAGAATAAAGATACTTATATGCATTTGTAACTGACATGTCTAATTCATTTGCAATCGTTACTGCTGTAAATTTTGCCATATCTCGATTTTCTAAATTAAGCATGGCTCTAATCATTTTAACTTCTACGTCATCAAACTCGCCAGTTTGTTTTAATATATCACAGAATTCTTGTTTACTCATAAATTATAAATTGTCTTATAATCTTTATAATGTTATCGGTTATTATATACTAGCATATAATTCGTCCTTATTTACATGATAAGTGGTTTCTCCACCAATTTCCTCAAAAGTAAGATACCCCTTTTCTAAACAAGATGCGATATATTCGGCTGGATGTTTTTTTGAACCTATTAATGTTTTAACTAATTTATCAGGTTGTTTTTCTTTTCCTATAAACGCAGCAATTACTTCATATGCTTCTTTTTCTTCAATTCCTTCTGGATAAAAAAGTTCAAATCTTCTTACAATAAGCTTTTCAATATCAGGTCCATCGCTTCTAGTCAGTTTAGCATCAAACATTCCATCTTTTTTAGTTACTTTAATATTAAACATTTTTTCCTCAAAAGCCATAACAAGTATGTTAACCAATAAACATTTAAATATCACATAACCAAATAAACACCATGGAAAAGAATGATTTCGTTAGAATAAAGTACGATGCAAAAATTAAAGAAGGAAGTATAGAATTTGATAAATCAGAAGATATGCCTTTAGTTGTAGGGGCAAATTGGGTAATGAAACCAATTGATGATGCTTTACTTAGTATGAAAGTTTCTGAAAAAAAGACAATAGAAATATTACCAGAACAAGGATATGGCCCAAGAGATGTTAAAATGATTAAAACTATTCCTTTAGCTGAATTTAAAAAACATGGTCAAAAACCAGTTCCAGGAATGATAATGAATATGGACAATAAGGCTGGTAAAATACTTTCTGTTACAGGTGGAAGGGTTAAAGTTGATCTTAATCATCCTCTAGCTGGAAAAACTCTAATATTTAATTTAGAAATTACTGAAAAAATTGAAGGTCCTGAAAACAAGATAAGAATGATTATTGAATGGTTTATAAAACCAAGAACAGGGCCAGATGTACAACTATTAAAAGATATTAAAATTACAATAGTTGGTAAAGAAGTTGAATTAGATTTGCCACCTTTAGTGTCTCTAAATTCAATGTATAAGAAAAAGATTTCCGAAGATGTAACAAACTTACTTGATATGGAATCTGTAAAATATGTTGAAATTTTTAAAAAGCCAACTGCTTTAGATAAAAAGAAAATTGAAGAACTAAACGCAAAATTACCAGTAACCGAAATTAATAACTAAAATTCTCCAGCAATTTCTTGTTTTAATCTTTTGAAGAAATCGGACATATATTCTAATCTTTCTTTTGCAACTTGTTTTCCTTTTTCAGTATAAAGTTTATTTGAAATAAATTTAAATTTAGTTTCATATTCCATTTGCGGTGAATGTTTATGAGGATCTTTAATTCTTCCTGTTATTTTTCCTTCAACAAAATTTTCCTTAACATATTCTTCAACACTTTGTTCCGTATACATTATTTGTCCATACTGACCGTTTGAAGTAAATGATCTAGCAAGCCCTATTGCCCCAAGCACATCAATTTTATCTGCATCAAATAATATTTTAGCTTCTATTGTTTCAGCTTTAATTTCACCCCTATATCGATGTGCTGAAATACAATGTGATATTTTATCGATGTCCTCATTTGAATAATTAAAATTTAATAAAATCTCACCAGCCATTTTCGCACCAATGGTCGCATGATCAGTATTACCAGAATTGTCAGAATCCTCCTTTATTCTTCCAATATCGTGTAATAACACTGCAGGTTTTAAAATACCTAAATCAACATCTTGCTCATGTGAGGCTAAATATAATGATATATTGTATACTCTATTGGTATGGTCCATATCATGAGTTTTACAAACAAGTATATCAGCTACAATTTCTCTTATTTTTTCAATATTATGATCCATATTAATCATATAGAACAAAAAGGATTTAAATCCAACATTATATTCTAAAATATAATGCATTTGTTAAGCAGAGAAAACCTTAAATACGTTCTCACACAGAATATAAACCATAAGTTAGGGTGATTGAATGATAAAAAATGATTTAAGTTTCGCAGATGCAAAAGTAGTAGATGAAGATTTAAGAAAACTTCTAGAAGCACGACAAGCTCACATAAAAGTTATTGGAGTAGGCGGTGCTGGAAATAATACAATTTCTAGAATGATGCAAGTAGGTGTTGAAGGAATAGAAATAATCGCAGTTAATACTGATGCACAAGATTTACTTTATACTGACGCAGATAATAAAGTTTTAATTGGTAAAGAATTAACAAAGGGACTTGGCGCTGGAGCAAATCCTAAAGTTGGAGAAGAAGGTGCTAAAGAAAATAGACAAGAACTAAAAGAAGCAATAAAAGGAGCTGATTTAGTTTTTATAACATGTGGATTAGGTGGAGGAACCGGTACAGGTGCAGCACATGTAATTGCTGAAGTGGCTAAAAAAGAAGGAGCACTTGTTATTGGAATTGTAACTTTACCTTTCACGATGGAAGGTCAAGGACGACTTGACAATGCATTATATGGATTAGGACAATTGGAAAAAATAGCTGATACATTAATTGTTGTTCCAAATGACAAATTATTAGATCTGGTTCCTGACATATCAATTGTAACTGCATTTAAGGTTTCTGATGAAATTCTTGTAAACGCTGTAAAAGGTATAACAGAATTAATTACAAAGCCAGGATTGGTTAATTTAGATTTCGCAGATGTTAGAACTGTAATGGGTAAAGGTGGATTATCTATGATTGGTATTGGGGAATCTGATACTGAAAATAGAGCACTCGAAGCCGTACAAAAAGCTTTAAACAATCCATTACTAGATGTTGAAATTCAAGGAGCAACTGGAGCATTAATAAATGTTCTTGGTGGATCTGAAATGAGTATAAAAGAATGTCAACAAATTGTTGAATCGGTTTCTAGCAAATTAGCAGATGGAGCAAAAATAATCTGGGGTGCTCAAATTGAAAAGGATCTTGGAGATAAAGTCAAAGCAATGATTATTGTTACTGGCGTTGTTTCTGGTGATCCTGGAAAAATTGGGTTTTCAAAACAAAAACAGAGTGAGATTGAACAGATACTTGGAATTGACTTTGTTGGCGAATAAAAATCATATTATGTTGGAGTAAGAATAAACATTTAAATACTTCTCTGTCTAATAGAAATTAGTTTCTAAGTGATTATTATGGAAGAAATGGGAAAACCAGATGAAGAACCAAAAGAAGCTCCAGAAGAGCAAGTTCAGCCTATAGAAGTTAAAGAAGAGCCTAAGCCTGAGGTAAAAGAAGGAACAATGAATAAGAGGAGCTGGTTTAAGAAAAAAAAGAAAGAAAAAGAGAAAAGAGAAACAACAATTATCCAAGAAACAGCTAAAAAGCAAAGAAAGCCGTTTTTTAAATTTAAGAAAAGACAACCTGGAGAACCTGGTAAAATAAAGAAAACAATATCTCAATGGAAACGTACTTTAGAAGTAGCTAGAAAACCAGGGAAAGAAGAATATTTGGCTTCTGCAAAAATAACAGGTATAGGAATAGCTTTATTAGGTTTCATTGGTTTTATTATATTCATGCTTTTCCAATTGGTGAAATGAAATGATTTACATATTAAGAACAACATCTGGTCGAGAAAATGCTGTAATAGGTGCATTAGAAACAAGACTAAGTACAGGAACGAGCGGAATTAAAGCATTATTACATCCTGGTGAGCTAAAAGGCTATTTATTCGTAGAAGGAGAATTACACGATATTGAAGAAACATTAAAAAATGTTCCACATATTAGAGGCATGATTAAAAAAGCATTACCTGTTTCAGAATTACAAAAGTTCCTTGAAACCAAAAAGATTGAAATGGAAGTAAGTAGAGGAGATATTGTAGAAGTAGTAGGTGGTCCATTTAAAAATGAAAAAGGTAAAATTACAAGAGTTGATGATTCGAGAGAAGAAGTTACAATTGAACTTTTAGAAGCTGCAATACCAATTCCAATTACAGTAGGTATGGCTTCAATAAGAGTATTAGAAAAAGCAGATGGTGAAAAGAGTGAGTAAAACAACAATTAAATTATTAATAAGTGGTGGAAAAGCAAGCGCAGGTCCTCCATTAGGTCCAGCTCTAGCACCTCTAAAAATGAATATTCAAGAAATAGTAAAAGCTATTAATGATAAGACAAAGGATTTTGCAGGAATTGATGTTCCAGTTAGTGTAGTAGTAGATACTACTGATAAGAGTTACAAAATTGTAGTTGGATCTCCACCTACATCATCTCTGATTAAAAAGGAACTTGGTCTTCAAAAATTATCAAAAGCAGCTTTTGGAACCTATACCCCAAAAGAAGGAGAACAGGTTGTTCCTTTTATAGGTGATTTAACAATGGATCAAATTATAAAAATTGCAAAGGCAAAAGGTGATAATTTACTAACTCATAAATTCAAATCAGGTGTGAAACAAATTGCTTCTTCTTGTGTAAGCAATGGTTGTACTATTGAAGGAAAACATCCTAAAGAAATTGTTCAAGAAATTGAAGAAGGAGTTTGGGATGAAAAAATAAATGGTTAGATTATGTCTAACATTGAAGTTGAAATAAGAAGTTTTATTACAAAAGAACAATTTGAAAATCTATTAGAATTCTTTAAAACCAATGCAACTTTAGATAAAACAGATTATCAAGAAACATATTATTTTGATTGTGAACAAGATCTTCGAATTCAGAAAAATAATTCTGGATGTAAAGTTTGGTTAAAAGAAGGTAAAATTCATGATGATCATAGAAAAGAAATTGAAATTAGATTAGAAGGTAAAGATTTTGAAAAACTAGAAGATTTGTTTAAATCTCTAGGACACGGAGTACAAGTTAAATGGTTTAGAGAACGAAATCAATTTGATTGGAATGGAATTAAAGTCTGTTTAGATTATACTAAAGGATATGGCTACATAATTGAATTAGAAAAGATGGCTTCTGAAGATAATAAGCAAGAAATTTTGTTAGAACTTAAACAGCGATTAAAAGAACTAAACGTCCTAGAAACACCTAAGGAAGAATTCAAAACCAAATTTGATTACTATACTAATAATTGGAAATCCCTAACTATGTAAACTTTAAATACCTTTAATTTGTAATAATAATAACTGTTTCGACAGTACGCAGAGTGCGATAACATGAATCTAAAAGAAGCAATAAAAGAAGCAAGAAACACAGAACGTAAGTTTAAACAAACTTTTGATATTATAATTAATCTTAAAAATATTGATCTAAAAAGACCAGAAAATAGAATTAAGACCGATGTTAATTTACCAAAAGGATTAGGAAAACCATCTAAAATTGGTTTAATAGTTGATGCATTAGCTTCTGAAACAGTTGGTTTGGAAAATGTAATAGTAATTAAAAGGGACGAGTTAATAAAACTAGATAAAAAGAAAATTAAAAAATTATGTTCTGAAGTAAAAATGTTCTTAGCAGAAGCACCACTTATGCCTCTAGTTGGTAAACACATGGGTCAGGTATTAGCACCAAAAGGAATGATGCCAAAACCAATTCCAACTACATTAAAGGATCTAAAAGGACCAATTGCTAAGTTCACAAATGATGTTAAAATTAATGTTACAAAATCACCAACAGCACAAGCACCACTTGGTACAGTTGATATGTCTGATGAAGATATTGAAATAAATGCTAAAGCTGTTATCAATGCTGTTTCAGCTGCTCTGCCAAGGGGTAAAGAACAAATAAAATCATTGTTGATTAAAACAACTATGGGTAAGCCTGTGAGGGTGAGCAAATGGTAGGACGTGAATCTGTAAGTCAGGCTAAGATTGAACAAACATTAGATTTAACTAAAAACATTAATGAAAAAAAAATAATCGCAATATTTGATGTTACTGGAATGCCTGCAGCTGCTTTACAAAAAATAAAGTACGAGCTTTATGGAACTGCTGACCTGAAATCTGTAAAAAAAAGTATGTTGCTAAAAGCAGTTGATGCCTCTGAAAAAAACAGTCTTAAAGAATATGTAGTTGGTCAACCAGGAATAATATTTACTACAATGAATCCATTCAAACTTTACAAAGTAATACAAAAAAGTAAAACAAATGTAACTGCAAAAGCTGGAGATATTGCACCAAATGATATTGAAGTTAAGGCAGGACCGACAGAATTAATGCCTGGGCCAGCGATATCTACATTATCAAAAGCTGGTCTTCAGTCAAAAGTTGAAGGTGGAAAAATAGCAGTATTGAAAGATAAGGTTGTTGCAAAAGCTGGAGATAAAATAACAGCAGAACTAGCATCTGTATTAAGTATGTTAAAGATTGAACCAATGGAAGTTGGTCTTAATCTTAAAGCTGTATATGAAGATGGAGTTATTTACACGAGTGACATATTGTCAATAGATGAAGAGCAGGTACTAAATGATATGGTTTCAGGATATCATCGTGCAATTAATCTATCAATTGAAAGTGGATTCATAACAAAAGAAGCAGTACCAATAATGATTACAAAAGCTTTCAATGAAGCAAGAAGTTTAGCACTTGAAGCTGGAATTGTAAGTAAAGATATTATTGGAGAAATACTTGCAAAAGCTGTTGCTGAAATGAAATCAGTTGAAGACAAAGTTGGTCCAATTAAAGTTGAAGAAACTAAAGAAGAAGTAGTTTCAGAAAATACAGAGGTGAAAGAATAATGGATGGCCCAAGAAAAAAAATAGACGGTAGTCGAGACAAGAGTAAAAAGGAAGAAAGGTATGTTGAGCCAGGACGTGTAAAAAGAGGATATGGGGAGGCTTTTTATACTGAAAATATAAGAACAGATGACTTATACAAAAAAGCAGATGGTGCTAGTCATACTAAAGAAGAAAATCTTAAAAAAGGTGAAAAAGATGAATGAATCAATAGTAAAAGGACAAGAAATTATGAAAGATTGTAAAGAAGCAATTTTTGAAATATTCAAAGATGATGATGTACCAAAGGAGAATCTAATAGCGTGTATTAATTCTCTATTTATTTGGAGTACAAAGGAGATTTATTTTAAATCAAAAGATAGGTGATAAAACATGAATTACGTATATGGAGCTTTATTACTTCACTCAGCTGGAAAACCAATTGAAGAAGCAGCATTAAAAGCAGTAATCGGTGCAACAGGAGAAGCAGCAAACGAAGCACAGATTAAAGCTTTAGTATCAGCTTTAGATGGTGTAAATATTGAAGAAGCAATCGCAAAAGCAGCAATGCCAGTAGCAGTTGCAGGACCAGCAGTTGAAGCAAAAGCAGAAAAGAAAGAAAAAGCAGAAGATTCAGAAAAGAAAGCAGAATCAGCAGCTGAAGGATTAGGTGCACTGTTTGGATAAGGAATTTTATTGTTCCTATGAATCCAAATGTGTAGTCTAGGCACTATTTCTAAGGGTTTAAATCCTTTTCGGTCTATATTATATTTATGGAAGGTCTCGGTAAAAATGCAAGAGGTAGTTTAAGAGCTGCAGAAGTATTGGTAGAATATGCTAAAAATTTGAGTGAAAATGATCTTTTCGATTATAACGATCGTGATTATAGTACTAGATTAAACAATGCTAAAAAATATCTTAATAAAGATGATATAGAAAGTCTACACCTATCATTAGCCGTGTCTAATGAGATAATAGATGAAATTAATATTCTTAAAGAAATGGATTCGCTTTTAGAAGAAGCAAACAACATAGAAGACAAAATAGAAAGGCTCAAACAAATAGGGGTAAGCCCAACCATATATTCGAAATATACTGATAAAATTTTAGAAAAACTTGGAAAGAAGCTAAAAGAATAATTTTATTTACCTTTAATTCTATATGATTCATATGGATAAAAAAGATTTAATGAAACAATTGCAAGCAGATTGGGAGAAGTATTGGAAAATAGACTTCCTTATCGAAAAAGGTTTTAAACGATATCAATGTAAAAAATGTAATAAATTCTTTTGGTCAATCAAAAAAGACGATACTTGTAATGATAACACGTGCAAAGAAAAAGAGTTTCTTAAAAGAAAAATGATGAATAAAAGTTATGATTATTTTGAAGCTTGGGATGCGATTAAAAAATTCTTTGAATCTAAAGGACATCATGTTTTAGAAAGATATCCAACTGTTTGTAGATGGTTCCCACTATATTTTACAATAGCTGGAATAGTTGACTTTTACAGAATGGACAAAGACAAGTTTGTATTTGAATTTCCAAAGAGCCCAGTTATACTTTTACAACCATCAATGAGATTTAATGATATAGATGAAGTAGGACGAAGTGGAGCACACTGGACATGTCATGGACATATTGAACAAGCAGGAACTTCTTATTGGAAGGAAGAGGCAATTAAATTAGATTTTGAATTATTAACAAATGTGTTTGGAATACCAGTAGAAGAACTAAACTTTATAGAAGATGCTTGGATGGGGCCTGGCGCTTTTGGCTATTCTTTAGAATATTTTGTTCCTGGAATTGAACTTGGTAATTGTGTATTTACTGAGTTTAAAGGAACTCCTGATAAATATGAAAGATTAGAAAAACCTGTTATAGATATGGGTGCTGGAATTGAACGTTTCTGTTGGGTTTCTCAACAAACTCCTACTTCTTATGAAGCTGTAATGGGACCTGTTATAGAAAATATGAAAAACGGAGTTAAACTTAATGACGATTCTGTTAGAGCAATTTATTCAATAGCCGATCATGCTAGAACTATTTGTTTTGCAATTACAGATGGTGCAGTTCCTTCAAATGTTGGTGGTGGATATAATCTTAGGATTCTATTAAGACGAGCTTTTGGATTTATTGAAAAGTTTAACTTTGAATTTGATTTTAAGTGGGCTTGTAGAGAAACTGCAAATTTCTTTAGTCCAATTAATCCTGAACTAAAAAAGAATATTAAAAATATTGAACGAGTAATTGATATTGAACATACTAAATACAAAGATAGTAAAAGTAGAATGAAATCTATTTTAGGAAACATAAAAAGTGTATCTGAAGATAAAATGATTGAACTTTATGATTCACATGGAATTACTCCTGAAATGATTAAAGAAATTATTCCTAATTTAAAGGTCCCAGAAGATTTCTATATGAAAATAACTGAAAAACACGAAATGGCAAAACCAGAAGTAATTGAAAAGCCAAAATACGATTTACCAAAAACAGATACTACTATGGTTTACAAAAAGATTTACGAATTTGATGCTAAGGTTTTGAAAGTTGATGAAGAAAAAGTTGTTCTTGATAAAACTGCATTCTACCCAACGGGCGGTGGACAAGAGTTTGACAAGGGAACAATTAGTGGTCATAAAGTTTACAATGTAATCAATTCAAACGGCGTTGCAGTTCATTATGTTGAAAAACCTAAGTTCAAAAAAGGCGACACTGTTGAATGTAAAGTAGATGAAAATGCAAGGGCACAAATTATAAAACATCATTCTGCTACACATTTAATTAATTTAAGTTGTCAGAAAGTTTTAGGTCCTCACATTTGGCAAGAAGGATCAAAGAAAGATTTAGATAAGGCACACCTAGACATTTCACATTATGATACTATAAGTGAAAAAGAAATGAAAGCTATTGAAAAAACTGCAAATGATTTCATAAAGCAAAAAATAGAAATCAGAAAAGAAGTTATGTCAAGAATGGAAGCTGAACAAAAATATGGATTTAGAATTTATCAAGGAGCACCAGTTCCTTTACCAGAATTAACAATAATTTCTATTGATGATTTAGAGCATGAAGCATGTGGTGGTTTACATTTAGACAATACTTCTGAAATTGAAGAAGTTCATATCTTCAGGGTTGGAAAAGTACAAGATGGATTTTATAGAATAGAATTTGTTGCTGGAACTAAATTAATTAAAGAAACAAAAGAGAAGTGGAAAAAATTAAGACAAAAGGAAGAAGATGAATTAAAAAAGAAAAAAGAAAGAATTGAAAACAAGAAAAAGAAATTAAAAACAATTAAAGCAAAAATACTTTATGGAATTTATTATGTTAACACTGATGATATTAAGGAATTAGAAGTTCATGGACAAGCATCTATTAAACAAGATGAAAGTAAATGGACTATACTTGTAGGTAATGGTTGTGTATATGGAATTAAAGGTAAAGATTCAGATTATGATATTGAAAGTATTGTAAAAACAATTGGTGAAAAACTAGGTGGTCGTGCTGGTGGACAAGGAAATGAATTTAGAGGCGGTGGACCATTAAAAGATAAAGGAAAAGAAATTGTTGAGGAGATGAAATGAGAATAGAAAAAGTTTATAATAGGGGAATTAAAAAAATTAATGAGGATGAATATCTTATTAAGAATAATCTTTTTGCTGTTTTCGATGGTGCTTCTAGTTTAGTTAAGTTTGAAGATAAACACGGAAAAACTGGTGGTAAAATAGCCTCAAATACTGCCAAAAAAATCTTTATTAAAAATAACTTACCATTAAAACAACTTGCTATTGAAGCTAACAATAATATTATGGGGAAAATGATTAAATATAAAATTGATATATCTGATACACGAAATTATTGGACAACATGTCTTGCAGGGATTAGAATTAAAAAAGATAAGATAGAATGTGTTCAAATTGGTGATTCTGCCATTTTAATAATTTATAAAAATGGAAAATACAAACTACCTCTTGGTTATCATGATCATGATAGAGAAACTATGATAAAATGGAAGGAACTAGCTGACAATAAATGTAAAAATATCTTTAAGAAATTAAAGAGTCAGATAGATAAGGTAAGACGGCAAACAAATATTACATATGGTGCACTGAATGGCGATAAAAGAGCAATTAAATTTATTAAAACTAAAACCATTTCAAATAAGAATATTAAATCAATAGTTTTATTCACAGATGGTCTATTGGTTCCAAACGAAAACCCAAAAAACATTGGAAAGTTTGATAAATTTATTGAAATTATAAATAAAGAAGGAATTAAAAGTCTGCTCAAATATGTTCGTAAAATAGAAAAGGATGATCCTAACTGTTGGAAATACCCAAGATTTAAACAACATGATGATGCAACGGCTATAATGATTTCTTTTGGTGATTAAAATGAAAATAATAGTTTTTGGTGACAGTGTAGCTTATGGAGCATGGGATTTAGAAGGTGGGTGGGTACAAAGATTAAGAAAATTTTTAGACAAAAAGGTTTTAGATTCAAATTATGATTTTTTTTGCTTATTATACAATTGTGGAATATCTGGTGATACTACCGAAGATCTATTAAGAAGATTTGAATTTGAAACAAATATAAGAGGCGCTGGTCTTATAGTCTTTGAAATTGGTATAAACGATTCTGTTCACCTATTAAAAGAAAATAAAAATTGGGTCGACATTAAAATTTTTGAAAATAATCTAAAAAAGTTAATTAAAATATCTCAAAATTTTACAAGTAAAATTATATTTGTTTCTTTGACACCAGTAGACGAGTCAAAAGTAACACCAATACCTTGGGACAAAGATAAATATTATACAAATGAAAACATAAAGAAATATAATGATATAATAAAAAACACGTGTAAAGAAAATAACATATATTTTATCGAAACATTTGATAGCTTTATGAAAAATGATTACAAAAAGCTATTAGAAGACGGATTACATCCAAATACAAAAGGTCACGAAATGATATTTAACACTGTCAAAGATTTTTTAATAAAAAATAAAATAATTAGTGGGTAGTATGACTAAGGGAAAACAAAGTAGAAAAGATTAAAAGCGCATGCAAAATCTTCTATTCCTAAATCTAAATGATATAAAATCCAGACTGGATAAGAGCTATAGCATCAGTAGTTGCAATTATTTTAACAATACTTGGTTTCTTATATTTTAGATAATACTCATTTTTTGATTGTCATTATTAGATATGGTCTTGATCTACTAATAATTCCTGGCGAATGTCCATCATCACCACCAAATTCTCTTTCAGTTCTACCTTCTTTAGTTTCAAATTCTAATTCATTTGCCTTTAATTTTTTATTAATTTCCTGTAGTTTTTTTATATATGCTGGAAGTATTTTACTAAAATTTTCAAGTGTCTTATTAATAGATTCCTCCTTCCCCATAGATGATGAGATAGTATATGATAAGTCTAAAGAATGTCCCATATGACTAATGTCATCAAAAACAGATGATTTTGAATCACTGTCACTGTATTTTATTTTAACTGTTCCTACCATAATAATTATTGTACAGAAAAGGATTTAAATGGATAAACACTCTTCAATTTCTTCAAAATAAAGTCCACATATTTCGTCTAAAAGCTCTGAACCATCTTGTTCTCCGTTTAGATAAACTTCTTGTCTTCCTCTAATAAGTATCATTGGCATTTCCTTTGTAAAAAACTTATCTTCAACTAAAGAATATTCATTTGGATATTGAGGAATGTAAATTCTTTCAAGCATCATTTTTTGATTAAGTGTATTAATCATATTATTTAAAATATCAATTGTATCACTCTGATCATCATAATAAACTCGGACAACAACCATGTTTTGTTTAAAAAAATACGCTTCATCTGATTCTGCTAACGGTTCATCAAATATTAGTTTTTGTGAAACCTCTGGTGGAACAGCAGATGATAATGCAATTGCCAGCGTGCTTCCTCCAAACATTAACAAAATAAAAAGTGCAATCAACTGTTTTTTCTTTTCTTTTTTCATATTATCCCTTTGTAAACAAATTACAATGACAATGACCTTGATCGTTTATCTCATCCATAGACCAAATACATGGACATACTTTTGGATCGTCTTCTTCATCATTACCAGCTACTATTCTACAAGGACAATAAAACTTTCCATTAGTTTCCTTTTTTCTTATAAGCCCTTCAATAATAATATCAGCGCGTTCAGTGTTTAGTGTTATTTTTTGAAATTTTGCATATTCAACATAAATGTTAAACATTCTCTTTTTTAGTTCGTCTTTTTCAAGCCCTTCACTAAATGCCTGTTCAATCTGTTCTTGTACTTCGAATCTATCCATCATATCGCCTCTAAGTATAAACTATATAACCCTTGTACTTTAAACTATTAAATAGTTATGGTAGGTGATAAAATGAAGAAAGAATTTAGTATAGAAGAGGCAAAGGAAATTGGTGAAAAGCTTGGAGTAAAATGGGATACGTTTGACGTTGATCAATTTAGACGAGGTATGAATGTCGAACTAGAACATGGAACAGTTGATACAAATACAAATGTAACAAATGACGATGCTTTAATGACGGGAAAAATAACTCTAGCACATCTTAATGAAATAAGAGACTATTATGATCGTTTAGAAGAAATGGAAAAAACTGCTGAAGCTTTTTGGGAAAGCAAATCTACTGAATAATTTTTTCAGCCTCAGTTTGTAATTGTTTTATTATTCTAATAGATATTCCTGTCTTTTGACTTAATATGGTTGGATCAATTTTCACCATTTCGTTTATCAAAACGATTCCTACTGTTGCCAATTTACCCTGCGTGTTTGTATCTAATGTATGTAAAGCTGTTATTGGATATAAATTATTTTGAACCATTAATTCTCTTAAAGAGTTTCCTCTAGGATAATTCCAACTTAATAATCTAATACCTTTTGCTTCTGCATATTTAATTACGTCTTTTGAAAACATTGTATTAGTTGCCAACCAAGATTGATCAAACTTTGGACCAAGACCTTTCTTTGAAGCATCCTGAATATCTAAAAATCTTGCATAAGTATAAAGAACATCTTTTACCCCTGTATAAATTCCAGGTGAAGCGTGATATTTACATTCAATTACATAATTTTTCATATCTGGTGTATCTATTCCTTTTGGAACTTTAATTGATTTAGAAGCAATAACATCAATCTCATGTGTTATTCCAGATCCGCCTTTTAGTATAGAATTTATTTTTGTTTTATATCCATGAGACTTCAAAACACTTGCAACAAGTTGCTCAAATGAAAACCCACTTGGACCCAATCTTAATAGAGAACCCTTAAGATCATAACGCATTGCAACCGTTGGCATATCTCTTCTCAATAAGTGTAATGTAATATTAAGAACTTCCTGAGTTGACATCCCACCTGTTACTTTCTGCTCAACTTTTTTAGCAATCTGATCAGCTAATTGTTTAGACGCCCCTGCTCTACGACAAGTTCGTCTTATCTTATTTATATTAAACTTAACTATTTTTCCAGTTGACTTAGTTATCCAAACCATAAAAACTATTTATGCTTTATGGTATATAATAGTTATATGGGAATAACGGTTGATATACAGATTGCAAGAAATCTTTATAGAATGAGAAAAGATTCTGGCGAAGATACTGCCAAAAGATATTTAGAAGATGGTAAGAAAAATCATCCAGATTTACTAGATTTTGACCAGTATATGATATTTCTCGAAAATTATAATGCGTTAGAAAAAATATTTGATTTTAACTATACTCCTAGGAAAACTTTCTTTGGCGACAATAAAAATAAGCTTAAAATATTAACAGAAAAATTAGTTGCTAAAAATGTTCAAATATCTGGATTGCCTATGGAACTTATTATATCTTGTGACAAACTGGCATTTGAAAAAGCTTTAGGAATTGATCCATTATACACAACCGTTTCAGGAAGAGAAGAAGCTCGAGAACTACAAATACAACAAGCAAAGGATGCTATTGATCATCGTTAATTTTATATAAGATTACATAAAAATATGTAAGGGCGCTTTGACAATAAAAATTAAACTATGTGGACTAAATCTTTCTTCAGGTATCATGAATGCTTCCGGACCACTGTGTACATCTCTTAATGAACTAAAAAGACTTGGTAAATCTTCTTCTGGAGCCATCGTTTTAAAATCGGCAACAATTAAACCAAGATTAGGGAACCCTGAACCCAAAATATTTGAATTTGAAAAAAGCTTAATACAATCAATGGGATTACCAAATCCTGGATATAAAAAATTCTTAACATACATTAAAGAATTAAAGCAATACAATAAACCAATAATAGCAAGTGTTGCTGGATTTTCTATTGATGAATATTTAGAAATGTGCATAGCATATGAAAACGCTGGCGTGGATATGATTGAATTAAACCTTTCTTGCCCAAATGTAAATAAAAAATTATTATGCTATGACCCAGAAACAACCGAATTATTAATAGAAAAATTGAAAGAAAAAATTAATATACCAATTTCAGTTAAACTTGGTCCATATGTTGATATGTATCTTATGAAAGAAATGAGTAAAGCATTGAAAAAAGCAGACTGTTTAGTTCTAATAAATTCAATACCTGGTGCAACTAGAATAGATATTGAAAGTGGGAAACCAAAGATTGGAGCTAATTATGGTGGATTAAGTGGTGAATCAATAAAAGCGATTGCTCTTGGAAATGTTAAAAATTTCTATGAATTAACTAAAAAGGATATAATCGGTGCTGGTGGTATTTTCACCGGTAATGATGTTTTGGAATTTATGAAAGCTGGTGCAAAAGCTGTACAGGTTGGAACAGCATATTTATGGGAAGGTCCAAAAATTTTTGATAGATTAAATAAAGAATTATGGTAGCCCCACGAGGATTCGAACCTCGGTCTATTGCTCCAGAGGCAATCATACTTGGCCACTATACTATGGGGCTATAAGAAAAACTAATATTTTAACATTTAAGAAGATTACTTATCTTTAAAAAATTTACACTCAATATTTAAACGAACATCTGGTATTCGAAAACCATAACATTGTCCTTTCTTACCATTCATGTTTTCAATAAGTTTACAGTCTTTACATTTAGGCATAATTATATTTGGGTCGATAAGCATATAAACGTATAATCATTAAAAGATAGTGATTAACATGCCAGTATTATCAATACAATTAAAAGAAATAGTAGCAAATAAAAAGTCAGACGCAGGTGGCAATGTAGAAATTAATAACAAAGTTGGAGAATCTGACGTAAAGGAAAGAAATATGCCTAATCTTGGGCAGAAAGGACTAGCAATTGAATTTAGATATCTAACAGAATATAAAAAAGAAGAAGAAATTGTTGCAGAAATAAAAATGACTGGAGAAGTATTGTACATTGGAGAAGACTGTAAATTAATTCTAGATACATGGAAAAAAGATGGTGTTTTACCAGAAGATCAACATGTTCAAATAGTTAATACAATCTTTAGAAGATGCGCAATAAAAGCTTTAGTATTAGCAGAAGATTTACAACTACCACCACCAATTGGCTTACCATTTGCTAAGAAAAACGAATAAGAATAACTAGCTTTTTAAGTTGGGTTGTCATATTCTAAGTAATGGAAAGGTTAATTTTAATTGGTGGGCAAGCTGGATTCGGCGCTAAAAGAACTTCTGAAATAATTGGAAAAATATTTACACAAATGGGTTATTATGTTTTCAATTATAGAGACTATCCTTCCCTAATTAGGGGTGGACACAATTTTAATGTTTTAAAAATTTCTAATAAACCTGTTTATTCGCACGATGAAAAATATGATGTAATTATTGCATTTGATCAGAATACGATCAATAAACATAAAAAAAATCTTGAAACAAATGGTTACATTATTGGCGACAAAACTTTAAAATCAAATAAAATACTTCATGTTGATACTCAAAAAATAATTAAAGACTACCACAAAGCAGTTTATGCTAACAACGTCTTAATTGGTGCATTAATGAAATCATTTGGTCTTAGTCTTAAAGAAACATATTCGTTTTTTGATAAAACTTTTAAAAATTCTAAAGAATTAAAAGAAATAATTAAATTTGGTTACGATAATACAAAAATTAAAAACAAAATATTCGCTGGTAGTAAAAATAAAAAATATTTCTTAACCGGAAACGATGCAATCTCTACTGGAGCAATAGCAACAGGACTAGATATTTACATGGCATATCCAATGACTCCGGCAACTGCTGTTTTACACAATCTTGCTGAAAAACAAAAACAACACAATATACTTTCAATTCAGATAGAAGATGAAATAGCTGTAGCTAATGCTGCAATTGGTGCAAGTTATACTGGAGCAAATGTTATGATTGGAACTTCTGGTGGTGGATTTGCTCTAATGGCAGAAACCATGAGTTTACAAGGAATAACAGAACTTCCTTTAACAATTTATTTATCACAAAGAACAGGGCCCGGAGAAGGTTTACCAACTTACACGGAACAATCTGATTTAAAATTTGCATTAAATGCTGGAAATGGAGAATTCCCAAGAATAATTATAGCACCAGGAGATGCAAATGAATGCTCTTATAGAACAGCAGAAGCAATTTATCTTTCAAACAAATTTAAAATCTTATCAATATTACTTGGAGATAAACATATTTCCGAAAGCAATTATACTCATGATAAAATTTCAAATATAATTAAAACAATCGAGCGCAGGAAAAATATTCCAGGACTTGGTAAAAGTGTATTAACAAATAGTTATGAACATGATAAGTTTGGACACACAATTGAAGATGCAAAAATTACTAAATTAATGAAAGAAGAAAGAATGAAAAAACTTAAACTCGCAGAAAAAGAAATCAGCAAACTAAACCCTGTTTCAGTTTATGGAAAAGGAAATAAAACAATCGTTGGGTGGGGATCAACTAAAGGTGCAATGGTAGATGCAATAAAGGAAATGAAAGGTTATAAATTTTTACAAATATCTTATATCTCTCCATTCCCGATAAAAAAGGTTGAAAGTGTTTTAAAAAAATCTAAGAAAATAATTCTTATAGAAAACAATCAAACTGGTCAGTTAGGTGATATAATTAGAGAACAAACCGGTATTGAAATTAAAAACAAATTATTAAAATATGATGGTAGACCATTCACAAAAAATGAAATAATTAAAGGTGTTAAAAAATGGAAATAAAAAACTTTGATACAAAAAAAACCAATACTTGGTGTCCAGGATGTTTTAATTTTGCTATTCTTAATTCTATGAAGGAAACCCTAACAAACTTAGTTAATCAAAAGAAAATTAAAAAAGAAAATATTGTTTCTGTTTGTGGAGTAAGTTGCGCAGGAAAAATATTTGACTACATTAATGTAAACGGTTTCTTAAGTTTACATGGAAGAGTAATTGCTTCTGCAATTGGGATTAATATCGGTAATCCTAATTTAAAAATAATTGGATTTTCAGGTGATGGTGAAACATATTCTGAAGGTTTAAATCATCTAGCACAAGCAGCAAGAAAAAATATTGATATGACTATGATAGTACATGATAATCAAGCATTTGCATTAACAACAGGACAACAAACCCCAACAACAGAAATAGGATACAGAGGGAAATCTAATCCTAGTGGTACGTTTGACAAACCATTAAATCCAATAAGTTTTGCTCTAATATGTGGTGCTACATTTGTAGCAAGAACAACAGCAACTAACCCAAAACATATGAACAAGGTTTTTGAAGAAGCAATTAAACATAAAGGTTTTGCGTTTGTAGAAGTTTTACAACCATGTATAACGTTTCATAATAATATGGACTACTTTAGAAAAAACATTTATGAAATAAAATTAAATGACTTTGACGGAGCAATGAAGCTTGCACTTGAATGGGATTACAATTTAAATGGAGCTAAAATACCAATTGGTATATTTTACAAAGAGAGTAGAAAAACTTTTGTTGAACAATTACCAAACAAAGGTCCTTTCTATAATATTAAAAGAAGTACAAAAATTAATAATCTGATTAACGAGTTTAAATAAATTAGTTTTCTAATTTTTAATATGCGAATAGGAATAGACGTTGATCAGGTTTTACTTGATATTCTACCACCACTGTTAGAATATCATAATGAAAGATATGGAACAAATAGTAGTGTTTCTGAACTAGCATCACGTAATTTGGCGCAAGTATGGAATTGTGATCAAAAGGAAACATTAAAAAGAATTCACGATTTTTATAATACAAAATATTTCAATAAAGTCGTCCCTATTACAGGAGCAGTTAAATCTGCTCAACAATTAGCTAAAAATTATGAATTATATACTGTAACTTCTAGAACAATAAAACATGCAGACAAAACAGTTAAACAAATCGAAAAACATTTCCCCAATATTTTTGATATGATACTATTTGATAATGAATATAATAATGACACCATTGATATTCGTAAAAAGATTGAAGTTTGCCAAGATTATAATCTTAAAATTCTAGTTGATGATCATGCTAAAAACCTTAGAGATATTCCTTCTAATATGACTGGTATTTTATTTGATAGGCCCTGGAATCAAAAAGAAACTCCTAAGGATGTAATTCGTGCTTATGATTGGAAAGGTGTTATCGAACTAATAGAAAAAATATAATCGTTTATTCTTAGTGATCTTCACGCGCTATTGACTTTTCTCCTGAACTCTCACATTTTAGGGTGGGTCATTTTTTGTTTTGTCTAAAATCTTATATTCTATAAGATATACTTTATATAATATATATAGAAATATACCCATTAAGACATATACCATACGTCATAACTATTTAATCATATGTTATGAAATATATCTTTTATAACATATATTCTATAACACGCTTTTTACAACCATTACATTTTTACTATTTCATAGGCACTAATAACTACTATTATTTTACATGACTATGAAAGTCTTGCACAGTTTTTGTCATAAACCCTAAAAATCGATCAGGCGAAAGATAATAATGGGTTTTATACTTCTTTTTACCACCGTCTTCATAAACTCTTTTCTCCTGTATCAACTGTACTTTCTTAAGTGGATTAACAACGAAATAAAACGTACGTTTAGGCTTCTGGTACTCAGTAAACCCTATATCAAGTGCTTTACACAGCTCTTGATAGTCCATAGATTGTTCGGTTTTAAGGATCTCTATAACTTTTTGAGCCATATCTCTAATATGCTTATTACGTCCAGATTTTCCATACAACCAAGTTAATAAATCATTCATTTTATCACCAAATATATTAGATTAACATCAAGTGTCCTTACTATAAAATTAGACCAAACTTGTATTTATAGATATGTCTATGGAACACATATCTGTGCAAATTAGCTTGATTATACGATATTGAAGATACTTAACTATTAGATATTAACAACAAGTGTCTTAATATTTTTCTAAAAAATTATTTTGAAGTTTTAATAATTTTATTGATCTTGGCTGAAACTGCTTCCCTACTCGGTACTCTAACTTTATCAAATTTTCTTTGTAATCCTTCAAAATCGTGTGCAATATCAGTACCCAAATCTGTTAATTTTACTATCTTTATCCTGCCTTTTTTATCAAAACTTACTAAACCAAGATTCTTAAAATTGTCTAATACTTTAACTGTATGAGAATATGTACAATCAACAGATTTTGCAACTTGTGTTGCATATCTTACAGAATCTTTTTTTAAAGAAATAAGCATTTTAACTGGCTTTGAATGCAAAAATAATACATCAAGTTGATTTTGGTCTTCTTTTTTTATTACCATACTATTAGCCCCTAACACTAATTTGTTTTAACACTTATTTAAGTGTTTTCTATATACACAATTATAACTAATATAACATATATGTTTTAATATATTTATAGTTTTATATGTTATAGTATATGTGCTTTTTATTATAATGTTTATAATAGATACTTTATAATATATATTATTTAGGATATCCTTTTAAAGTTGATAGATTAAACTCTCACATTTGGTATTTTGAAAAATATGTTATAATACTGTTCCAAATTTTTCTTGCATCGTCAATATTTGTCGACTTAAATGTGCCTTCACCCATAATGACCAGATAGACAATATATCTCCACCTTGGTTCAATCAGTTCTATTTTTGTTCTTCTACCACATTTGATTTTCTTTATTATATTAATTTTTTCCAAAACTCCTAAAGAAGAATACAGGTCTAACTTATTCGAAAGTTTGTAACCTTCATTTTCTATAAAATCTGAAACTGTTTCATACTTACCGACTGTCAATAAACTTAGAAAGTGGTACAGGGTTGAAGGGAATGTACTCCTTTCCTTTATCCAGTATTTATTGAACATATCATCTAAAATTTCAAAAAATATTTCCTCTTTACTATACTTACGTTCTAGAAAACCATTTAATTTGTTCATATGTTCAAATGGTAAAAATAAATCAAATATAATATTTCCATATATTACATTCGTTGCTGAATATCTCCCAGATGCCCTTTTAATTATTAAAATATTTCTCCAATTGTCTTTAGGATATATTTTTTGTAATAGTTGGTTTCTAAACGTTGCTTGGGATAGCATGTTCCTAACATATGTTGGATCCTTTTGTTTGTTACCCAAATCATCTATCCACTTTATTTCTAACATAATATTATTATATAAAAGAAAGTCTGGTTTAAACTTCCCTATAACCTGAACACTTGTTTTATAATTTATTTTGTTGATTTTTAGATATTTTTCAACCTCCATTTCTAATGCTCTGTAAGGTTTTTCTTTTATAGTATTCATAAACATATTATGATGTATATGTTTAAATGTTTAATTTTATGATATATGTTGTACAAATGTGAAGGTTAAAAGTTTTTCATTATAATTATAATTGTGAGAATATGATAAATTGGAAAGATTGCCCCTACAGGGGTAAGGGGTTTTCAGATGAAAATGTATGTATAATAGATCCAGAACACTTTACAATAGATGATTTAAAATTCGATAAAATAGAAGCTGATACATTAAAAAAAAAGGTCTGGAATAGAAAAATCTTGGAGAATCTATCGAAATAATATCAAACGTATCTACAATGAGTGCCCCCATTTATCTAAAAGTGCTATATATAATAAAGAAGAAAGAATAGCTTGGTTTTTAGATAGTATAAAAATATATGAAAATGTTCAAAAGGTCATCCCAAATGAGAGCATCGTAGAATTAGGTATGAGGTGCCCGTGTCTATATCCAAATAAATATCAGGAATAGTATATTCTTACTATGGATTTACCATTAGCTCCTATTGAAAAAATGCTAAAAAGAACTCATATGAGAGTTTCTGATGACGCAATCAAAGAATTTACAAAACTTTTAGAAGAAACAATAGCAGATATAGCAGCTGAAGCAGCAACCAGCGCAAAATCCCATAAAAGAAAGACGATACAAAGATCTGATATTCTTGACGCTAAACGGAAACTACTCTAAGGGGTAAACAATTTATAAAGATTGGGTTACATTATAATATTACATTGTTACGACATGTACTGGTGGAATGAATGGATGCTGACATAATAATAAAAAAAATAATAGAAAATACTGGAAAGTGTTTTGAAGAAGTTAATAGAACAATTCTAAATAAACAACAAGAATTATCAAATTTAGTTTCTAAAGATGGTGCTGCATATATCGTTGCAAAAGAAATGGGATTGGATCTCTTTGAAAAAACTCAGAGAAGATTAGAAATTAAAAATGTTGTTTCGGGAATTAAAAACCTCAATCTAAATGCAAGAATATTTCGAATTTTCCCACCTAAAGAATTTGAATATAAAGGAAAGAAATGTAAGGTTGCTAATGTTATACTTTCTGATGAAAGTGGAACAATAAGGATGTCTTTATGGGATACTCAATTAGATTTACTAGAAAAAAATAAACTAAAGGTTGGTCAGGCAGTTGAAATTTTTGGTGCATATACTAGAGACAATAGCGGTATTCCAGAAATTAGGCTTAGTAGACGTGGTGGAATAAATATTCTAGAAGATTCTGATATTCCGTTTGGAACAAAAGAAGAAATGGTTAGAACGGACATTTGTAATATACAAGAAGGTAAAAAATATGAAGTTCGTGCTGCTTTAGTTCAAATATTTAATACTGGGCTTATATATGAAATGTGTCCAACCTGTAAAAAACGTGTTAAAAAGGAAGGAAGTGAATTTGTCTGTGAAACAGATGGGAAGGTTAAACCAGAATATCTAATTGTATTAAACGGTGTAATCGATGATGGTACTGGAAATGTTAGAACTGTATTGTTTAGAGATGATGCGGTTAAAGTTCTTGGAGTAGATTTAGAAAAAATAATTGAAATTGGGCCTAGCCTGTTAAGTGAAGTAAAAACACTTGGTAAAGAATTTATATTTGAAGGATCTCTTAAAAAAAATAAAATGTTCAATAAAAGTGAATTCGTAATAAGTGGAATTAAAGACGTAAATGTAAAAGAAGAAGCTAATACGATAATAAACAGTCTTAGTAAAAAATAATATTGTTAACTTGGTTTAACTATTAAAATCACATAAAAATGAGGTGAAAAAAATGGGGAGAAAAAAAAGAGAAGAAATTATAGAAACGGATGAAACAAACGAAGAAGTATCAGAAGAACCGTTTGAAGAGTCAGATGAACCTGTTGAAATAGAAGAAGCTATAATAAACGAATCTATTCTTCTAAAAAGTTCAGGTACAAAAATTAAAGACATTAGTGAAATTCCAGGTGTTGGCGGCGCAATTGCAAAAAAAATAAAAGACGCTGGATTTGTTGATATGATGTCATTGGCAGCAGCATCGCCTGCTGAGCTAGCAAATGCAGCTACTGTTGGAGAAGCAACTGCAATAAAAATAATTGCAGCAGCTAGAGAAACTTTAGATATTGGATATGAAACAGCAGACAAGATTATGATAAAAAGAGCTGCAATGGAAAAAATAACAACTGGTTCTAAAAACTTAGATGATCTTCTAGGTGGTGGAATTGAAACAATGGGAATAACAGAAGCATATGGTCAATTTGCATCTGGTAAATCTCAATTAGCATTTCAACTCGCAGTCAATGTACAACTACCAAAGGAAAAAGGTGGATTAGAAGCTAAGTGTTTATTTATCGACACTGAAGGAACATTTAGACCAGAAAGAATATCACAAATGGCAATAGGACTTGGATTAGATCCAGATAAAGTTTTGAAAAACATTGTCGTTGCAAGAGCTTACAACTCTAGTCATCAAATAATTCTAGCTGAAAAAGCAGGAGAAATTATTAGAGAAAATAATATCAAACTAATGATAGTTGATTCTATAACAGCAACATTTAGAGGAGATTTTACTGGAAGAGGAACATTAGCAGCAAGGCAACAATCATTGAATAGACACTTACACACCTTACAAAGATTAGCTGATGTATACAACATTGCAATCTATTATACAAATCAGGTAATGTCAAATCCAGGAATATTGTTTGGTGATCCAACAAGACCAATAGGTGGACACATTATTGGACACTTTGCAGACACAAGATTGTATTTGAGAAAGTCTAAAGATCAGATCAGAATTGCTAAATGTAAAGATTCACCAAATCTACCTGAGGCGGAAGCAGTATTTTTAGTTACACCAGAAGGTCTTACTGATCCTAAAGATAAAAAGTAGCTAAAGCTAGTTTGAAAACTAAAAATAATTAGTTTAAACTATATCTTTTTCAGCAATGATTACAAAGTCGCCAACAGATCTTACTGCTGAAAATGGTATTAGTAATCTTCCTTTATCGTCTTCAGATAATTGTAATTCTGATGCTTGTTTTGTTGGTTCTGCTAAAACAATATTCATAAGTTCTCCTGATTCTGTAATGAAAACTATATCACCGACTACTCCAAACTTTCTTCCAGATTCTTCTGATACAATAACTTTACCAATCATCTGTTTTGCTCTTGCTTTTGTCTCCATAAGTTCACCTCTTAATAATAATTTAATAACAGCTTTACTATATAAATTTATGTTATTTGTTTAACTTCTTTACCATTTTTATGATTTTAACTTCAAGCTGCTTTTTAGTACCATTATTATCAATTTTGTATTTAGCTTGTCTAATTAGTCTTTCAAGTCCTCTATGTTTTTCCGATATATCCCTATTTTTAATATATTCTTTAGTCTCGTCTTTACCAAATCTTCCTCTTTCTAATTCTCTTTTTAACCTTGTTTTAAAATTACACTTAATTGTAATAACAGAAACCTTATGATCTAGTAAATCTTCTAAAACTTGTAATTGGTCTATGTCTCTAAAACCCTCAACAATTATTAATTTCTTTCTAGATCTAACGATTTTTTCAAATACTTTTTGAACTAAAACAGCTTCTCGTCCGTACTGATGAAACCAATGAGCAACTGCTGCATCTGCTGTAGGAGAATATTTTAATCCTTGTCTTTCAATCTCCTCTCTAATTATATCCCCAGAATGGATAGTTTTTGCTCCAAGTTTTTTCTTAACAAAATCAACTGCATAAGTTTTACCAGATCCTGGAAGACCTACAATTAAAATAATTCTTTTGCCTTTTGTCATAATAGAATTAGACAGGTGTCATTAATAATATTATTTTATTCTGGAAAGCCTTCATAAAATTTTCTTGAACTATCTGGTTTCATTTTCTGTGCTACCATTAAAAACCCATATGTCTCTGCTGCTGGTGATGCAGCATCAATTCTTCTTCCAACCATAATTTCTATTGCTGACCACATATCATTTATTCCATCAAAATATAATGCAGCTTCTACCCTTTGCTCTCTTGTTAAATTATCCAAATCAACTTCAACAGATGTATCTTTTGAATATGTTTCGAGTAACATTGATACATATCCATCAATTGTTTTTGGATCATTTATTTCTTCAACCATATTATTATTTACTACCCAAAGGTATTTAAATAGATAACTATGCTTCAACAAACATTGTTTTTACTTTAGGTGTTAAAGAATACATAAATGTCTTTCCTCTTGATTCTCTTTGAACAAACCCGTCTAACATTAGTCGATGAAGAATATTATTAGTTGATCTAATTGCGTGTCCTTTTGTCTTATAGGACTTAAAATCAAGCTTTTCTATAATCAGAGACGGTGTAACCCAATTTTCATTAGATAAAAGTTCAACTATTTTTCTCTGTTTGTATGGAAGACTCTTAATTTGATCCATTGATGGTGGTTTAGGTGAAAAATAAACAACTGGTTCATCAACTCTCACATTTTGCGGTGTGAATTCCCTTAATCCATCAACATCTGATGCATCTATTACTTTTTTATCAACTCGACTAATTAATTTATCACAGTGTTTTAAAACTTCTCTTGGAAATCCACCTGTTCGATGATAAATCTTATCAATTGCATCTTCTGTAAACGGAATCGTGCCTGAACCTCCTACAGATTCAATTCTCTTTCTTATCAAATCTCGAGTATCGTCTCTTGTAAGTGATGTTAAGGTTATTCTATTAGTTATTCTTTGATCTAAGGTTTCAAGTTTCTCTTTTAACATTTCTTCAAGAACTGGTAATCCAGCCATTGTTAGACTAACATTATCTATTTGATCAACTGTTACTCTTAACCATTCTAAAACATCTTTATTAGTTTCGTGTGCTTCATCAAGTAAAAATACCAAATGGTTGCCTTTTAGCTTATTATTTATATATTTTGGTAAATTATGTAGATTTGGTTTCTTTTTTAATATTTTTTCCCAAAACGTTAATGGAAAAGCATCTAATGCTATGTCTACAAACATATCTGGATTTTGAGGCGGCTTACTTACATAGAACACATTTTCTCTAATATTATATTCAAGCCACTTTAACATAGAAGTCTTTCCAGAACCTGTATTTCCAGTCAAAAGAGCTACTTTATGCTTATTTTCTATATGATTCATCATAGCTTTTACTTGTTCCTCATACCCAGTAAATAACTTAGGATCTATTGTAAGTACAAAAGGATTCGATTTCCAATTCCATTTAGTTAAATTGTCTTGCATCTTAATCAATTATATATTTATTTTCAGATATTTAAAGCTTTTTAGTTCACGTGAAGTTCATGTGAACATTTCGTGAAGGTTTCACGTGAAGTTGCTTTGTTTTTGTTAAAAAATCATATAATTTTGATTAAAAATGAAATGTGTGTTTTCGGCGTGAAGTTCATGTGAAGTTCACGTTACCTTCACGTGAAGGTCTAAATGTTCACGTGAACATTTATCAGAATGTTGAAATTACAATGCCCAATAAGTCGGTTTTGAGAGATATTCACGTGAAGTTCACGCGTGAAGATGTGAAGGTTTCGTGAAGAACAAAGTGAAGGTTTAATGAATAAATGCAATTAAAATACCTTAAAAATAGTCTCTCATGATACTATAGATTAACCATATGTTTATCTATAATACATCTTCAAACCCGTGTTCAATAGTAGATATACGCACTTTTATAGTTGGCAACAGCTTCTTAGCAGTCTGGCCAAGCTTTCGCATTATCTCCACGCTTGGACTCTTCATATCTCCATAACTAGGATCAAGTGTATTTGCTGGTCTAAATTGTTGTAAACTATACATCTCAAATCCGCCAGATTTAACAATATCACACATTTGAACCATGTCCTCTTCAGAATCATTAATCCCTGGAACTATGGTTGTTCTAGCTTCTTTAGAAACATCACTTGATTTTAAAATAACCATTGATCTCTGTACATTTTTTACGATCTCAGAAAAATTAGATGTACCAATAGCTAATCCATACTTATCATATGGCGCTTTAACATCAATTGCAACAAAGTCTAACATTCCTATCACTTTTTCAAGAACGTTTGGAAATGATGCGTTTGTATCTAATTTTAACTTCTTTACTCCTTTTAATTTTATAATCAATTCAACCGTATCGGCCTGCATTAAAGGTTCTCCACCTGTTATAACTACGCCTTCTATTAAAAAATTATTATTAATCTCTTCTACTATCTCATCTACTTCTGCTTTTTTACAAACCATTGGATCGTTTAATACTACCTCTCTATTATGACAAAATGGACATCTAAAATCACAACCACAGAGATATATTACAGCACTTATCTTACCTGGATAATCTATTGTAGAATTATCAACTATTCCTGCAAGGTCTAGCATATTATCTACCTAATGCTTTTAGAAGTTCTTCTTTAGTAGGAATCTGACTAATAAATCTAGGAACACCATCTATTATTATCGAAGGTGTTGAAGCTATTTGATAAGTTAATGCTTCTAATGATATGTCTTCTCCAACAACTGCAGCTGGACTATTTTCTGGAGTTATCTGTTCAACATAATTAACTATTGTATATTTTTCTCCCTCAAGTACAATTGATCCTGGGCTTAAGTCTGTTCCATCTACTAACTTCTCTACAAATTGCTTTCCTTCTATCCAACCTAATTCTTTACAAACTTCTCTTACTACTTTTCTTGCAGCTGGACATTTTGGACACATAACTGATGTATATAATATTAACATTTTATCACTTTATTGTTACTGCTATCGGTTCTGATACTTCTTTCTTATCTTCTGGTTCAGCATGAACTCCATATCTTCTTCTATCTTTTAATTCTTGAAGTTTGGCAGCATTCCAACCACTTACATTTTGATAGTATCCTGTTATTCTAGACCATACTTGCACATTTTTACTTTTACACTTTGAACATTCACATTCTATCATATTTTCACCTCATTTTAAGCCCCACCTACAAAACCACAATCATCACACACTGCCAAGTCTTTTGTAAACGCAAAGTATTGTATTGCTGTTTTTGTTGCAATGTTTTTAGTTAATTGGGTTATTGCATCTGGGTCTGGATTAGCATCAGCAAGCCATATATGACTCATTGCTCCTCCATCTGTTAAAGGATGAAAGGATCCTTCTATTTGTAATCTTTTGAATAGTGGCACATTTGCATCTGGCCTTACGTGAAATGAATTGGTATAATATATTGATTTTGTATCTGAATTTCCTTGATAAATTACTTTATTTGGATATCGTCTTTTATCTATCATTGCTAAACGACCACCCGTTGATTCAGCTGGAGTTCTTGCCAAAGCAAAATTTAATCCTGTTTCTTCTCTAAGTGCTGCTATCTTAGTTTTTAAATATTTCATTATTTTTAATCCAAACATCCAAGCTGACTGACTTTCATGTAATTCAGAACCTGTATAATATTTTACCATTTCATTAAATCCAATATGACCAATTGTATAACTCTGTTTTAAAGGTTCTAAGTATCTATCACCTTTTTCATTTACTATTTGACTCATGAAAGGTAACATTCCATTTTGTAAATTCTTTTCTATTAAATCTTTTCTAAGAATCATAATTCTTTTAATCAATTCTAATCTCTCATCAATTATTTCATATATTCTGCTTTCTTCTTTATCAGACTCATATGCAATTTGTGGTAAGTTTAAAGTTACTACTTGTAATGATCCTCCTCTGACAGTTCCGTTTAACATGTCATCTGCATCTGATGATTTATCTAATGGCATAAGATAGGCACAACAGTTCGATGAAAATATTCCATCTGATGTTAAAAAATTATGATACTTTTCAACATTAATTAAATCATATACGTATCGGCTTTTTACTTCTTCTATTTTCTTTACTTCAAATAAGTGTAAATCGCTTCTTATGAATTTTGAATATAATTCATCGTTCATTTCGAGTCTTTTTTCTGTTACTCTTTTACCAATTTGACACCTGTTCCAATGTCCTGTTTTTAAATTTTCTCTTTTAATATCAAATGGATTAACTGGGACCCTTTCATAAGAATCAAATGATTTACCTAATATTGTAGGAACGTTATCAGAAAATGGCACTGATTCCAGAAATGAGCTCTTTCTTAAATTACTTGTTAATCTTAACGAATGAGAATTTTCTCCATGATATTTATCAAATGGAACCCCTATTCTCAAACCAAGTACAAAAATATCATCAATTAAGTCTCTATTACACAAATGTAAATCTATCTTATCTGAATTTGAACCGTCTCCTCTAAACATTCCAAGCATGAAATCCTTTATAATATACCAAGGAGAAGTCATGAGTATTTTTGGTACTCTTTTGGTTTTAGCATCATAATTTGTTCCAATATTATCAAATAGTTCAACAAGTTCTTTGCTATAAACATAAACTGTGTTTGTATTATTCTTTTCTGAAATATCAAACTTAGCTTCTAAACCAAATTTTTCCTTAAGTATTTTAGCTGTATCGTCAATGTATTCTTTTTCTTTAATATTGAATGAGAATGATATCTTGTTATATCTTGTTTTCTTATTTGCTATGTGCATATATCCTTCACTTGCAAAATATCCAAGAAGTCTTGCAAATTTAGCATCTATTTCTATTTTTTTATTATTAAAATCAACAAATCGATCAAATTCAAACTCAAGTGGTAAATTCTTAGCACCAATTAAATAGTCTCCTTTCTTGACATCTTCCATTCTTATTTCACTTATCTTATTATTCCTCACAACTGGTATTTTGTGTTTTTCTGTTCCTGAAAAAGTCCTATTTCCATCAAGAATTAATTTGAAAATCTTTTCTTTTGTTTCGTGTTTCATTACTTTTTCTATTTTTGTTTTCTTTATTTCAAGCGTATTTGTATCGAATGATATTGCATAATCATTACATTTTGATAGCTTAACTTTTCCTTCAATGCCGCTTCCTTTCTCGACTATAGATTTTTTCATTATAGATTCAACATATTCTCCTATTTCGATATTTATGAGTCTATCATCTCTTAAAATCAATATCTTCTCTTCACCTGGTATTGATTGATAACATGAAAATTCAGGCATATATGGCTGTTTAATTATGTAATATGGTGTTCCAAACTTTGCTGCAAGACTAGAAACTTTATACGTCTCTTCATTGTATCTTCCAGCTGCTAAATCTTTTGGATCCATTTGTACTTCAAACTTAGGAAAGTTAAATGGTTTTCCTTGCCAATCTCCTTTATCAAACACGTCTAAAAATGCATTAAATAGTTTTCTTGTCTCATCTTCATAGTCTCCATAAGTTCCTGTTGCTCCACTTTTTCTTAATCCAATTATTGGAATGTCTTTTAACATATTTGGAACATGCATATCTAAATCGATTGAAGAAAATACAACCTGTCCTCCTCGCGCAACATACATTTGACTATTATGCAAAGCTATACCACTGATTGAAATAAAGTTCTGTGTTTCTTCTATCTCTAAATCATAAACATAAATTTCTTTATCTAATTTTTTAATACTTGTTATTTTTTCCAAGAATAGGTCATGGTTTAGAGGATTACAAGGAATGTTAGAAACATTCGTCATTGTTCCATTAAATGGTGCTAACATATAATCTGGCGTCTGTGGTACTCCTTTATTTTTTATTATATTTTCCAGTTTCAATGCCTTTTCATTCACAAATCCTATCTGATCCAAAAATTTCTTTGCAGAACTAATATCACATATATATAATAAATTAGAATCTTCATTTGCTTTTGTCTTTACTCCTTTGATAATAATCTCTTCTCCAGCTTTTCTAAATATCTTAGATTTAAATACAAGACCAAATCTTAAAAATGCAAATCTTAACTGTTCTAAAAGCTTTTTACTCGATGTTGTCATACCTACCATTCTTGAATCTGAAACATAACCGTCACTATTTACATAAGACTTTAAAAATTGTGACAATTTTTCTTTAGGTAAAGCTAATAGCCATGATGGTATTTTCTTATCTATAGCGTGTTCCCCCAGACCAAGAATGTCTCTAAATAACAAAGCCGCCAGCTTACCACCAAATCTTAAATTATACTCCTCTGCTTCATATGGATCAACTGACCCAAACACATGTTTTACACAAAATATGGCATCTTTTTTTATTAATTCGTTGTGGTCTATACCAAGTCCTATTCCCATATTTTCATCAGAGGAATTAGTATAGCCTTCTGCAACATAGTATCCTATAAGTCTCAACAGTTCATCTGAAATACTTAATTTCAATGGCAAATAATATTTCTTTTTTGAAAATGTAGAAGATGTAACAAGTATATTTGATAAGACGCTTTTAGGCACATTATGTTTATCTACAATCTCTGTTAATTTTTTAAAACTTATTGTTCTTTTGCCTTCTAAAGCCTGTTTAACAAACCAACTATCTCCGATTTCTTTAGATGCTGAACCTAAAAAATCTATTAGTGGTTTGATGTTTGTAATTCTTAGCTTATGATAATCTCTTTTCTTTAATTCTTCATAAATATCTATAAATTCCTTGTCTATAGAAAAATCAATGTTTTTTATTCCAACTATAAAATCATCATGCTTTAACTTAGACGTTTTTACTGGAACGATTTTTTCGCCATTAAATGTAAAAACAGAATGATGCCCCGTTAAACTAATCTTTTTGCCAAAGTTTGTTCTTATTTCATATAAATCAGATGCTTTATGTCTAGACACTCCTGTTATCTGCATCTGTTTAATGGTTCCGTTTTCATCAAAACTAAGTGTTTTATATTTCCTATTTTTTGTTTTGACAATTTCGCTTTTACTGTATCTGTGAACATCATTACTATTATCCACTATATTATCAACAAAATCTTTTATCTTAAAAATTCTAAATTCGTTTTCTTCGTCTATTACTGGTATCTCTTCTTCTCCATCAATGCTCATTTCATAAATAAACATTTGAGCTAGTTGTTTCATCTGCTTTTCAGATAATCCAGAAACAGCTGGTGCCATAAAAGTATTAAAGAATGAAAACCCCTGTCCTCCTGCACAATTAGTCTGTGATGCTGCTAAAATTTTTGCAGCGTGTAAAAAAGCAACTTCTGCGTTTTTTGCTGGACCAGCTATTGATGTATGCCTTCCTGTTCCATCTGGTTTAAAACCGTGTTTTAGGAAAAATCTAACATCATGACTAAAACAAAATGGTCGACTAAAGAAATAATCCATATCGTGAATATGAATGCTTCCATTCATGTGTGCATTTGCCATTTCTTTAGGAAGGATTTTAGTTAATGTGTATTCTTTACTTACTCGGTCAGCCATTATTTTATGAATTGTTTCTGGATTATACTGTAGGTTTGCATTTTCTTTTGATCCTCTATTTATTATTTGAGTTACATCATAAACTGGCATTCCAATTCTTGTATATAGTGCTCTTTCTTTTTCATAACCACTTTCTAAAAGTTTAACATTTACTATTTCTCTTATTAGTGGTGCAGAAACATGTTCAATATTCATTGCTTTAATAAATTTTTCTGTCTCAAATGCAATCCGATCTGCATCTATAGGATTAAGTTCTGTTTCTCTAACAATTGATTCTGCGATTTTAACTCTATCAAATCTTTCAAAGGTCTGCATAGAAGTGCTTACATATATTTCTCCTGCTTTGAATCTTCTTGATGCAGGCGAATCATATTTTTGTAATAAAGCATAAATTAAAGGTCTAATATCTGACATCTTTACTCTTGAATCAGCGTAGTTATCAATTTCATTTGATATTTTTCTTGCTATCTCTTCAGAAGTTCCTGCTCTTAGACATGATGAAAATGTTCTATCTTTAGAATAACGTTCAGTTTTTGCTAACCAGAATAGTACGTTACCCTTATCTTTGGTATAAAAATCTTCAATTACTTTAGGAGATATCTTACTAGACATTTCTACGCCTCTTTTTTGTTTTTCGGAACTGATTGTATCAGGTATTGATACAGTAACTAATTGGTTAACTAGATTAAGTAAAAGATATTTCTCATTAAGCTATTTAAAGTCTTCTATGCTCTAGAACAGAAATTACCCATTAGTAATGAATGTATTTAATTGAATGTAAATTTATACAAAAAGGTTAATTTAAACACCTAATGGTAAAAGTATACTGTCACTGATAAAAGGTTCTCGCTTAGCTATTGAACCATCTGAAAGTTTAATGCCTCTTACATAATCACATACATTATAATACTCGGCATATACCGGATGAGTTGATTTTTTTTGAATACATTGACCTTCACATTTTCTTTGTTCATCGGTAGCTAATGTCTTAACTTTGTTAAGATTTGCATCCCTACCTAAATAAGACTCCTTTTCACTATAAAATTTTTTATCAAGATATCCTCTTTGTTTTATTTTATTTTCATATTCTTTAGAACAAATAATACATTCTATGAAAACGCTTGGATCATGAGGACCAAATACAGATATAGAATCTTCATCGTCATCATCAAAATCTCCATTATAATCCAACCCGTGTAATAACATAAATATATTACTATAGAAAAGGATTTAAACCACTACTAACTTGGGTAACTAAGTCTCAAAACGAACCTATTACAACTCTAAATATGGATAACTCTCTAATACTTAAGATTTCTATTACAATTGCTATAATTGGTATCATTGGGCTCTATGCCTTTACTTCTATATCTGTCAATCAGATGGAAGTTTCTAAAATCGTGGATTTTATGGGAGAACGAGTTACTGTTGAAGGAACAGTTGATAAGTATTATACTAGTAAAGATGGTCATGTGTTTTTTGACATATATGATTTTTCTGGATCAGTTGATGTAGTTGCTTTTCGTAACTCTAACATAGAAGAAGCTTATACAATTAAAGATGGCGATAAGATTAAAGTTACTGGAAAAGTTCAAGAGTATAAAGGTGGTTTAGAAATTATTGTTTCTAAGATTGATTCTTAGTGGATTATCATTAAAGTCATCTATGTATATTCTTCCTCATCTTGTGTTTATCTAAGGCCTTTTTAACAACATTACTAACAATTTCATGTCTACTCATATCTACATATATTGGATTTAATTTACAAAATTTAAGCCTAACGCCAACAGATTCTATCAAATCTGTAATTTGTATATAATCTAAAAGGTACTCTTCTACTATTCTATTAACCGTATTCGCATTTAATTTTCGATTATATTCTGCTTCAATCATTCTTTGTATTCCGCGTATATGAAGCTGCCCGTGTCTTTGTAGAACTTCAAGTATTAATAACATGTTTTCTTTAGTTTTTTGTTGTATTTGTCTCATAATGTAACACGTGATATATATAGCATTTTATAATTTATATCCTTATCAATACTGGTCTTTTAGTTGTTAATATTAGAAACTAAGCTCTTTTAAGCCTTTATTCAAACCCCATTTTACTACTATATTTTACTGTTCTCACAATTGTGTTGGTATAACAGGGTTATGACACAGTTTGTCATAAAACTCATCATCATATTTCTCTTCATATTTATCATAATAGTCAGAAAGCAATTTGGCTATACCTTTTACTGCTGAAACACTTTTATGATTTATATTAAACTGTTGTTTTTCACCAATTTCTCTAACAAATTCTTTATAGTCCAACAAAGACACAATACAAATATTATTTTTATTCCATCTAATTCCTCTTGCAAGCACTTCATTGCTCCCAACCTTAATTGGGAATATTATAGATGTTGTAACATTATTTGTTTCTAGAGAAAGATAGTTTTTATTAGAATCCAATCCTTTCAAATACTGGTCTTTTACTGAATCTATATCGATATCAGCTACTTTGCCATTTAAATATTTATGAATTAAGACATTTCCAGAAAACGGATAAGTTGCTAAAAAGCCAACATTTCTTATTTCACTATCATTTTGATCTAATGTTCCAAAAATAAAATTTCTTGAATTAGTTGAATAAATTTCAGTTCTTATTTCTTCTATATTAGCCTCTTTTGAATCAAATTCATATAATTCATTTATAATTTTTTCTGACGCTTCTGGATTATAATGAAATTCTTTTATCATAATAAAATTAGAATAGTAAAGGATTTAAGTCTTATTTATCTAATTCTTCATATGATTGGCACTGTTGATTTTCAAAGAGATGTAACAGTTTATTTAACTCCAGAAGAAATTTCTAAAATATCATCTGAGGTAATTGAAGGTGTACTGATTAGAATAAGCAACAAGAAACAACAAGGACAAGTATTTGTTTCTGTAAACGATGAACGAAAAAGTGAAAATGGTTATGGTGTTGGCATTGTAGACAGACTATGGGAAGAATGTCCAATTGCTGAGCTGTTTGTTGGAGACTATGCATACCAAAGACTTAAGGAACGTGGAGGATATGGAACCCGATACGGTCAGATTGGTAGTAAAATAGACATAAACGATTTATCTAAAATCGGCAGATTGGAAGCCAGTGGGGTAAAACAACTTGAATGGTATGTAGAAAATAAGGATAAACTTTCAGATAAATTTTAATAATTATCTTAACTTAACAGCAACTCCTTTCTTAAAATCTTTAATTTCTTTTTTGTTTAACAACGCCATTCCTGTTATAATTGGTTTACTATCTGAAACTATCAATACTTCTTCTCCTGGATAAATATCATCTGTTCGTTCAACAAACTTAGTAAATAATGATCTTCCACTTTTTACATGCTCAAGTATCTCTGATGGTACTTCAACTGTTTTCATCTTAATATATTTTGATCCTTCTAAGGTTGGTATAAAGAATCCATCATGTGGTCTTATTGTTCCAAGTAATTTTTTGTTTTTCCAAACTCTTCTAATCCGTCCTGTCTTTCTTGAAACTTCTGTGCTAAAACTTGTTTTAAACTTTGAACTAAATTGATATTCAATTGTTTTATTTACAATATCACTATTACTTGCTTTACCAATTGGTTCAACCTGATCTGGAACTATTGATTGTCCAAATGGATAAACTCCTTTTAATTCGATTGGTACTTTTCCAAACGGTTTCTTAACAAAATATTTTTTAGATTTAACTCCTTTAACCATTTTCTTAGCTCTTAGAACTTCTGGTCTATATTTCGATTCTTCGCCACACCATCGCAATGCGGATTTCTTCGAGATTGGTTCGTTCCCCAACAAATATTTTCTATATTTTTTGAGAACAAATTGTAACGCCTCAAGCAATGCCGGATGTGCTCTTGCTCTTTGTTGTACTAACTCCCACAAACTATTATCTCTGATTGCTTGGCGTATGGATCTTAATTCCGCGAATGTAACATAAAGATTGTGTCTTGCCAATTCTTTTACTTTTGCTGAATTTTCTAATTCTATTAATTCTTTAACCGTGTATTTTGTGCATATCGGACATGAACATGGCAACTCTATTAATTCTTCTAATCTATGCGTTCCGTAATTTGTCATATATCTATTATCATATGCGTATAATGCGTAGGCAGCTGAATCAAAAATATCAGAACCTATGGCAACAGCCAAACTCATAAAACTAGGCAGACCCAAGCCAAATGCGTGGAGCGGCTTATTTGAAGGTATGTTCATTTTCGCTGTTATAATCTGCTGGCATACTGTTTTAAAATCATATCTTATCATCTTCGGCACAATCGAACCAATAGCATATGCATCAAAATCTAATTTGCCAACGGATTTTGCACATTTTTTAACAAGATCAAGGTGTTCTCCGCCTTGTATCGGAGCCATCCATGATATTTTTGAATTCTCTGTTAATAATTTGCATTCTTTCGCTCTTTTAATTGTTTCGAGCACTGTTTTTTTCGCGTCATCATATTTTAAATCTCCAGATGTAACATCTAAAAAGGTTCCAATGTCTGGTTTTATTTTCTCTTGAAATTCAATTATCTCTTTATTTGTTAAATTAATAGACGACCCGAACATTGTTTGATATGCCCCACTGTCTGTCATTATCATACCGTCAAAATTCAAGAAATCATGAAGTCCTCGTTTCGAAATATCTTCCATTAACCTTGATCTTTTAATCAGATACGCATTTGTAATTATTAGTTTCGCCCCAAATTCTTTTTTTAATTCGGCTGGCGTTATTATCATTTTCCCAGGATTTATTACTACAGCCAGTTCTGGGAGCACTATGTTCCGATCACCCAAAGTTAGTTTAGATATTCGACCTGAACAATCACGAGAGAGAAGTTCTAACATCATTTAACCTCCATACAGATTTTTTATTACTTCCAATCCTTTCTATTGTGCCCATTCTTTGTAGATTATTAAGATGTTTCCGCATAGTTATTTGTGACCTATCAAATCTTATCGAAAGATCTTTACTTTTAAGAACATCTTTGTTATCAAACTCCTTTAATATTATCTGTTGAATTTCTCCTTTTTTATATTGTTTATTAAACTTACGAGAAACTAGTGCCACTATCCTTTCTTTTTTGAGCATATGAATGAAACTTACCTTTTCTTTAAATGTCTTGATTTGATATTGTCCCGTAATTCCGAAACCTAGACATATCCTATCTCTTTCTTTTCTAGATCTCATTTTTCTAACCGCATCGGGACTTACACCCAAACCTATCAACATTTTTCTTGTATGTTCCAGAAACTCATTCAGATTTTCTGCTATTTGTGTCTTTTTATCAAAACATATTCTTATGTTATTATGTTTGTAACATACTGTTCCTTCATCATCAAATAACGCCTGTAAGAATGCTGACTTAATTTCATTTGATCCGTTCAGAATCCAATCTGGTATAAAATATTGTTTCTCTGTCTTCTTACCATCTGGTGCTCCGCATAAAATTAATAATTTACCGATAACATTCGAAAATGTTATCATAGTTTTTACTTTATTTGTAACGGTTATAACTTCTGTTCCAGTGTTTAGATTTTTTCCGAAGACTTTGACGACATCTTTCCTAACACTTTCAACCAACTCCTTTCTTGTATTTGAATATTGAAACTGATTTGCTCTTTTACTGATATGTCCATCGCCCATCGCATGAGCAACAAGTCTAGCCAAAGCAGCTGATGATACTACTGGCAATTTAACAGGAATCAGTTGATGATGCTTACCGCGCATATATTTTATATTTTTCTCAATATCAGAATATGGTATTTCTGATAGCTTTGATATGTTTCTAATCATATGCGAACTAGCTAAAGCCTCTTCTCTTATTCCTTTTCTGTTTCGAAAGCCATTTTTTATTTCTATCACATGAGAATCGTGCATATTAAATATCTTGGCCAGTTTTTTCCACTCTCCTCCAGCGTTATATCTTGCTCTGTCAAATAGTTTTTTTCTGAATTCGTCGTTGATGCCGATAAAAATACTGTTTGGTAAATTATCTAATGATATTAAATTCGTGCGATCCGTCATATAAATCACTTATAGTAATAAGGTTGATTTTATTTAAATGCTAAGCTATCTCTATAGATAGAGTTATGGTCTGTATAGATTCTACTGTATCATGTATGAATGAATCTGGGTTTATCATTGTTCTCACTTGAACTGTTCAACGTTTACTCACGCTGATTAGAAGTGCAACTCGGTTGCTTAATATAAATTTAAAATGGTAGTTAATTACAAGATTTACAAGCTTTATAATATAGAAAAATATAATTATTATCAGTGTTCAGGAGGATAATCCAGGTATTGGGGAATTAAGTCTTATGACTTGAAACTCAGCTTTGTTTCGGCAAAGTGATATTTGGGCCTTAAACTGAACACCATGTTTAAGAGATATGTTATCATGATAAACAAACTTTCAAAAAAACAATTTTGGTTTTTGCACTTTTTAGTATTTTTATCCTTGTTAGCATTATGGGGATATATCGAAACCAGTAATAAGTATTTAATTTTATTATCAGCATTATCTTTCTACGGTGCTTTATGCGAGGCATTTAAAGCGTTGTTAAGAAAATAAAAATTTAGAGCGTTAGTTATTTTAGTTAGTTTTATACCTAACATAATAAGCAGATTTATAAATGGGGGGGGGGAATTATAATTATGAAAAAGGTAATGCTAATCGCTTTGTTAACGATAGCAATAATTTCTGTTAGTGGTTGTATTCAAGGAGATACTGATACGAAAACAGGAGGGGCACCTGCAATAGCGATTACCTATAATATGTATGGTGAAATTTTGAGTTATTCTATTCAAGGAAATACAATAGATCTTACAGTCCAAGCTTCTATAATAGATTATGAATTAGAAGATAAGACAGTTGATATAACAGCAGAAATTGGTGGAACCATAGCGACAAATAAAATAGAGAATAATAAAAATTTGGCGTTGTACTTTGTGAAGGGTAAAGAAGAGGATGCGTGGGTACTTTCTGAAATTATAGAGGATTTAGCAAAATATAAAGAACGTGGATTGACTTATCATAAAAATGATCTGAAAATAAACCAGCTTACAAATGTTGAAACCTATGAAAACGCAACTGCACAACAAATAATATCATCAGTCATTAATAATATTGGAGAAGAAACAGAATTGGCAATTGAACTCCAGAATTATCAAGACAATGATATTACATACAGAATACTTAATGCTGATATAAGAAGCGAATTTGCTAATGATGTTGTTGAAGCATGTCAAATAAGTTTTGATGATACTGAAAATATAATAGTAGGAAGAGAAAGCAGTTTGATTCCATACACAACAGAAATACTTAGATTCAATGTTTTATGTGATGATACAGTTGAAAAAGAAAACACACGAGAATCTTGTGATATTAATGGAGAAAACTGTCAAACAATAACTACTCCAAATAAATTTATTCTGTGGGGCCAAATTGAATTTACAGACGAACTTGGTTTATTGAATAAACATATTATACCAGAACAAAGGGTTCTTAAACAACATATAGATATAGAATAAGTGATTTATTTCTCCAACATTTTTCTAATCCTCTCTCCAATTTCAGGAGCATACTTATAGAAAGCAGGCCTGAAATGTGGCATTATTGTAGGAGTTCTGATAGTATGTTTTCCTATAGTAAATTTACAGATTCTCCCATTTGCATCTCTATCAATTAGTTCTAACATAACAATTTATACGAACAGGAGATTATAATAAGTTATGTCTGAAGTATATCCTCCGTCAGAAGACTCATATCTAATAGCTAAACATATTCCGCGGGATTTGAAAGGTAAAAAGGTTTTAGACATAGGAACTGGTTCTGGATTACTTGCTATTACAGCTGCTATTAATGGCGGTGAAGTTCTTGCTATTGATGTTAATGAATTTGCTCTAAAAGCTACTCAAAGAAGTGCTGATCAATTTGGAGTTAAGGTTGAAACAAGAATTAGTGATTTATTTGTTAATGTAAAAGGAAAATTTGATTTAATTTTATTTAATCCGCCATATGTTCCAACTGATGAGAATGATAAATACCTTTCTACAGAAATGCAACTTGCAACTACTTCTGGAAGCGATGGGACTGATTTAATTAATCATTTCCTAAAAGAATTCAAATCTCACTTAAACACTAGTGGTAAAGTTCTGATGATTATATCATCTACAAATAAAATTAAGGACAATTTAGAAAATAAAGGATGGAAAGAAGTTGATAACGCCGCATTCTTTTTTGAAAGAATTTATTTAATGGAATGTTTTAAATAGTTTTCTATACTACTATTATTATGCCTAAAAGAAAAAGAACAGAACGAGACGCAATTGAAATACTAGTTGAAGAAGGTCGTTATCGACCATCATATCAAAACGACATAATGCTTGAAGTAGAAATAAATAAAATCAGAAATAAATATTCTAAAGACTAAAATACCAAACAACTGAAACTACAATATGTAACACTCCTGTTAAAATTGTTAACCATGCTAAAGGCTTATGGTTCTGACAAAGTTTTTTATTCTTATCACATTCTTTACCTTTACATTTATGAAAATTTTCACATCTACTTGCCCATGGCATAGAATAACAAGTAGCGAAATTTAGTACAAAAAACAGTCCGCCAATTATTCCTGTCATCCACACTAGTTCAACAGATATAATCATTTCTTTCTACCTTTCTTAGTTCCTAATATTGATAATAATGCATAACCGATCATAATATCACTTAACATTATTGCATTGTCTGCCATTGTTCCCACGACACTATATTGTAAATGAGCAATGACTCCACCTAGGCCAATCAGTGTGTTTAACCAAAATCCATATATTCTTGTCTTATCACTTAGATACAAAGCTGTTATTACAAATGCATCAAACAACGCAAGTGGTAAAAGCCATGTTATATCTGGATGAACTTTTAGATGTAGCAATACTGCTGACATTGGTAGTAAGAACAATGCTAGTACCAATGAAATCTGAGTTTTGTTCATAATGTATTTATATATCTTGTATATAAAATGCTTTCTATGACTGAAAAAACATTATACTTAAACTCTGGTAAGTGTAGTCATGCTAAATGTGTATTTTGTGGATGGGGTACATATGAGTATCCAAAATTAAGTTTTAATGAGTTAAAAGAATGGTTTGACACGAGGGTGGATGAAGTTGAAACTCTTAAAATATTTAATTCTGGTTCTTTTTTAGATAATAATCAGGTTGATCCGAAGTTTAGAAAATGGTTAATCAAAAGATGTGAAGAACTTGAAATTAAAAACTTAGTTATTGAGTCAAGGCCAGAGTTTGTTACTCAAGAAAGTTTAAACGAAATGAAATCAAATAAAGTCCATATTACGGTTGCAATTGGTTTAGAAGTTGCTGATAATGAAGTTCTTAAAAATGTTAATAAGGGGTTTACAGTTGAAGATTATTTAAACGCAGCTAAAATTCTTAAGAAAAATAATTTTGGATTAAGAAGTTATGTTTTAGTAAATATTCCTTTTGAAACAGATGAGAGTTTAGAAAAAAGTATTAAAATTGCTAAAGAAAATTCTGATTCAGTTGTTATTATAAATTGGTTCCCACATGGATATTCTCCAGCATTTAATCTGTGGCTCGAAGGAAAACATAAACCACTTGATAAAACCGAGTTTGAAGAAAAGACTAAAACCTTTACTAATGTTGAAAAAGACTTTGATAACTTTGTGTTTAAACCACTTTGGCCAAAAAATAAACAACGATGGATTAATGGTGCAACTGAAAAAGAATTAAAACATCCTTATTATGAAATCTGGCAAGACTTTATTGTACGATTCTATAAAAATAAAAGAAAAAATGTTTTATTCGTTCCTTGTGCATTTAGAAAACCATATACTAGATCAAAATTACATAAAGCAATTAGAAGAGCACTTTTTAAAATTCCAAATTCACGAGAACTTCACTTAATTGTCATAAGTTCACCTGGAGTTATTCCATATGAGTTTGCTGACAAATATCCATTCAATAAATATGATTGGAAAGAATGGGAAGAAACGCCTGAGATAAAACAAATGTATATTGAAGTAAATCAGAAACGTATTGAAAACTATTTACAAACTCACAAATATGAAAAATATTTTTGTTATCTAAGACCTGATTCTGAAAGTTACAAAGCACTACATAATGCATGTGATATGCTTGGAATAAAAATTATTGATTGTATTTCAGACGAAACATTTGAGAAAATTAAAGATGAAAAGAATGCTTTATCTCTTGATGAACCGCTTGAAGATTTGAAAAAGAATTTAGTTTTCTAAATTAGCCATTTGTTTTTGAAAATTAGTTTCCTGTCAAGATAAATCCTTCCGCCTTTGCTCATGTCCTTGACTATATCCCAATGAAGCGCGCTTTTATTCGGAGCACCGCACTCCTTATATGCCATACCAAACGCGAAATGCGTTGTATTAAGAATTTTTTCATCAAATAATAAGTTCTTTGTAAACTTAGTTACCTTTGGGTTCATACCAAGTCCGATCTCTCCAAGATATCTTGAACCTGCATCTATATCTAACATCTTGTTTAAGAACTTCTCATTTTTAGAAGCGGTAGCTTTAATACACTTACCGTTTTTAAATTCACAATAAATATTATTTACTTCTACACCGTTTTTGATTGCTGGAAAGTCAAACGTAATATAACCATTAACTGAATTTTTAACAGGTGCACCAAATACTTCTCCACCTGGCATGTTTTCATGTCCTGAATCTAATACAAAGCTTTTTGGAAATATTTTCATTTTCAAATCTGTTCCTACTCCAATAAAATGTAATTCTTTACCTGTATTTAATTTATTTTTAATCACTGTCCAACGTTTTGAAAGTTTTTTATAATCAATAAAACAAGCGTTATACAAAAAGTCTTCATACTCTTCTATACTCATCTCTGCATCTTGTGCTAAAGCTTGAGTTGGAAAATCTAAAGTCACTCTGTGTATCTTTGGTTTTGCATTAACTACATAATCTGATATCTTATTTGTTACCTTACTACGAATTGCTATTCTATTTGGATCAACATTTGAAAACTCTCTTGTATTCATATCAGCTCCGATTCCAATGTATTTTTGTGTTTGTTTAAGCTCATTAAAATAAAGTTTTGGAAATTTCTTTAACTGTTCAACTGACGCGTTTTTATAATAAAAATATGAAAGTCCCGGTATACCAAGATTAACTACTGGATATGCTCCTTTTTTTAGAATTAATTTATACACTTCTTTAACCAATTCTTGAGCTGGAGTTGAAGATGAAATAATAACCCTTTCTCCTTTTTTTACAAAGACAGAATAGTCAACGATTACTTTTGCTAACTTTGTTATTTTTGTATCAACCATATAATCACTTAATCGCCTTAGTTAAATTAACTATTCCTTTCCTCTTTAATAAATACATATCCTCAAATCGTATTCCGAAGTTAGTAGAATGGATTCCTGGTTCTAATGTAAAAATATCACCAACTTTAAATCTATGTTTGGATTTTGGAGTTATCTTTGGACTTTGATGTATTCTCTTTCCAACTCCATGTCCTAAAGCATATGGAAATCTTATCTTTGTTTTAGACTTAATAAAGGCTCTAGCAACTTTGTCTACTTCTTTACATTTAACACCTGGTCTAACTTGATTCTCTGCTAAACTTTTTGCATTTTTAATTATCTTCATTAATTTCTTTTGACGCGAAGTTGGTTTAATACAAATTGTTCTTGTAACATCTGATCTTGAATTTCCTATAACTATTCCCATGTCAACAATAACCAACTCTGTTTTCTTAACTCTCCGATATGTTGGTTTAGGATGAACTCTTGATGAGTTTTTACCAGAAGAAACTATTGTTGGAAATGCTAAACCCTTAGCTCCTAATTTCATTGCATATTTTTTTATTTCAGTTGCTATTTGTTTTTCCGTTAACTCGTTAGAAATTAATTTACGCGCGAGTTTAAAACAAGATTTTGTAATCTTAATGCTTCTATCTAAGTCTTTCATAAACAATAGTGGGAAAGAGAAAATAAAAAGCTACTCTAGGTCTTCTAGAGTAATTACTTTAAGTCCTCTAGGAATTCTCATTCGTTCCATTGAAGTACCAACTACGGTTTTAATTCCATTTCTTGCCGAAAGATCAGCAATCTTTTGGTCAACTGGTCCATCTAAAACCAAAGTCTCTGCTTTTGATTCTCTAATTGTATTGTAAATCTCTTTGATTGGTACTTTTCCAATTGCTTCCAATTTCTTTCCAAAATAATATGCTCCCTTAGAACCTGAAAGTTGATTCATTGCTTCTTTGAAAACTTGTTTTTGATCTGTCTCAACCCTCATCTTTCTTCGAACATATGGTTTTGATTCATAAGTTTTATTTTCTGTTCGTTCAAATGATTTATTTTCATCTCGATCAAAAGACTTTTTTTCAAACTTATCTTCTTTACCATATGGTTGTTTTTCTCTAAGTGCTTTGAATAGTTCTTTCTTAGACAGATCTTCTACTTCTTTACCTTCAGGTGCTCTTGCTACGAAATCTACTGAACCAACTGCTGCTAGTTCTTTCAAAATCATATCACCACCTCGATCTCCATCTAAAAACACTGTTGTTTCTTTTATTTTAGAAAGAGATGCTACAATTGGTGGTACTGAAGTTCCTTGAACAGCAATAGCATTTCTAATTCCATTTTTTAATAGTTTTAAAACATCTGCTCTTCCTTCAACTACTATTATTGAATCAGAGTCTCCTACATCTGGCCCAGCTGGTAGTCCTTGAAATTCGACGATTTCTCCACTTCGAACTGCGCTTTTAATTTGTTCAGAAAGTTCATCAATTTCTGCATCTCCGTCTCCCATTGTTTCTAAAAGTTGCTGAGCTCGATCAACTACATATTTTCTTTTACCAATTCTAGAATCATCTATTTTTTCAACTTGTAGTTTTGTATTACAAGGTCCTATTCTTTCAATCGTCTCCATCGTTGCAGCCAATAAGGCTGTTTCAGAAGAGTCCAGTGAAGATGGAATTGTAATTACTCCACTTGTTTTACCCTTCTCTGTTCTTAGATTAACATCAATTCTTCCTACTCTTCCAGTTTTTTGAAGTTCTCTTAAATCCATATCTGCTCCAAGTAAACCTTCAGTTTGACCAAATACTGCTCCAATTACATCTGGCTTTTCTACTGTACCATCAGCTTGAAAATTAATATAAATGATATACTTTGACGCTGACTGCGCTAATTTTCCCATTTAATCACCTTGTTTATTAGTTAATTGAAAGAAATAGTTCGTACCTATGTACTACATACTATATGTGGCCTCAACGCCGGAATCATGATAGTTATTCTTTCAATCCTATTTAGTAGTGGTTTTTGAAGGTATTTAAGCTTTTTATTCTAAACTAGATTATGGCTATAGAAGATATACCAAAAGAAATTGTTGTTTTAGCATACTTTGATGCAAATGGTTCTCGCAAAATAAGTACTAAAAATATAAAAGAAGATCTGGGTCGATCTTATGTCAATGCATTTGGAAGACTGTCTTATAAATTTGGATGTGAAATTAATGCTGTTGGTAAGGCATTTAGGAGTCGTGGATACATATATTCTATAAATGATAAAGGAAGGGCAGATCTTGAATCATGGATAGAAAGTCATAAAGACATTGCAAGTGAATTGAATGGAATTTATATTGCAAAATTTATTGAAACAAACATATAATACTAATTTAAAATTCCCAACCAATAATATTTATGAATAACCCACTTGATAAATATATGACTAGCATAGTGCTTTTAGAATATCTAACAATGAAAAAAGAAGCCTGTAATAAACACATTAGCACCGTGCTTGGTAAAAAATATAGCAGGATAATTTATAAATTAAAAAATTCAAATGAAATAACTGGTTATCCTGAATTTGGTGGTGGACCTAAAATATATTCAATAACAAATGAGGGGATACATAATTTGAATAAGTGGGAAGAAGAACATAAAGAAGATTCTATATTTCTAAAATCTTTACTTTCGAAGATTTCCCACGAATAATCTTACAAAACCCATAGCGCTTTTTCATTTCTTTAATCAATTCAAGATTAGCTTTATTATCTTTAGCTGGACTTTTGAGAGATATTTCCCAAACCGCACCTTCTTTGATTTTGAACTCATTAGAATTTGTTTTAATCTTAGCCTTGATTATCATATCCACATTTAAGCTTTCCGGTATATATGTTTATTATGAAAGATTTTATGTATTTTGGAAATTATAATCTAGATAATTTAGAAGAAAGAGGTTATATACCGATTGGTAAGCCTGGACTAATAACCGGTGAGATATTGCTGGTGGAAGAGCATGAAGATTTGATGAGAACAGCAATTAAACAATCTAATGGTGATGATTTTGAGTGTGATGGTGTTTCTATCTATGTTAGACACGATACAAGGGATAATATTAATGACCGGGCTAACCATGTAAAAATTGCATTTATTGAGCACTATAAGGATATTCAAAAGATACCGATACTAACAATTGTACAGCCACTAAAGAAAATATAAATTATAATTCAGCAGCTTCTTCTCTACATTCTGGACACGCCCATCTAGAATTAACACTCATTAAATCATCTGAATAGTTTCCACACAAATCACAATCACCGTCAGTGTTTTCTTCAAAGCTAGCTGGTGCTTCCATTAATAATCTTTCTCTAAGAATCTCAATAGCTGCAGGGCATATTCTTGCCACTTCTCTATCAGAAATTATTCCTACCAACTTTCCTCCTTCTACAACTGGTAATCTTTCAAAACCATATTTGCTCATTTTCCTTGCCGCGTCTCCAAGATCCTCTTCTCCAGTAGCCATTACAAGATTTTTACTCATTATTTCACTCAATTTAATATCCTTACCTGTTAACCCTTTAGAAACTATTTTATTTACCATATCTTCTCTAGTTACAATTCCTACAATCTTACTTCCTTCACATATAACTAAACAGCCTACGTCTTTCTTTCTCATTGTATCTGCTCCTTCAACTACCGTTTGATCTGGTCTAGCTGTAACTACCTCGGTTACCATTGCGTCTTTGACTAAGATGTCTGTTACCATATTTAGTATAAACCTTGTTAAGAATTTAAAGATTTGTATCTACCCAACAATAGATTCTAAACATAAAATTGTTTCGTCTAATACTGCGTTCATCATATCTACTTCATCTTTACATATTTGTTTACCTGTAAGTGAAGACGGACGATAATTAATAGCTGTATCGATCTTATCTGATAGCTCTTTATCATCAATTTTAATAAAATACTTCATAAGTTCAAGATTACTAGAAACAACACTAAACCAATTACCACGATATTTATATTTACAGGCTTCTTCTCGATCCATTGTTCTAATATCTTGTTCTGGTTGTTCATCTGTATAGTCGTGTCTCTGATGACGAAGTAAAACCCAATATTTTCCTATCAATTCATTGCTCATAATCATAGTTACTATTCAATAGTTATAAATACAACATCTAATATTGTTTTATATTCTATCTACGTCAATAAGTATAGTATGGAAGATGATATTGCTAAAGAATCATTGTCTAAGAAGATAGCTGGTGAAATTGTTCTAAGTGAAGAACCTGGAAAAACAATACAAAAGTGGAGAAATATATTCAAAATACCTCAAAGGACTTTAGCTAATGAACTTGGTATGATGCCTTCTGTTATATCTGATTATGAAAATGGTAGACGACAAAGCCCAGGAATTAAGATTATCAGAAAAATTGTAACTTCTATGATTAATTTAGATGAAAAGGCTGGTGGTAAAGTGATTAGAGAGTTTTCAAACATGCCTTCAAATAACAACGTTAATGACGCTCTAATAGATAGTAAGGAATTTAGTAAGGGTATTATTATTAAAGATTTTTGTAAGAAAATCAAGGCAGAGTTGGTAGTAAGACGGGATATGGAAAACGACAAGATTTATGGTTATAGTATAATCGACGCTCTAAAAGCTATAGTAGAATTATCGCCAAGTGAGATGGTTAGACTTCATGGATTAACTAGCAAGAAAGCTCTAATATTTTCAGGTGCTAATACTGGACGAAGTTCTATGATCGCTCTAAAAATAGGTAATGTTAGACCTGGTCTAGTCGTTCTTCAGACAAAAGAAAAAGATATCGACGTTCTTGCAAGACGGATCGCTCATATTGAAGGTATTCCGGTAGCTGTTCTTGATATTAAAACTTCTGAACTCAAATCAGCTATTAAGAAGGTATTTAAATGAGTCCTTTTGTAAAAGGTTCAAAAGAAGGTCAAAAATTTATTAATGATGTTATTAAAATTACAGAAAAATTATCTAAAAGGGACGAATATTCTCTAGAAAAAGGTACGTGTTGTTGTCCACAAAAAAATTATTATTTTAATATCTGATTAAGACCCACACCCCATCGTTTCCTAACGAACTGCTCTATATAATAATATATATAAACATTATTATATTATAATAACAGTGTTATATTTTTCATTTAAAATCGTTGTTATTTTTCTCTAGTTTTAGAAATGTTCCAAAGGAAACAGTGGTGGTAGCGACGATATTACCCCGTTATACCCCTATATTGCATATAAAAATGAAGGAACGTGAAGTTCCATAGGCAGCAAAGGGGTAACGTGAAGATAGGTATAAATATGTTCACGGGACAAATCTACATAAGAAGTAGAGGTTATAACATGACACTAGAGAATATATTTGACAAATACATGAACAATAATAATATATTCACCAATAGGTCTGTGCTGTCAATTTCATTCACCCCAGAATCTATTCCCCACCGGGAGGCACAGATGAACGAACTTGGTCGGATCCTTGCCCCGTCACTTAGGGGCGAGAAACCAAGTAATGTTTTTGTTTATGGTCGAACTGGAACAGGTAAATCTGTTGTTACTAGACTTGTAGGAGCAGAACTCGAAAAAAGATCAAAAGAGAATGGACATTCTGTAAAAGTAGTTTATTTGAATTGTAAGATGAAAACAGCTGATACGGAATATAGATTACTGGCTAGCTTATCTAATGAATTTGGAGTTCATGTTCCGTTTACTGGACTTCCAACAGACCAAGTTTATAAAATTTTCTTTAATTGTATTGATTCAGTTAAACAAAATGTGATTATAATTATCGATGAAATAGATGCTCTTATTCAGAAAAATGGAGATGAAATTCTTTATAATTTAACAAGAATTAATCAGGATCTAAAAAATTCCACCCTTTCGATTATAGGAATTACTAATGATTTAGGATTTATTAATAATTTAGATCCAAGAATTAAGTCATCTCTTGGTGAAGAAGAGCTTATTTTTCCACCATATGACGCTGTCCAACTTCAAGATATTCTTAGAAATAGAGCAGAACAAGCATTTGTTGTAAAATCATTAGATGTGGGGGTTATTGAAAAATGTGCTGCTTTAGCAGCTCAAGAACACGGAGATGCACGAAGGGCTTTAGACCTGTTAAGAGTATCTGGAGAACTAGCTGAACGAACAGGTTCAATAGTAGTAAACATATCTCATGTTGATCAGGCAGAGGATAAAATAGATATTGATCGAACAGTTGAATTAATGAGAGCACAACCAAAACAATCTCAGGCTGTTTTGTGGTCAATTGTTAAAAACGATAAAAAAAACAATATAGAAACTGGAGATATAATTGATGTTTATCATGAGGTTTGTAGAGAGAACTGTCTTAAACCTTTAACACAAAGAAGGGTTTCTGATTTAATATCAGAATTAGACATGTTTCAGGTAATTAATACTAAAGTTATTTCAAAAGGGAGATATGGAAGAACAAGAGTTGTTTCTCTAAACGTCTCTGATAATATTCATACAAAATTAACAAATATGTTACAACAGAATTTCTTGTGATTTTATGGAAATAGTAAAAGATTTAATGAAAATGGGAATATTGGTGGATCAGGAAGCTATTGATGCACTGAATAATCTTAAAGATACTGAACTTACTGTGGTTGTTGAAAAAACAAAAATAGAAAGACCACTTGTATTAACTCCTGAGTTGGTTTCAATGTATTTGAAATCTACTAAATATGAAATTATTAAACAATTTGAGAGCAAGGAAGCTTATACAATTCAGGACATAGTTGAACAGTTAAATAAAAGATATGATTTTATTCAAGGCCTGTTAATGAGAAAAGTAGAACTGTCAAACATAGTTTCAATAAATAAGTGTGAAAGTGGAAAACTTACTGTAATAGGACTGGTTAAGAAAAAAGAAGATAGTGGAACAAATGATATTCTTGAATTAGAAGACAAGACCGGAACACTAAAAGCAGTTATTTCAAAAGATCTTGGTAAAGATATTAAAATTGATGATGTAATCGCGGTTTATGGAAACTATAATAATAAACTTTTGTTTGGAGAAACATTAAGATATCCAGATGTTCCACTTAGAAAAGCAGGGTGTTCTGAGAAAGAAACAAGGGTTAGTTTTATAATAAACTATGATTTTCAAAAACAAATGGATATTGACTCAGAATATATCATAATTAGTAATTGTGATGGTTTAGACGGGGTTAAACAAAGATACCCAAGATCAAAAGTGTTTGTTATTGGAACAGATATTAGGTCTCCTTGTTTAATCAATATTGATGGCGTTGTGTTTATGATAATTTTAGATATTGATCCACTAAAAGCGCTAAAGAGAAGATATGTTTCGATTGATAAAACAGATTTTTTGGTAAATACAGTACCAGATATAATTTTAACAAATAGGGAAATTGAAACGAACTATAAATCAATAAGTGTTATTAGTAAATCTGTTGAAATAAATTTAAAAACTAGAGAAATTAATATAATTTAATAGTTCCATGGTAGCCTTTCTTTGAATTTACTTATATCTTCAGTTGATCCTTTTATTTCATATTCAAAACCAGGAAGTACACTATCTTCTGATTTTCCAATTACTTCTACAGGAAAGTGCCGATTCACATATCCTATACTATATTTTTTTATCCAAGAACCTTTTGGGATTTTAATTGTTTCTGTTATATAATCTACCTCATGTGTATTTTCATCATAACTTATATTTACCTCTACGTTTGTGTTAGAATCAACTTCTGTTGTGATAACATTTGAATCTTCAATCATGTAGATTTTATTATTCAATAAAAAGATATATAAATGTAATTAGCCCTTCGTCAATCGATGTATTTAACATTAGTAATACCTTTAACTCTTTAAATAATTTCAGGTGTAATATGATACAGTGATTATATGAAGTTACAGATTCTCGATTGCGATCATATTCTTGTAAACGGAAATCCAGTAATAAGACTATTTTGTAAAGATGAAAAGGGCGAGTCTTTTTGTGTATTCAAAGAAGGATTTTTACCATACTTTTATTTACACGTTTCAAAAGAATTCTCAAATGAAGATGTAAAATATGAGATTGAAAAACAAGGATTAAAATTTGAAGAAGAAGAAAAATTTACTCCAGTAGGTTATCAGGAAAAAGAGAAGAAAGTACTAAAGATAATTGGAAGAGATCCTGCTAAGATGTCAGAAATTAGAGAGTGGGTAAGTAAATTTGGAACATTGTATGAAGCAGATGTTTTATTCAAATATAGATTTATGGTTGATCATGGTTTGAGAGGAATGGGTTGGATAGAAGTTGAAGGAAATCCAGTAAGAACAAATACAGTTAAGTGTAAATCGATTGATGCAAAAACAATTACCCCGATTGAAGTTTTACAAAATGCGCCGTTAAGATATATGGCGTTTGATCTTGAAGCAATTGCTGCAGATCGTGGATTGCCAATTTATGATAAAGACCCAATTATTATGATATCAGTTGCGTTTGAACCTGCGTATAATGGAAAAAGTTCTTATGTTCTTGTTTCAAAACCAACCAGAAATAAAGACTGTGAAGGATTTGGTTCAGAAGAAGAAATGTTAAAAGAATTTAAAAGTATAATTGATAGTTATGATCCAGATGTTTTGGTTGGTTATAATTTAGAAAATTTTGATATGCCATATGTTTTGAAAAGATTAGAAGTGTTAAAAATAGCAAGAGATATTGGAAGATCAGATAAAATTGCTTTTACCAGAACACTTGGAATGACACAAAGAACATATATAACTGGAAGAATGTTAATCGACCCATATTATATTATTAGATATCTTTCTGTTTATGATCAACCCCACAAGTTTAGAAGATTTAATTTAGCAACAGTTGCGAAACAAATTCTTGGTAAAGAGAAAATAGATCTTGGTGGTGGAATAGCTGAAATGGAAAGACTTTGGAGAGGTACTAATACAGATGTTGGTAAACTCGCAGAGTATTGTAAAGTAGATTCTGATTTAGTGTTGGAGCTTGTTACTTCTCATAAATTGGTTGATATGAATAAATTTATCGAAATGGCAAAATTATCTGGTCTAACAGTTCCGGATTTAATGTCAGGTCAAGCTGCTAGACATGAAAATGCATTGCTACACGAACTTAAAAAAAGAAATACTTTAATGCCATGTAAACCAAAGAAGAGAACAATAGAAGGAAAATACAAAGGAGCAACTGTTATGGAACCAG
>JAHIEG010000005.1 GCA_018901655.1 Nanobdellota archaeon
AATTCTCTTTTGTATAAAGCAAGAGTGCTGGATAATTTAGATGAGGCAATTGCCAGCCACAAAGAGGGAGAAATCCCAAGAAAGGTCTGCATAACATTTAGAAATTATTGTACTGCATCAGTATGCTCAGAAGCAAGGAAAATTTTGAAACCCGTGGCATCTGATATAAGAGATAGCCATTATTCTGACTAAAAAGAAATAAAATTATTTCTTAGGTAGTTCTTTCACCAATTCCTTAAATTTGCGTGTTTGAGAAGCATTTAAAAAAGACAATGGCCAGATATATAATGGTGAAAAAGATGCTTACTGCGCGTTTTGAAATATTCGAGCATTGTTCGATAACGGATAAGACAGTTAAAGCTGTTAGTGAAAAATATAATGTTCGTATTACTCAATTGACACGTGGCCCAAATTATGAAAATCCGCCATTAGATAAAATTCTTCAACCAAAAGACTTTATTGAAGTGCTTGGAACATTTGAAGATGTGATTAATTTATATAAAGCGGCATCCTGTTAGATTTATATCTTTGATTTTGCTATTATAATTAGTGATTGATATGGGAGATACTGAAGTAATAGTAGAATTAGATAAGATCAGCGATGATATTATTGACAGATTTAAAGGATATGGGATGAAAGTTGGATATGTTCTTGACAATTTCAAGAGTGTTACTGGTTCTGTTAATAGAAATGCATATGAGAAACTATTAGAAGATAAAGACGCGAAAAGAATTAGATTTGCACAGAAGGCCCCTACTTGGTAATTTGAGAAGCGTTTAAATTATTTTCTGTTTAATTTAGATAAATTCAACGTTTTCTTTTATGAACTTATTTTCAGCTTTTCTCAATCTTTCTCGAAGAGCTCCTTTACTGATTTTCATCTTTTTAGCTAATTCATATATTTTTATTTTTCTTGGCCATTCATAATAACCATTCATGACGGCTGTTCGCATTGCTTCTTTTTGCTTGTTCGTTAATGGAGAAGATACGAGCCCAATTTTCTTTATATAATTTATCTTAGATTTTCCTACTTTTGAAAAACCCCTAAAAACTTTATTTATATTTTGTTCTGAAGACGATACAATTGTCCAAAATTCTTTACCCTCTTTTAATTTAGCAGGACTCCAGATAAAACAATTGTTATCTACTATTCTTCTGATAAGGCTTACTTTTACTTCACTTGTTATTTTTATGAATATTGAATCTTGATACTTTTCTAAAATCTCATATTCTATTATTTTTATTTTTTCATGGTTTTTCTTTGATTCAAGATATTCAATGAGTTTCTTAAATGAATTTGGTTTTTTATCCCATGCATATAGAATTACAATACTTGTTTTAGAATGAGTGCTTGCCATATCTATTAAAGTCATCTGTAAATCAGGGAAATTTTCTGAAATTTCGCTTGCCCAGCAGTTTTTATGGGCTATTGCTATCTCTGCTTTTAACATAATGGCTATAATTCTTTTATATTTATAAAACCAACGCATACGTTGGCATAAATATTTATGGTATTTTACTAATTATTATCAATAGAACAACCTTATCACAAGATGAGGGAAATGGTGATAAACATGGGAATAAAAATAAATGAAAAACAATATGATTTCGCGCAGATAGACTTAGAAACAGATAGCGAAAAAAGAGGACTGCCAATACCAGCCGAATATCTTGAAGAGAGTTCTATCTTAACTCAAATGTTATATGGAATGAAACCATTGAGTTCATCTGAATCCCCAGCAAAACCAGGAGCAATAAGACTATTTGGCGAAACAGGAATACTCGCATATCAAATGATTCTAAAAGATTTAACCAAAGATGCACCATTAAAGAAAATAATAGAAGAGATTGAAGAAAAAATATCTGCCATTGAACCTGGATGCGAATCGCCTTGGACTTTATGGGCGGGCGAATATGGATTTGAGCATAAAAATGATTATAAACGAGGAATTTAAGATAAGAAAATAAATGATGAAGATGATAAACGAAGAAGAAAAATTAAAAAAATACATTAAAGAACATGATATAAAAGCCGAGCATTTACGCTTTGATAAGACTCTTCATACAGTTCAAGATACCTTGAATGCAACTGGATTCCCTATAGAACTTATTACAAAGAGCATGATATTCAAAGATAATGCAGGCAGAACAATTGTAGGAATGGTTTCCGCCGAATTTCGTGTTAGTCAGTCAAGTTTATCTAAAGTTCTTGGTGCTGAGGTAAGTTTTTGTTCAGCGGAAGAATCTTATGAAAGAACAGGATATCCTGTCGGTGGCATGCCATGCTTTGGGTATGATGCTATTGTGATTATGGATCCTAAGATTTTAGAGAATGAATATATCTATACGGGCGGCGGTTCTGAATTTTCATTAGTTAAAATTTCTGTAAACGAAATCAAAAAAATTATTAATCCTATTGTTAAAGGTAGAATTAGAGGAAATAAATCTATTTAAATCCATTTAAATCCATAATTTAATAATGCCACCGAATGACAGGACTAGGGAATATGACCAGATTGAGAACCTATATAAAAGCATCTATCTATCTTGTGATATGGTGATGGAACACTATGAAAATCAGAAACCTAAAAATCAATCTCTAACAAAAAGAATAGTAAATTATTTTATGCGTGATTGAATGTTGTTACAAATAACAGACGAAGAATTCGACAAAGCTGCTGAATAATTTTACATACCTGCGGAGAATGCAATGGCCTCATATCAGAACGAAGAATTTAGAAATCGCAAAATCTATGCACCTGTATAAATATCCATTTAAATCTCTTTACTTTCTATTATTTATTATGACATCAATTGAATGGCTATCCGATATAAATAATATTAGCAAAAGAATTGAATACGCAAATGAATATGGGATGAAAGCAACAAATGAAGGTATATTGAAAAAACACGGATTTGATGTTCCGAATGGATTTGTAGTTACGCCAGAATGGAAAGAAAGCGTTGATGGAGAGGCACTAAAAGAATTTTATAAAAAATTGGGTGCAAGTGCTGTTTCTGTAAGGTCTTCAGCGACATGCGAAGATTCTCATAAATATTCTTTTGCTGGCATATTTGAATCTTATATGCCTGTTGTACTAGACGAATTACCATTGTACATTGCAAAATGTAGAGAATCTTTGAAAAGCGAAGAAGCTTTAATATATATGGAGTTTGCCAAGGTAAGTCCTGATAAAGCAAAAATGAATGTGTTAGTGCAGGAATTTATTAAGGCTAAAATGTCTGGCATATTTTTCACAAAAAATCCTATCACAAGATCTGATGCAGAAATGGCCTGTCAGTTTGGCTATATGCAAGGAGAAAAACTTGTATCAGGCGAGGAATCTGGTTTCTATGCAATAATTGATAAAAATTCTAAGGAAATTAAAATACAGGGAGATTCTTTTAAATTGCTGTTTGGCGCAAATCCGTCATATGATTTGGAATTAAGCGGTATAATAGATAAGGCATTAAAAATAGAGAAATTGTTTGACTTTCCCCAAGATATAGAATTTACGATTGGATTAGACAATAAAACATATATTTTACAATCCAGAGACATAACTGGTTTAGAATAAATTTTCATTTCTTAGGCAGTTCTTTCAACAACAATCAGGTTAAATTAGTGATATAATGGAAAACATTAATTTTGCATATTGTAGATTTTTTCCCCTTGATTTTATCGAAAGAGCAACATTTATATAGCAGTTAAAGCAACCATACCATAAATGACGCACTATCCGTTAGTAGTTTAGTGATCCCAACACACTCACTCTCTTGTATAATGTGTCGACGCGGTTTTAATCTTTACGGGCACAACAAAAAGATACTTTTATATATTAGTGCCCCCTAAAAATTATTATGAGTTATTTGGAAAAAAAGAAAATAAGCAAAGAAACATATTTCTATTTGGTCAGAAATACACGAATCGGGGGACGGTTCAAAAAATTCAGGATATATTTGGGAAAAGGAAAGTTATCAAAAGAAAAGATACAGAAACTGAAAACAAAGTATGATAAAATTCTGGATAAAAAAATAGAGAATTATCTAAAGTCTCATGACCCCTTGCTGAAACTGCTTTCAGAAAAACAGATTAAAGAATTAGAAGAATTTAGGAAGAATTACAAAAAGAAATATGCCAAGCTTCCGGAGGAAATTAAGAGAAAACATTATGAAGATTTTTTGATAAGATTCACATACAATACAAACGCCATAGAAGGATCGACTGTGACACTTGGTGAAACAAAACTCATACTTTTAGATAAGATAAGTCCACCAAACAGAACACTAAAAGAGATAAAGGAAACCGAAAATCACAAGAAAGCATTTGATTTTATACTGAATTACAAAGGCGATATAACAGAGCAGTTTATACTTAAAATGCACAGAATCCTGACAGACGGGATATTAAACAAAACATATTCTGGAAAGATAAGAAATGTGCAGGTTATAATAACAGGTGTTAACATGCTTCCTCCAAGCCCTGAAAATGTAAGGTCTGAACTTAAGAAACTATTAAAATGGTATAACAGCAACAAGAAAAAGTATCATCCAGTAGTTCTTACTTCATATTTCCATGTTAAATTTGAAGAAGTTCATCCGTTTATAGATTTTAATGGAAGAACTGGAAGACTATTATTGAACTTCATACTGATAAAAGGCGGATATCCTGTTATAGATATAAAATATAACAACCGATTAGAATACTATAATTCGCTTCAGACGGCTCAGAAGGATAATTTTAGACCGTTTGTGAATCTTGTTTCCAAATACATAAGTGATGAAGTTGGGAGAGTATAGTTTTGTGGTGCCCAAAGCATGTTTGTATAAATCCGTGGTGCCCATAACAACTGTTTAATTTAAATCCTTTCTGTTCTTATAATTATTATGTCAGACTTTGATATGAAAGCTTACAAAGAAGGAAAACTTATTTTAATTCCAAAGCCAGGCTACAGCAACAGTGATATTGAGTTATGGCTTCTTGGAAGAGAAAGATATGAAAGAATGCTAAAAGAAGAATAATCTTTATATTTAGTCAAACCAAATAATTATTATGTTCAGCAGAAAACGTTTAGATGATGTAAGAGATTTAAAAATTAAACTGGAGCAGGGAGAAAACTTACTTCCAGTTAGCGGTAAAGGATTTCCAATTGTTTATAACGGTGAAACAAGACAACTTGAACTTTACTCAGAAAAATAACAAATAAATATCACCCCATCCAATTCTATTCATAGACTACACATTATACAAGCGTACAGTTATCATCCCAACACACCTTTTATTTTAATTTACTGTCTTTAAGTTTCAAAGAACCTAATTAATTTCAGGTAATTATGATGAAAAATAAAATAATAATGGATTGGTCAAAAATTTCACTTTTTTCGCTAATAGCATTTTTAGTAGGTTGGCGATTGTTTGGATTGTTTGAGGCTGTAATATTAACCATCGTAGTATTAGTTCTGATGGGGATATTGAAATTCAAAAGTTAGAACAAGAAATTATTAACTATCTATACCAATTTTTTAATTTAGTTACTTTATACACGCCGATAATCATTCCAACACTAAGTAAAATATAACCGATTGGCTTTATACCACCAATTACCATAATTACTCCTAATACCAAAAGAAGTATTGCAAAAAGCCACGATTGTGTTCTCTTCATTCCTACATCACTTTTCACCAATCTACTAGGATTTTTAGGATACAAACTTCTTAATTTATTCATATAAATATATTTGCCCTTTTTGCTTATAAATTGATAGAAAGATTGATAGGCATACACTTGCAATCCCAACGCACCTTTATATTTTCTAAATCATTATTATTTTTATGACAATTGAATCGTTTGTAACAAGTCCATGGTTTTGGATAGTAATGATAATTATATCAATTTGGTCAATAGTTTGGAAAGGATTAGGACTTTGGAAAGCTGCAGGTAAAAAAGATAAATCATGGTTTATTGCAATGCTTGTACTAAACACAGCTGGAATACTTCCAATAATCTATCTTTATTTAACAGGAAGGAAAATTAAAAAGAAAGTTAAGAAAAGAAAGAAATAAATTAAACATATTTTGACCATTTATCAAATGATTTTATAGTAACTTCTTTATCCATATCAAGAATTCCAGAGCAAACTAAGTTTATTTCTAGATAAGGATCTGGTTTGAAAGCATGTATTTGATTTATATCTATAGCTCGCGATCTTGGTTTATCAGAAATTAAGAGATTAACATCACTAATATAATAATCATCTGAATCAGTTGGATTTTCTGAAAAAGTGTAAAGTTTTCCCTGACCAGATAATGGAGTAACCATTTCTATGACATCTGGATGATAGTGGGCAGTACTTGGTCTTAGAAATACAATATCTAAACATGTTCTGTTAAGTTCTTCTTGTGCTATTTTTCTTGGTCTAAATAACATTCCAGCTTCTTTATCAAAATTATAACCGTTTTTTTCGTAATTATTAATTAAATTAGCTAATGTATGGGTTTTGCTCCAATGTTTATTAAAATATTTTTTTATTGGACCATTTGGCATACTTTCAATAATATCATATGATAGTTTACTTCTAATACCGCTATCTTTGTTCTTCATAATAATTATATAGACCGAAAAGGATTTAAATGGTACACCCCTAAGAATGAATATGGCAAAACAACAGCAACAGGCTCCTCAGGGTATGGCGGGACTAGAGTTATAAAATTAATTTTTTTAACGGTCTCTTCGCTATTACGACGAGGATAAATCATTAGTTAAAATGAAACCTGAACATGTAGTAGGACTCTGTGCAGCATTAGTTATATTTGAAATGTTTTTGTACATGTTTTTATAAGATTTATAAGCCAGTTTAAACTAATTCTAAACATCTAAAGAGGTGAATTCATGAATTTCATTGAAGCAGTTAAGAGACCTTTTCAAGATGTAAAAACACTAATCATAGGAATGATCGTAATGTTAATTCCTATAGTTAATTTCACAATTGGTGTAGGTTATTTCTTGGACTGTGCTCGAACAAGCTTAAAGAAAAAAAATACATTACCAGAATTTAAGGACTGGGGAAACCTGTTTATGAAAGGAGTAGGGGCTTTTGTAATATCTTTGGTATATGCAATACCGGTATTCATAGTCTTACTTTTAACAATTGGTTCAACACTATTAACAGGTGGTGTTAGTGCTCTGCTTAATAACGGAGGATTAGCATTACTAAATGCTATTGCAACATTTAGTCTTGGCATGGTTGTTACTTTAGTAGTTGCACTAATAATCGCAATATTATCATCTGCAGCAATGATAAGATATGCAGAGAAGGGTAATTTGGGAGCAGCATTTGAATTTGTAGCAGTTGCTAAGAAAGCATTTAGCGGAACATATCTTGCAGCATGGGTAGTTTCTATGGTCTATACATTACTTGTAGTATTTGTATTATCATTGATACCATTTGTAGGAGCAATGGTTGCAGTATTCATAACAGGTGTAACAATGTATACACTATTAGCAGAGGCTTACAAAGAAGCGTAGGCCCGCTTTTTCCTTTTTTTCTTAGATGAGATATCCATTTAAATCCTTTTCTATTCTATTATAATTATGACAGAACCAGGTGAAGCATTCAGAGAAATGACAAGAATGGCATACAAACATTTAGAAATCCTTACAACAGATGAATTGGAAAATTTAAGAGATGCATTAAAAGTTGTTGCTGAATATGATAAAACCCTTGGAAATGATCTTCTTCACGGTTATACATCAAAGGGTAAGATTGAAATTGTTGAACAATATATTGCGACATTAGATAAATAAATCAACTAATAAAAACTTCATTTCTAAAAATGTATTTATATCCTTTTCTATTGATATAATTATTATGATAAGACTTAGTAAAGGAAAGAATTTTGATACTGCGGCCAGTTATGAGAAAGGTCCTGGTAGAGAATATTTTGAAGAAGCATTAAATAAAGATTATAATTCTATTGATGAAGCAGTTGATTATCTACATAAACATTTAGAACACACTAATTGGAAAATATCACAAACTGATATATTAATTGGTGGTCGAGATGGTAAAGCATTTGAATTACCTATTACGATTAAGCGAAGCACTCTTAGATTCAAAAGTTGTTTTCGATCTGACATGGATGAACATAATAAGATTGGAGCAAGACATGGTACTTTTCAAGAATTTATAATTGTAGATTATATTGAAGATAACAAATAATTCTAAAACAGTCATTTATAAAATTTAAATATTCATTATTCTCATGGACGCATTAGCATATTATTCTAATCCAAAGGTTCAAGCAAAAATGCTTGAAATAGCTAAAGATCGAGAAATAGCTGGATCTTCTGAAGATGGAAGATTTTTTTCTAGACCAGATACTTTAGTTTATCCAAATGATATTTTAGAAAGAGTTAGAAAAGGAATAGTAGCTTTTCATTGTTCTGTTGAGACTTGGAAAAATCCAATGCAATTAAAATCAGAAATAGGTAAAGTTGAAATGAATGAACTTAGAAAGGGGTTTGACTTTATAATTGACATTGATGCTAAAGCTAAACTTGAACATGCACAAATTGCTGCAATAAAAGTTGTTGAATTTTTAAAACATTATGGTATTGAACCAACAATAAAGTTTTCTGGATCTAGAGGTTTTCATATTGGAGTTGCTGGAAACGCATTTCCAAGTAAAATTGACTTTCAAGATATAACTCAAAAATATCCAGATATCCCTCAAACACTTGCTAACTTTATTAGAGAAGCAATCAGAGATGAGATACTTGAAGCATTAGTTGAATTTGAAGGAGGAGTAGCATCTTTAGTTAATACAGTTGAAAGTGTTTCAGAATTATCACCATATCAATTTATTGATATAGAAAATAATTGGGGTAATAGACATTTGTTTAGAATGCCTTATTCGATTCATGTTAAAAAGTGGCTTATTTCAATTCCAATAACTTTTGATGAGTTAAAAGATTTTAAACTAGATATGGCTCGTCCAGAAAATGTTAAATTCGATACTGAGTTTTTAATTAGTAAAGATGGAGAAGCATTAAAGTTAATAAGAAATGCTATGGATTGGGGAGCGAAGCTCAAGAAAGAAGAAATACCAAAAAAAGAGTTTACTGGTGGTGTTAAGTTTAAAATACCAGCTACACATTTTCCACCATGTATTCAAACAATACTTTCTGGTAATTTCCCAGATGGTAAGAAGAGGTCACTCTTTACTTTATGTGCATTTCTTAGAGCAATGAATTGGAGTCAAGAAGAAATTGAACAAAAGGTCAAAGATTGGAATAAAGACCTTCCAAGATCAATAACGGATAGATTACTTAATACTCAACTTAAGTGGCATTTTAGACAATCAAGAGAAATGATGCCAGCTAATTGTGAATCAGATATGTTTTATAGAGGAATTGGTGTTTGTAAACGAAATGAATTTTGTGGAAAGAACCCAGTAAACTATCCATTTAATGTATACAAAAGGAATAAAAAGGTTAAAAACAAGTGATAAGCATGGAACTAATTACGTATGAAACAATCAGAGCAGTACATCGAGCTGAGAAAGATGAAACTTTACAACAACTTCCAGAAAACTTTTATACTTCAGTAAAAGATTGGTTGTCTCATAAAATGTCAAACAAAGATACATTCTCATTACTTGAAGCAGAAAATACTAGAAAACTTTTAGAAGATATAATTAATAGGAGAGAAAAGAAATTAGTATTATCAGCTCTTAGAACAATAAGAGGTGAATTACCACCTAGAAATCTTACTAGTTCTGAACAACAATTTTTTGATAACATGGTAGCATCATTAAAAAGATTTAGAGAAACAGTAAAAGAAGAAATGATGAGCCTTGATGATATTGTAGAAGAAAAAATTGAAGAAACAAAAAAAGTAATGTCTGAAATGACACCTGAAATTAATGTTAATGGAAAAAAGATGTTAAAAATACTTAGTGATGTTCCATCATTTGTTGGAACTGATATGAAAAAATATGGACCGTTTAAAGAAGGAGACGTAGTCTCATTATCAGAGGATATCATGAATTTACTAATATCTCGAAATGTAGGAGAAAATGTGATGGATTAGGAAATTTTATATACTTATAATACGAGTGATTTTTACTACTTAGCTGGTGGGTAACAAATTCTTTTGCTAGATAAATTATAAATTCTAAAAGGTGGGTATTTGAAAGTTCATTCTTGGGAAATTAAAGGTAGATATAAAGTTAATAAGATTTTAAGAAATATGGTTAGAGAAAGAATCAGGGAAAACTATGGAAGTTTAAGAAAATGGCAAAAGATATACAAATTGAGCGATTATCATCATAGAAAGTTACATAAAAAATTTACTAGAAGTGACATATTATTTAAAATAATTGATTCTGTTAATATTCCAAGACACATGGCTGAGAAATATATAAATGAAGTTTTATTATGGAACGAAATGTACCTTAAAATTAAGTTCCCCTATGAGTTAAATCCATTTCATATAAGAATAGCGTCACACGTTATTGGTGATGGTTCGTGTTATAAGACAGATAAATTTGTAGGATTTTGCTGGGGACAAAAAGATGTAGAACCACTGAAGTTATTGCAGGAAGATATTCTTGAAATAAAGTTTCGAGGTAAAAGGAATAATAGAATAAGTATTTCTAAATTTATTATGAAGATTGTATGTTCTGCATTAGACATAGATATAGAAAAATTCAGTAAAGAAGACTTTCTTGAGAAAATAATATCGTTATCAAGAGAATTTAGAATACAGGTATTAACAGCAATAATAGAGGATGAATCAACAATTGAGAACTGTAGGATTGTGATAAGATTAGGGGACAGTAAACTTCTTGACATTATAATAAAATTAATAGATTCCTTAGACTATGAAAGATCATCAAAATCCGTTTGTATTTATAATACTGTTAGATATGGAAAATATAAGGTATATGGTGTGGCAATTAATAGTTTAGGTGCGAGGAAATATAATAAAGATTTAGTAAATATGAGAATAAAGTATGGTAATTTATTGGATTTATGGACAAAGAGAAAAGGTTTGGATAATCTCTTAACGAGGAAGGTTTTACTTTCAGGTAAAAAAGAAAATAGGAATCTGAGTAATTTTATTATAAATAATTATACTAAAGGTGATATTATAAAACCAAAAAGTCTAATGAACGATATGGGTTTGAGATCAAATAGAATATATAGTGTATTGAGATATATGTATAAAAAAGGACATATAGAGAAGATTAATAAAGGTTTATATAAGTTAGTTAAGTAAGATATTGAAGGTGAAAAACATGGATATGCCAAAATCGCAGAATCATTACTGTCCAAAGTGCAAGAAACATACTTCACACGAAGTAAAGAGAGTTTCTGTAAGTAAGAAGAAAAGAGGCATGGCACAAGGACAAAGAAGATTTAAAAGAAAGATGAAAGGATTTGGTTCATTCCCTAAGTCAAATCCGAAGGGAAGAGAAAAGCCAACGAGGAAATTAGATCTTACATACAAGTGTAAGATTTGTAAAAAATCTCAAAATATTGGCAAAGGATTCAGAGTAAGTAAGTTTGAGATAACAAAGTGATTAAATGAAAGAAATGACAACAAAATTTTTGAAGGTAGTATGTTCAAAATGTAATAATGAACAAATAATTTTTAACAAGCCATCTTCTGAAGTAAAATGTTTAGTATGTGGAGATGTACTAGCTGAGTCAACAGGTGGTAAAGGAAGAATTAAATCAAAAGTGTTACAAGTGATGGAGTAATTTTTGTTTCTTGAACAAATTGAAGATGAATAATATGAATAAGTTTAAAAATTTAGGAGTTATAGACGACATAATAAAATCGCTTAAGGATCATAGAATAGATGAACCTACAGAGATACAGATTAAAGCTATTCCAATAGTTGTAGCTGGTCATGATTTAATTGCTGGTTCAGCAACTGGTTCTGGAAAAACACTTGCTTTTGCAGCAGCTATAATAAAAACATGTGAAAGAAAACAGGGACTTCAGGCACTAGTCTTAACACCGACAAGAGAACTAGCTGTTCAGGTTTCAAAAGCTTTACATGACTTTTCAAAATACAAACAACTTAAAGTTACTGATGTTTATGGAGGAGTATCATTTGAAAGTCAGGTTAAGAGAATACAGGTTGCAGATGTAGTTGTTGCTACGCCTGGTAGATTATTGGATCATGTTGAAAAGAGAACAATTAATTTGAGTGATATAAAAGTTCTTGTAATAGATGAAGCAGATAGAATGTTTGACATGGGTTTCATAAAAGATATTAGAAGAATAATTGATAAATGTCCTACAAAAAGACAAACTCTTTTATTTTCAGCAACGATTACTGATGAAGTTTCATACTTGTCTAAAAAATATATGCATAATCCGCAACGTGTTTCTGCAGAAGAATTTGTTGATCCTAAGAAGTTAAAACAGGTTTATTATGATACAACTGATAATATGAAAATTTCTTTATTGGTTCATTTATTGAAAAAGGATCATAGTGGAACTATAATGGTTTTCTGTAATACAAAGAGTGCAGTAAATTTTGTTGCAAGAAATCTTAAAAATCAAGGAATAATGGCACAAGCTATTCATGGCGGTTTTACTCAAGCAAAAAGAAGCACATCTCTTGAAAATTTTCAAAGTCAAAAAGTTAAAATTTTAGTATGTACTGATGTTGCTGCTAGAGGATTAGATATCAAAGGAGTTTCACATGTTTATAATTATAATATTCCAAAAGAAACTAAACAATATGTTCACCGAATTGGAAGAACAGCAAGAGCTGGAAAAAATGGTATAGCAGTAAATCTTCTTGTAAAAGCAGAACACTTTGATTTTGGAAGAATATTAAAATTTTATAAAGTTGATATTGAAAAAATGGAAACACCAGAAATTGATGTAATAAAATTAGATCATGTTGAGAGGCGTAGTAGATCTGCATCAAATCATTTTACAAGAACATTTCCTCGTGGTAGAGGGGGTTCAAGAAATATGAGAAGTAGAAGACGTTGAATCTGAAAAACAAACATATAAATTAGCTTGTTCTATATTAAATCCATGGCTAAGGATGAAAAGTATCCAAGAAGAGGTGAGATGGTAATTGCAACAGTTACTAAGGTTAATCCTTTTTCTGCCACTGTTAGATTAGATGAGTATAATAATATTGAAGGAATGATTCATGTTTCTGAGGTAGCTCGAAGATGGGTTAAAGATATTAAGAAAGTTGTTAAGGTTGGACAGAAAATAGTTCCAGCTGTTATGAGGGTTGATTATGAAAAAGGCCATGTTAATTTGAGTTTAAAGAGAATTAACAAATATGATGCTGATGAGAAATTAAAAGAATATAAGAGAGAACAGAAAGCCGATAGAATGTTAAGAGTATTTGCAAAAAGAAGTAAGATTGATATTAATAAAGCTTATGAAAAAGTTGGATATAAGTTAAGAGAAGAATTTGGTGAATTGTTTAAAGCATTTCAAGAAGCCGCATTAGAAGGAGAAAATGTGTTGGTGGAAAAAGGAATTGATAAGAAAGATGCTGAAGTGTTAACAAAAGTTGCTAAAGATCAATTAGAAGCTAAAGAACAGAAAATGAAGAAAACAGTTATGATAAAAAGTTATGCTCCAGATGGAGTAAATATGATTAAAAAAGCACTACAAGAAGTAGAAAAGAAATTTGATGTTGAAATAAGATATGTAAGTGCACCAGAATATTCTATTACACTAAAAACTAAAAGTGCTAAAGAAGGAGATAGAATATTATCAGAATCAGTTAAGTTAATTGAAGAAAAAATTTGTATTGGCGGCGGGGAATGCGAAATAAAGGGTGAATGATATTATTAGAAAATGTGTAGAATGTAAGAAGTATACACTTGAAGAAAAATGTTCTTGTGGAGGAAAAACACTTGATGCACATCCACCTAAATTCTCATTAGAAAAAGAAAAGAAATTTGGAAAATATAGACGACAGGCAAAGGTTTAAATTCTTTTTTGTTTAATCAATAGTATGATAAATAAACTCGGATTGTTTAAATCCTTTGGTAAAATATTTCGTTCAAAAGATAAATTGGGTAAAGGGGAATATCTTAATATCGATAAAGAGGCTGGTAAAGTTAGTCTTGGTAAAGAATTTTACATATGGCCAAATTCAATCCCATGTCTTAATGTTTCTGAATATCGGATAGTAGCAGAAGAAATAGAGGAAAAGTGTTATTCGATAGATAATGACATTGGTTGTTATTATGAAGAATTTGCAACAAAAAAGATATTGACAAGAGAAGAAGTTAGACCAATTGTTCTCGAAGCATTAGATAATTTACCACTTATGGAAGAAAATATGATTTCCACATCGGAAGAAGTAACTGCTAAGGCATAAACTTAATAAACTGTAAATTGTATATGATTTGTATGATTGAAACTAAGATTATTGTTGATAAGAAACCGAAGTTAAAGGATCCTATTTGTATTGTTGGTCTTCCGGGTATTGGTAATATAGGAAGAATAGCAATTGGTTATGCTGTTCAACAGTTAAAAGCTAAGAAATTTGCAGAACTATATTCACCAAACTTTTTTCCTTTTGTGATGATACATGAAAATAAGGTCCATGTTCTTAGAAATGAATTTTATTTTCATAAAGGTGTAGATAGAGATTTTATTTTTATAATTGGTGACACACAATCTTCTGATCAAAAAGGACATTATGAAATAGCAGGTAAAATTCTTGAATTTCTTCAAGGATTAGGATGTAAGGAAATTGTAACTATAGGTGGTTTTGGAACAGGAAAGGTTATTGAAAATCCAAGAGTATTTGGAACAGCAACTGATAATTCTCTTATTAAATTATATGAAAAAAATGGAGTTAATTTTAAATTAACAGGAAGTATAACAACAATAGTTGGAGCATCTGGTTTGATTGCAGGCCTTTCACCACAATATGGGATGAAAGGAATATGTTTACTTGGTGAAACAACAGGATATCCTATTATAACTGATCCAACATCAGCAGAGGCAATTTTGATTGTTTTGAAGAAAACATTAAATTTAAATATTGATCTTAAGAAATTAGATGAGAAAGTAAGTGCGATGCATGACTTTATGAAGAAGCTTGAGACAATACAACAACAAGCAATTGAACAAATAAAGTCAAAAGGTTCAAAGAAAGATGAGTTAAAATATATAGGTTGATGATATGCAAAGAGATTATACAAGATTTGAAAGAGCAAGAATGATTGGAGCTAGAGCACTTCAGATAGCAAGAGGCGCACCTCTTACAATTAAGACAAAATTAAAAGATCCAATACGTATTGCAGAAGCAGAATTTGAGGCAAATACAATTCCTTTAGGTATTCGAGAAAAGAAACCGCCAAGATTAGAAGTTTCTTAAAACTTATTTAAACCTGAACCTCATTATTAATATGATTAAAGGTATTCAGATTCAAGAAATTTTGAATTCTAGGAGTCAGAAAAGTATTAAGGTTATTCTTAAAACAAATAAGGGAATGTTTTATGGGTGTGCTCCTTCTGGTGCTTCTACTGGTAAATATGAGGCTAGAACAACTTCGAATAAAATTGCAATTAAAGAGTTTGATAAAAT
>JAHIEG010000006.1 GCA_018901655.1 Nanobdellota archaeon
ATTCCTTTTACTGGGTATTTCAAACCCAGACTTATATCCTTTGCTCAACCCACCTATAGCAAATCCTAATAATAACTCATCCTTTGCATCATCAATACCACCAAGAAACGCCTTGTAAGATCCATCAGCAAATAAGAATGTTGAAGCTAAGTACCCCAGTGTAGAAATATAATGATATTTAACATAATCGGAGATTTTCTTACCTATAGTCTTTCTTATTTCTCTATCATCTCCTCCTTCTTTTAAAATATATCCTTTTTTTCTCATATTCATCTCCTCTAATTAATAATTGAATAGGAAAAGATTTAAAGTGAATTATATATACGTCAAAAAGCTAAATTAATTTATGCATGTCTATGTTGAAACATATGGTTGTAGCGCAAATATAAGCGAATCTGAAATAATTGCTGGACTTCTGTGAAAAAGCCTACTTATAAATTCTACTATATCGTGTATAAATGAATCTGGGTTTATATTCATATTTCTCACTTGAACTTATTCTCAGCGTTTACTCACGCTATTGAGAAGTGGAATTTGGTGGGTTTATAAAAATTTAATTGTTAGTCTATTTGAAAGATTTAGTTAAATTTATAAAGGGGGGGGGAATTATAGTTATGAAAATAAAACAGTTTGCGATATTATTTACATTAATTGCAATTGTGATTGTTTCTGGATGCGTAGCAGATCTTTCTCCAAGAGAAATAGCAAAAGCTACTGATGTTGGTCAGGCATTTTTCAGAGCATACCCAAACGCTGAATTAAATGCTGGAAAATATCCTATTGCTTTTATGAGACCATTTATAGAAGATCTTCAAAAATCATGCCCAGATATTGAATTAAAAGAGTATTGGCGTATAAGTGCTTATGATTTAGATTCTGATTTATCAGCTGTGATATGGATTGATGCAGAGTCAATGGAACCTACATGTTTCCTAAAATCTTCAGATATAAGATTACCAGAAAGAAATTATAATATTACAATAGCAGATTTACCTAAGAATTCAATACTGTTGTCTCCTTTAAATTTAGCAATGGTTGTTGTTTCAGACCCTTGGATTCAAACCGTTGGAAACGATGTAAAACTTGAGGCAAGAGTCTTTAATCTTGGAGATGTTTCTACAGGACCATTTCTAACTGAATTTAGATATGACGGTTCTATTATCTATGCTGAAACAGTTAGTGATTTGAAGCCAGCAACAGGAGTAGGTCCTAATGATGAACCAAAACCAGCTGCAATTATTCAAACAGATTGGAGTAATTCAGAAGCAGGTTATCATGATATAACAGTTCAGTCTGGAGATTATGTCTCTGCTATGAGATCATTATATTTATACGATGATGGTATAGATCTTGCTTTAATGGGAGATGTAATTTATGATTATGGTAATTATTTATATGATAAAGCAATTGAGCAGGAAATAATTTCATTTAAAGCAGGTATACCTTTAATGAATTTGGGTAGTACTGATTCTGAAAGTTTTGATTTTGAAATTAGAGATCCTGATATAGGAGAGGTTATTTATACTTCATCTTCTCCTGGAATAGAAGGTGGAAGAGATTCAAGAGTTAATACTAACTATTTTACATTGAATATATCACTTAGAGAAAATACATCATATTATCTAAAGAATCTAGTTTTAAATATTGATCCAGAAAATAAAATAACAGAAGTAGATGAAACAAACAATATGAAAGAATTTACTGTAGTTATACCTAAGAAGGCTGATTTAGTTACACAAAATAGTATAGGTGTTAAACCGGGTGCACGTCTAACTTTAAGTGTATATGTAAAAAATAAAGGTACTGTAGGAACAAATGATTTTATTGTTCAGCTTTGGTCTAACGGATTAATAGATGAAAAGATTGTGAATCTTGAACCAACTCAAGATATATTTGTTGATTTTGTATGGGACGGTGCAACTGTAGGTGAGCATAATTTTAAAATAGTTGTGGATTCTGATGATGATGTTGAAGAAGCAGATGAAACAAACAATGTAGCATTTGTATATAATCAGCGAATTAGTCAAACTGATTTTTCTGGAAGATAATTGGATTTATTTTTCTAATTTCTTTCTAATCTTCTCCCCAATTCTAGGAGCATGTATATAGAAAGCTGGCCTGAAGTGAGGTCTTGGACTCATCTTTATTGTACCAAATTCTAAAAATATCACAGTTAACAATTAATATAACCTCCTAACCACATATTCACTATAGTGATAAAATGCCTACAACCAAATCTTTAGATCAACATTTAGAAACAATTAAAAATATTCAAATAAAAAATAAGAATTATTCTGAAGCTCTACACAGATTGTGTAAAATAAGAAGAAAGTTTCAAAAACAAAATAATCTTGATAAAGAATTAAACAAAATAAAAAAAATAAGAGAAAAGATTAAAAATCTCAGATATAATGAAAGAATAAAAAATGAAAAGATTAGCTTCTTCAGAGAGTGCCCAAACTCAATAAGAAAAGATATTTCATTAACTGCTAAAAAAATAAGAAGAGATGGATACTCTTTCGGGGAAATAGACAAACTGATATTTCGAAAATATAAAGTAAAATTTACATCACACCTCTGGAAAAATGTAAAGTATGTTAAAATGACAGAATCTGGATTAAAAAGATATCAAAAAAAGATATATAATAATAGAATAAAAGCAAGTAGTATCTCTGGTAAAATAAACAGAGATTCGGGACATTTGAAAAAAATGAGAAAAGTGGCATTAGAAGCCTGTGTAAAAAAAGCAAGGGAACGAATACCGCAATCTTCAAAGGAAATGACTAAAGAAAAAGTAAGAATATTAGGCCATTGTCTATTTGATGGTGGTTTATCTTATAAGAAAAAAGGATATAATGCTATATTTTACTCAAATAACTCTAATAAATTAATAAATCAATTTAAAAATGATATGAAATCTGTTTATGGTTTAAAACCAACAGATATAAGAGAAAGAGAAGATGGAAATAAACAGATTAGATATTGCTGTATTGCTGCAGTTGAAGATTTATATCAAATCATAGGAAAAACTAATTCCAAAAAGTTACCTGATTTCATATTTAGTTTGCCTAAATCGTGGAAAATATTATTTTTAAAAACATTCTGGGACGATGAAGGATGTGTATGTTACAATGATTTTATAGATTCTAAAAATCGAAAGCATATTAATAGGGCTGTAGAAGCCTTTGTCGCAGATGATATAATAAGAGCAAAATTAAATAAGCTACATAATGATATTGGTATAGAAACTAGGATATGGAGAGAGAAAATAATTGTATCTAGGATAGAAAATTTAAGAAAATTCTCTAAGCTTATTAATTTCTCATCCGGTATCAGAGTAAGTTATCCTAAAAGTAAATGGGATGGTATGGAAAAAAGGAGAGTACTTGAAATGGCTTTGGGTACAATGAGGGTGTCTTAAGATGAATATTTATATACATACATTTGGTTGTTCAGCAAACCAGGCCTTATCTGAGATGATGGCTGGCTTATTACAGAAATCTGGATATGAAATTGTAAATAATATTAACAATTCGGATTTAATTATCGTTTCTGGATGTTGGGTCAAAGGCACCACAGAACAACGCTTATTATATTATCTAAAAGATGTTCAAGAAAAATATCCTAATAAGAAATTAATAATAAGTGGGTGTGCTCCTGAAGTTGGATATAGAAAACTAACAGATATTGCCCCAGATGTTTCCTTAGTAAGTGCCCATCATATCAAAAAAATCGCACAAGCTGTTAAGAAAACATTGGAGGGGAAAAGAATTGAACTTTTAGGAGAATCAAATGAGATCGAGCTTTGTCTACCAAGGATTAGGAAGAATCCTGTTATAGGGATAACTGTAATCAGCAGTGGTTATAATGGAAATTGTACATATTGCGCAACAAAAATAGCAAAAGGGTCGCTATATTCTTATCCAAAAACAAAGATAATAAATGAAATAACATTATCTCTCAAAGAAGGCTGTAAAGAAATATGGATTACTTCTCAAGATACAGGAGCATTTGGAATAGATAAATACAATGAATCAAGACTACCCCAACTATTAAATGAAATTTCAAGAATTCCTGGAAATTTTATCACAAGAGTTGGAATGATGAATCCAAATAACATTTCACCCATTCTTTCAGAACTAATTGAAGCTTTTAATTCAAAAAAAATCTATAAATTTATTCACATCCCTGTTCAATCTGGAAATAATGAAATTCTTAAAAAAATGAACAGATTCTATACAATAAAAGAATATGAAGAAATAGTTAAATCGTTTAGAGATGCTTTCAGATGTACTGTTTGGACAGATATTATTGTAGGCTATCCTGGAGAAACAGATGAACAGTTTAAAGACAGTCTTAATATGATTAAAAGATTAGAACCCGATTGGGTTAATATTTCAAGATTTGCAAAACGAGAAGGTACCCCAGCTGCTAAATTAAAACAGTTGGATACAGAAGAAATGAAAAGACGAACAAATACAATAACAAATCTAGTTAATAATATCGCTCTAAAAAGAAACGAAAAATGGAAAGACTGGATTGGAGAAATACTTATAACAGAAAAAGGTAAAAAAGACGGTCAGTGGATTGGAAGAAATTTTGCATACAAACCTATTTTAATTAATAAGTCTGGGAATCTTTTAGGAAAGAAATTTAAAGTAAAAATAATTAATGCTACACCTTCAATTTTAGTTGGATGGCCAATTAAGCCCTAACTGTATTTTTACAATAACCAGTTACTATTTTCTCTCCAACCTCCTCTCCATATATCTTTAATGGAGAATTAAAATCCTGCCGATTATCACAATCATCAGTACTATTACACAGTGTCTCAAAACAAAGATTATTACACATCTTTCTTTGCACCAATTACCGTATCTACTAATACACCAAATCCATATGTTTTATTTTTCATTTTTTACACCAAAGGAATCGGAGGAATTCCTATATTTAACTTACCAAAGAGTATATAAACCCTTTATGAAGATTTAGTCTAGACCCATGATTCAGTAAAGATTTATTAATGGAAAATACAAATTAGTTTTATGATATTGATACCCGAATGGTTCTTTGGACCACATTCATTTGTTTATATAATATGTGCAATGATTGGTTTCTTAGTAAGCTTTTATTCTTATAGAAGTTATCAACTAGCAAAAGGAAAAGATCATCTCTATCTTTATCTTGGCTTTGCTTCATTAAGCATGGCATTTCTAATTTTAGGAATAACCGAACTATATTCATATCTTAGTATTTCAAGTGGTGTAACTAATATGTTCGAAGCATATTCATCGTTTAGAGATTTTGGAATATGGATATATTATGCTGGTTCAGTAATTGCATATGCACTGTTTGCATTAGTTTATTTACCTAAAGAGTATAGAATTCTTCCTCTATTTTTACCAATGTGGTGGAAAGGCTTCCCATACTTCCATTCAATTGCATTATTATTATTATCATTCACTATATTCAGATCAACTGGTAATTGGTTTATAAAAAGAACTAAAAACTCAATGCTTGTATTTATTTCATTTTTACTAATCGGCTTTTATCACCTATTACTTTACTTTGCAGCATTTAGCGAACTTTTGTTTGTTTTAGCACATGTGTCACTAATACTCGGATTCCTTTCATTCTTCTATATGATATTTAGAGTGAGTAGGAACAAGGGTCGAAGAAAATGAAAGAAAGACGTTCAAAAGTTCAAATACTGGTAGATATATTACGAGTTGTACAGAGAAAAGGTGGTAGAGCAAAATCAACTCATATTCTGTATGGAGCTAATCTTTCACATAAAAGACTTAAACAACACTTAGATCAACTTTTAGAAAACGAATTTTTAGAAATGGTCAGTCTAAGTGGAAGACCGTATTACAAAATAACTCCAAAAGGTGTTAAATTCATAGTTGAGTTCAAAAAAATCGAAGAGATAACAGATGCATTTGGTATATCTATTTAAATAATCAAACTCAAATTCTTTAGTATGCGCCATTAGTATAGTGGCTAGTATGCTAGCTTGCCAAGAAACTTCGGTTTCGCAATCAGCTAGTGACAGGGGTTCAAATCCCCTATGGCGCACCAAATGATTTAAATAGTAAGAAAATTGAATAGATTAAAAGGTGAAAACATGTTTGGATTTGGAAAAAAGAAAAAAGATGATATACAAGAAGTTAAAGATATAGTAGAACCAGCTAGACCTATAATGCCAAGACAAACAGAAATAGCAATTAATAGAATAGATATACCATCTAGTTCTGAACCAAAAAGCTTTGCACCACTATTTATTAAAATAGACAAGTATAAAGAAGTTCTTCAAAAAGTTCAAAAAATGAAAAGTATTGTAAATAACCTAAACAGACTAATAGTTTTACAAGATTCTATTGAAAAAGCAAGAGCTGACTCATTAGACGCAATGAAAAAAAACATACAAGACTTTCAATCAACAATTCAAACATTAGATCAGGAACTTGTAAGACCACAACAAATGGAACCATTTATAAGAGATACACAAACACAGAAAATAGATACTTACACAAATCAACTTGAAGATGAGATAGGAAAATTAAAAGAACAACTTAACAAATTTTAATTCTTTATAAACTTTTTAAATCTAGATAATCATACTAATTACTATGCGGGAGTTGCCAAGCCTGGTCTAAGGCGCTGGACAAAAATAAATTAGTTTATTTTTGGGCGATGCTTAGGACCCAGTCTCTTAGTGAGTTCGCAGGTTCGAATCCTGCCTCCCGCACCAATGTGATTTAATGAATGAAGGAATACATATTGCAATAATACCAGATGGAAACAGACGTTGGGCTAAAAAGAAAAGAAAGCCTACCATATATGGACACCAAAAAGGTGCTGAAACACTTGAAAATGTTCTAAAGTGGTCAGCAGAATATCCTGAAATAAAAATGATTAGTATATATGCACTTTCTACTGAAAATCTTAATCGTACTAAAAAAGAACTTATGGGTTTATGGAATGTCTACAAATCAAATCTTGAAAAAATATTAAGTTCTGAAGAAATAAAAAAGAATCAAATAAGAGTCAAAATACTTGGTGATTACAAACTGTGGGATTCCGACACTAAAAAAGTAGCTAAAGAAGTTATGACAAATACAAAAAATTATGGTAAAAGTGTTTTAAACATATTACTTGCATATGGCGGAAAATTTGAAATAATGAATTCTATTAATAGTTTACTTAGAAATAAATCAAAAAAAATACCAGTTGCTGGTAAAATTTTTGAAGATTTTCTAATGGTCAAAAAACCAGTTGATCTTGTAATAAGAACAGGTGGACAGCATAGATTATCTAACTTCTTATTATACCAAGCAGCTTATTCTGAAATATATTTTACAGACACCTTATGGCCTGATTTTGATAAAAGAGAATTTAATAAAATAATGAAATGGTATCATAAACAGCAAAAAAAACTTGGAAAATAAATCTAAACTTTAGACAATATACTAATAATTTTTTCCTTCTCAGCTGCTTCTATAAATTGTGCAAGTCTTGGCCCCTTTTCTCTATTAAATAAAACCAAATAAACTATTTTAAAGAATTCTTTAATTGAAATATCATTATCTTTAGATATGTCTGAAAATGCTTTTATCAGATCTTCTTTTGTATATTCAGTTCTAAGAAACGTAACAAGCTCTTCTATAACCCTTTTCTGCTTATCATCCAATTTAACTTTTGGACTATCTAATAAAATAAACATATGTTCTTGGCCATATTTCTCCATCCAGTTTTCCGCGCATTTTAATATTTGCAAATATCTCCTTCTATCCCCTTCTTCTATAATATTCAGTGATTTTAATGCATTTTCAGGTGTTCTGTAAATATTAATCAATTCTATACAATGTGTAAAATTTGGCTGTACAGGGATTTGTTTTGGAGGACTTATTGACATTTCATATACTCTTGACCAGTGTGCCTTATTTCTCTCAGAAGCCTTTTCTAGACCAAAATATATTCTTTCTGCTAAATAAAAATCATCATAAGTCTTAATTATGTCATCATCAAGAGGTAGACTGAATTCTTTATTAGGTTTTGTTCCAGCATAAAGATACATAAAAATTTCTGGCAAATAAATATCTAACATGTCTTTTACTGTTAAAACGTTTCCAAGAGAACTTGACATTTTAACACCTTGCCCCTTTAATTTAATCTGATTATATGCAACAAATTCTGGAGGAATACAAGGAAATACCACTTTAGCAATTTCTTTTGCTGTATCAAATGATCCACCTGGAGAAATATGATCTTTACCCCATGGTTCAAAAACTATATCATAATACCTCCACTTCATTGGAACTTCAATTCTCCACTTTAATTTTATAATTCCAGTTTTAGAAAAATCAAAAGTATTTTCATAACCACATTCGCACTTATATTTTATTGTGTATTCTCCATTATATTCAACTATTTCAGTAAAATCCTTTTTACATCTTTCACAATAAATTTCAGCTGGTGACCAATTATTATCAAGCGGTTCTTTTCTAAACTTATTTAATATTTCAATTAATTCTTTCCTACTATTTAACGCAATTTTAATCTCTTCTTTATATTTCAATTCCTTATAATTTTTGGTCTCAGAATGATATTCCGGCTTAATTCCAAGAAAAGATACATCATTCATAAATTGTTTTGAAAAGTGTTCAGAATAATTATCATGACAACCCCACGGATCTGGGATCTCACTTAATGGCATTCCAATATACTTTTCCCACTCAGCTGGCACATTTTCTGGAACCTTTCTAAACCTATCATAATCATCAAAATAACAAATAAATCTTACTTTCTTACCAAGTTTCTCAAACGCCCTATTAACTAAATAAACAGTTGCAAGTTCTCTAAATTTACCAACATGAATAATACCACTACTAGCTAAACCTGCTCTAATAGCATATTCTTTCTTATTTGGATTCCTTTCCACTATCCTTTTTACTATCTGGTCTGCCCAAAACATCTCTTCCATGGTTTCACCTAACTTATTTATATGACTCAATGTTATAAACATTTATGCTTGACCTATATTTCGTATCAGTTATTGCATTTTTTATCATACTAGGACTAGTCATATTTGCTGATCGAAAGAAAATTGAAATTAAATCATATGTAATCTTTATGAGAAGAACAAAAAGATTTAGAATTTTAATAGATGAAATAGCACAATTTTGGCCTGGATTTTGGAAAACAATAGGAACATTTGGAATAATAGTATGCTTTCTATACATGTTGCTTGGAACTGGATTTTTAATTAATAGTTCATACAACATAGCAGCGGGATTAGTTGACAAACCAACTATATCTTTAGTACTTCCAACGCCATTTTCTCAAGCATCTATAGGACCAGGATATATGAGTTTCCCATTCTGGTCGTGGTTCTTAATTATACTAATGATACTAATTCCACACGAACTATCTCATGGAATATTATCTAGAACAGAAAAAATTAAATTAAAATCAGTTGGATTGCTATTACTTGTCCTATCTCCAATAGCATTATTCATTACTGGACTATATGGTCTAATCGCTGGTGCCTTAACACTTGAAAGTCTTATGGTAGCACTATTCTTAATACTTCCTGGAGCATTTGTAGAACCAGATGAAAAACAACTAAAAAAGGCTAAAACAATAACAAGGCTTAGAGTATTTGCAGGAGGTTCTGCTGCTAACATATTTGTTGGACTTACCGTGTTTATGATTACTGCTTTCATTTTATGGCCAGCTATGATTAGTCCAGGTGTTGATATTTTCTATGTAAACCAATCAAGCCCAGCATCTAATGCAGGTTTAACAAATGGTACAATTATAACACATATTAATAATATTCCGGTCTCAGTAAGTTATTGTGAATATAATAATGGTGGAATAAATGCATTCCTTCCATACATGTGTAAATCAGGTTCTGGATATTTTGTAGAAGAAATTGGACAAGCTAAAATAGGAGATAATATACAAATGAGATCAGATGAAAAAACTTATGACATATTAGTAAAAGCAGTTGAAGTTGATGGAATTGAATATCCTTTTGTTGGAATACTTTACAAACCAATTATTAAAAACGGCGATCCCGGATTCCTATTTAGTCTAATAAGCTTTATGAGTTTACTTTGGATATTTTCATTTGCAGTTGCTATATTCAATATATTACCAATCTACCCTCTAGATGGTGGGTTAATGGTTGAAACTATTATTGAAAGGTTTAATAAGAAAAGCGCAAAAAAAATAGCTAGAGCAATAAGCTTAATTGTATTATTAATACTTTTGTATAACTTCTTTGGACCACTACTAATGTAAGTCCGCCACCCAAAAGATAACATTAGCTAGAACCCATGTTAACTACCTTAAAGTGATGTATTTATAAAGATTATCTTCTAACCATTTACTATAGGGATTACTATGAAAAGTAAATTATTTCAAAAAAACACAAGTGAAAATGTCAGAATAGAGATAATTCAATCACCGTTTGGAGATGATGGAATAGAGATAATTGGTGAGCCATCTCGATTTTATAATAATTATATATTGAATATACCGGAAAAAATATTATCTGTACAAAAAACTCTGGGAATAGAGGAATGTATATGGTTTGGAGCTCGAAAAATTACCGATAAAGAATATATTTTAGAAGATTTTTACATACCAAAAAAACAAGAAATCGGTTCTGTAACAGGTAAAATAAGCGCAGAAGAAAATTGTAAAACATTGAAGTATTTTGATCATAGTGGATTGAGAGCAATGATGCTTGGTCATAAACATCCAACAGATTATATTTCCCCTTCTAATTTAGATATTAAAGAAATGGAAAGCCGACCAGGAATAATTTTTTCTATTATATCTGAATATAATGATAAAATTGGATTTTATTGTTTAAAAGAAACTTGGCGTGGAGAAAAACAAAATATTTCTGTAGAATTACCATCATCTGCAAAATTAATAGAAAGAGACAGAAATTCAAGTATTTTTGGATTATATGAAATTTATCAAATCTAAACAGTAGAAGTCCACCACACCATTTAGTAACATTACCCAGAGTCCACCAAAAATCAAGATTTATTTAAACTGTTTCTACAATATATTTAAACTGTTTCTACAATATATTTACTAGGTGAATAATAGTGGTAACAAAAAAAGAAGTTGATAAATTCATAAAAAATCAGAAAAGCATTCATTTGTATAAAAAAGTTCAGAAAGCATTAAGAGATGTTTTGTTAGCCATGTCTGATGAAGATTATAGGAAAGTAACAAAAAATCTTATTTTAATGGTTGTTCATGAAACTTCATATGGACAACTTATGTATCATTCACCAGTTAAATCAAAATTTAAAATATTACAATTGTCTGTAGCCAAAGATATTGACATTAATATTCTTAGATGGATTATTGCACATGAACTTGGTCATGCAACACAAGGAAGAAACTGGAGAAGAGGAGACGATGAAAAATTAGAAAAAGATGCAGATAAAAAAGCAGAAAAGTGGGGGTTTAAAAAAACAAAGGCAATACAGAAATATGGAGATAAAGAATATACAGGAATAAAAAAATTATATAAAAGAATAAATAAAAAATAAAGCAAATCTACACTGTGATGTGCTTATATTCTAATTAAGCCCATTTCATCATTTAGTCACATTACCCAGAGCCTACCAAAATTAAGAAAGGCTTTTATATTCTATTTATTAATAACTTAATATGGGTAATAAAGAATTAACTAAAACTGCAAAAGAGGTTTCTAAACTTTTACAAAAACTTCCAGAAGTTAAAGCAATTGCTATTTATGGTTCTGTTGCAAAAGGAGTTTTTGATGAACATTCTGATATTGACATTATTTGTTTGTCTACAAAGGTACCTAAAATTACAGCAGTTAAAACACTTTTAAAAGAAAATAAAATCGGAATTGGTGAAATAAAACGAACAGGTGGTCTGAATGACCATGCAATGTATGTTGCACATTTCAAGAATAGAGAAATCCAAATTTTGTTTTTCTCGCTATATGTAATTGAAAATAACATAAAAGAAATTAAAAGAAGAGGTTACATATTTAAAGGTGAATCACATGTGGTAGATAAATCTTTTTATAATATTATACTATGGGACCCGAATAAAATATTTAAACGATTCAAAACACGATTAAAGAAACATACCGATAGTAAACCTTATGTTAAAAATATTTTATGGGCAGGAGTGAAGAAATTTGCAAAAGGTACCGAAGTATTTATAGCATTAAAAAGAGGAGGATATATTTGGATAAATAGCATGATAAATAGTAAATTAAATGATTATTTAGATTGTCTTTATACGATAAATGGTCGTTTTTTTCATGCTGGAGAACCAAAATGGGCATTTAAACAGATTCCAGCTTTTAAATATAAGCCAAAAAACTGTGTTAAACGTTTAGAGCAAATATCTTTACTTGGAAATGGTCCAAAAGATTTGAAGAAAAAAATGAGAATATTCAAAACCCTGATAAAAGATACAGAACCATTAATAAGAAAGGGGAAATAAATGAAAACAAAAAACATCTATTCATATCCAATAAATAAAAAGAATATTCAAAATGTAATAACAAAAGAATCTCCAGGCCATATATTATATCATAATGAAAAAACTGGATTTAAGTTTGATTTAAGAAATGCTACTGATTTTCTATGTGATGAGGGAACTTCTGTAATAGCAGCTTTAGATGGTGAAGTTATTGCTGTAATTGATAATGTAACAAAGAATTATGATGGAATGAATCCACCAATAGAAGATATTCTTTCTGAAAATGAACAAGTTGATAATGAAATAGTAATTAAGCATACTAATGGTGAATTTACAGACTATTGTCATTTGAAGCACAAAGGAGTTTTAGTAAAACCTGGTCAAAAAGTTAAAGCTGGTGATACTATTGGTTATAGTGGGGATACTGGGTGGTCAATTAAACCACATCTTCATTTTGTAGTATTCAGATTTTTGAAAGAAAAACCAGTAAAAGAATTAGAAAGTTTAAAAATACAGTTTAAAGAATAACACTTTAAGCCCACCACACACTTTAGTCACATTGAACCCTTTAGAAAAGTGTTCATCCAAAACGCGAATTTAAATCCTTTTCTATCTTAGTATAATTATGTATATAATACAAACCTCAAGTAATACTCCTGCATTGATTATACCTAAATCGTATCTTAGGGACCATTTAGTAAGAATCGATGACAGTACTTATGAAAAATTAACAGATTTTGTTAAAATTGATTAGAAATAATTAACCATTTTATTTAATTTGGTCAGCATAAAAATCAAAAGTATTAGCAATTAACTCAAAATATTCTAAAAAGGGACACCACACCATTTAGTAACATTACCCAGAGTCCACTCTTATAAATTTTATAATAAAAGAAATGTGGTGTGTTTCCACACCACTAAATTATTATTAAAACATTTTAATTGAAATGTATTTAATCTTCTTCGTCTTCATCATCGTCGAAATCATCGTCGTCGTCATCCCATTTCATTTTTAATCACTTCTTTTTATTTAACTAAAAATTCTTTAACTTAATTTATTTTTTTTCTGCTTTTTTCTTTTTTGCCATATTTACTACACCTCCTTTTACTAGTGTACAATACGTCTATAATTTAATAAGGAATCGAACCTGTATTTAAAGAAGTTGAAGTATTTTGTCAAAATTATGCATTATATAGCATATTATTTTTTCATGTTTATTTCTAAACAACTTTTAATTCTTTAACATCAGAATTTCTAGAAAGAAGTTCTCGAATAATTTTAATATTAGATCCACCTTTACCAAATACCGCTCCTCTATCTTTAGCAAGTAAAGTAACCTGAGCTTTACCACTGTTTAAAACTATTGTCTGAGCTTGTGGAATCATATTTTTAATAAACGCTTTATCCTCTTCATTCCATTCAAAGAGTTTAATTTGTTTTTTCAAAGCACGTTCTGCTTTCTTAATTGTCTCCCCACCTTTTCCAATAGCTATAGCAGCTTTCCCAGAATTAACTAAGAAATATATAACATCATTTGAAATACAATCCCTTACCTCTGTTTTAGTCATTGTTTCAAATGCTGAAATTAGACCTATCATCTCTGTATCAAATTCTCTCATCAAATCACTTTATTGATAACACTGCAACTGGGAATGGCTTACCACACATAATACCCAATTCCTTTGCTGTTCCATCAAAATCCTCTATCTTTGTCTCAGAAAGTTCAGAATATTTCACAATATCTTTTCTAACACTGTCTTGAACATTGTTTGCAATTATAACCAGTTTAACTTTTTTCAATTTAAGATTCTTTGTAGTTTCCTTAGTACCCATAATAACACTATTATTACCAAGGGCTTCTTTCAATTTATTCATCATTTCTCTCTGTTCAACCATAACAATCTTACTCTTTCTTAGGTTTAAATACTAAATCAAACATGCCTGTTCCAACAGGTACAACCTGATTTATCATTACATTTTCAACTATACTTTCCAACATATCAATTTCAGCAGTTGCTGCTGCTTTTGTTAAGTGTTTTATAGTTTCTTCAAAATTAGCTCTAGCTAATACTGAACCCTTTGCACCAGCTACTCCATATCGTCCAATTGCTTTAATTACACCATCTGATGTCATTGTATCTGCAACTAACAATATATGTCTAACATCAACATCAAGTCCTTGCTCATCCATTGCACCATGTGCTTCTCTATATATAATATTTCTAGCTGCTTCAACTCCTAAAACTTTTAAAACTTCATGAATATGATTTGTTGTCGTATATCTTCCATCAACTTCTGGCATCTCAAGAACCTTTGCAAGATTTGTACCCATAGTTGATAATATCCAACCACTGTCTTCTTGACTTACAATAACTTGTTTTATACTCTTAATTCCATTAACATGAACTTTCATAAGTTTTGCTTTTAATTTTTGCAAGGCAGCAACTGTAACTTCTTTCTTTGGTTTAATAGCAATACTATCCTTTCTTACCTTAACACTAACATCTGTTTTAATTAATTCTTTTATCACATCTGGTAAACTTTCCAAATTTACTTTTCTTTCTTTAACAATATCCATGTCAAACATAAATTCAAGCTGAGCATTTAACAGATCAATACTTGGTCTATATGTAATATGTTCTAAAAGTGTTTCTTGTATTTTTGCTGCAACTTTAGCAGCACCTTCTTTCGTATTAAATTGTTTCTTCAAATATATTCTCATATTAGGTGTTTTTGGAACTCTTCTTGCATCGAATATTTCTATTAATCTTGGAAGTCCCTGAGTTGTCAAAATCTGAGCAGCACCTGCTACGTGATAGGTACGCATCGTCATTTGTGTTGCTGGTTCTGAAATACTTTGTGCTGTTACAACACCAACTGCTTCTCCAGGTTCATAACAACTTTTATGATAAAGATCAATTATTAATTTTAGAGCTTTTTCTTTCTGTGAAGCAGTTAATTTGTATTCTTTAAATGATTCCTTTACATCATTTAATATTTTTGGCGGTAATATTTTTTCTGCATCTTTCATATCCATTTAAATCACCCTAATACAGATTGAATAATTGATTTAACATCAAGTACTCCCCAATCTGATTTTGCTGGATCTATTTTATCTTCACCTGGTGTGAATTGTATAATAACTTTTCTATTATCTCTTACAGTATAATCATATTCAACCTTTAAATCTTGTAATGCATTCATTAATCTTCTTTCAAGATAACCACTGTGTCTAGTTCTCAAAGATTTATCCATCAATGAACCTCTACCAGCCATTGCGTCAAAGAAAAATTCATATGGATTTAAACCTGATTTAAAACTACTTGCAATAAATCCATGTGGCATTGCTGACATGTCTCCAACATTAAAGAGTGATAATGTTCTATTACCCAAATTATATCCCCTATGTATTCTTTCACCAAGTGATCTTGCCTGACCAACATTTGCTGTTAATTGAACAATATGTGTCATAGAACCCCTTGATCCAGACTTTGCCATCTTAATAATACAATTGGTTTTATCAACTGATTCTTCTACAACTTTACCAATATCTTCATTAATTACCGTTACAGCATTTAGTATTTGTGCTTCAAGACTTTCTTTTGCTGTTTTTCCAGGAAATATATCTATCTTTCCCTGCTTAAACTTTTCAATTAAATCATAAACATTATTTTGTGCACCTTCAATTATCTTATTAACTTTCATTTCTGCTTTTTGACCAATTTCAATATCACTTGGTCCAACTGTAAATCCTGTTTTATCAATATATCTAATACCAAGTGCAGCAACTTTATCTATGAAAATATGTGCTTCATCTATTCCATATTCCTTTTCAATAATATCAATTAGTTTTCCTGCTTCTCGTCCAATGGCTTTTACATCAATTGTTCCTTTAATCAATTGTCCACCCTTAACAACTGCTTCTTCACCATCTTTCATCTTAAATGTTAAATTAAGTCCCTTTGGAAGAATCATACTAAATACTTCCTTTCCTGTAAATGTTTTCTTTTTTGGAAGTTCAACTATATGTCCAATATCTGATAGTATTCTAAATACTTCTTCTCTTGTCAATACAACTCCGTCTTCTGTTAATGTATAAATTCCTGAAACATGATCCTGTTCACAACCAATAATTGGCCCACCAAATCTTGGCGATCTAATATGTCTTTGAACTTCCATTAATAATTCTGCTTCTGATCTAGCTTCTTCTGTTTGAAGGACATGAAGATTCATTTCATCTCCATCGAAATCAGCATTATATGGTGCGCATACACAAGTATTCAGTGTAAATGTTCTCCAAGGAGTTATTCGAACCCTGTGAGCCATTATTGACATTCTATGTAATGAAGGCTGTCTATTGAACAAAACAATATCTCCATTTTGTAAATGTCTTTCAATTGTATAACCTGGTTCAATTTCTGATATAATTTCTTCTTTAAATTCATCTGTTATTTTTTTCTTTCTTCCATCTGGTCTTATTACATAATTTGCAGAAGGCCAATTCGGAGAATTCATAACTAATTCTTTCATCACGTCAACATTATTTTCATTTACACTTACTGGTATTGTAAGCTCTTTTGCAATAGATAAAGGTACACCAACTTCGTTTATACTTAAACATGGATCTGGTGAAATTACTGTTCGTGCAGAAAAATTAACTCTTTTACCAGAAAGATTTTGTCTAAATCTACCTTCTTTTGATTTTAATCTATCTGCTAATGTCTTAAGCGGTCTTCCTGATCTATGTCTTGCTGCTGGAATTCCTGCTAAAGCATTATCAAAGAATGTTGAAACATGATATTGTAATAATTCCCAAAGATCTTCAATAATAAAATCAGGTGCTCCTATTTCAATATTTTCCTTAAGTCTCTGATTTATTCTAATTATATCTACTAACTTATGTGTCAAATCATCTTCAGATCTATTTCCAGTTTCCAATGTAATTGATGGTCGCATAATAACTGGTGGCACTGGCAACAGTGTTAATATAAGCCATTCTGGCCGTCCTCCTTTGAATTCAATTGCTTCAAGGTCCTCGTCTATCATCTTTTCAAGTCTTTCTCTTATCTGAAGTTGTGTCAATGTCGCTTCTCCTTCCAAAAAAGAATATGGTTTTTGGAAAGTTATTTTTTGTTGTTCTTCACTACAATGTGGACAATTCTTTATTGTCGTTGTTGATGAAGTTGATATTAATCTTCCACAAGACCGACAACTAATTTTCAATAATTTATAAATTAATTTAGCATAAAGTACATGTACAATAGGTCGAACTAATTCAATATGACCAAAGTGCCCTGAACATAATCCCATTGGTTTTCCACAAGTTCTACATCTCAAACCAGGATCAATAACACCCAACTTTGGATCCATTACTCCACCCTCTAATGGAAAGCCGTCATTATCGTATAATTCCGGTTTTAATACCTCCATAGCTGACAGTTTCTTCACCATTTGTGGTGACAATAAGCTAAATTGAATTGATTCTAACATTTTAACCGCTCACATTTAATTTTGGATATATCATCATTGCTTTTAATTCATCCAATAATAATTTGAATGCATATGACATCTCTGTGTCAACAACATCAGTATCTTTACAAACAGGACAAATATATTTGTCTTTTGTTCTATCCCATAATGCTACTAAACCACATGCCTTGCAAATTGGTATTATAATTTTATCTGAATCGAATCTTTCTTTTAATGTTAATACTGCACCATGTGCAATCAAACAATCCTTTTCCATTTCTCCTAATCTTAGACCACCTTCTTTTGCCTTACCTTCTGTTGGCTGTCTTGTTAGCAGTGTTACTGGTCCTCTTGATCTTGATTGTATCTTATTTGCAACCATATGATCAAGTTTCTGATAAAACACAAGTCCGGTAAAAATTTCAACATCATACTTTTCTCCAGTAATTCCATTATACATTACTTCTTTACCATCACTTCTAAATCCTAAACTTCTTAATAGGTTTTTAATATTATCTTCAGTCTCTCCTGTAAATGCTGAACCATCAATGCTATTTGCATTCAATGCAGCTGTTTTACTTGAAAGTATTTCTAATAACTGTCCAAATGTTTGTCTAGATGGTATTGAGTGAGGATTAACTATAATGTCTGGTGTTAAACCAGTTGAAGTAAATGGCATATTTTCTTCAAATTCAATTAAACCAATTACAGATTTCTGTCCATGTCTTGAAGCAAATTTATCTCCAAGTTCTGGAATTCTTAAATCTCTAACAGAAACTTTTGCAAGTTTTGCACCATTTCCAGTTGAAGTTAAAAATACTCTATCAACAATTCCATTTTCTCCATGTCTAACTGCAACAGAATTTTCTCTCATATTAGCAATTCCTGACATCAACTCATTTGCTGATAAGAATCTCAATGGTGACATCCGTCCAACTAAAACATCATCACTCTTTACTACTAATTCTGGTGATATTACACCATCTTCTGCTAATTTCAAATAATCATCTTCAGTTCTATATCCTCTTACATCTTTATCCGGAACTCCAATTTGGTCTTCTTGACCTCCCCAATATCTTTTCTGATCACCTGAATAAATTCTATAAAAAAATGAGCGAAATAAACCTCTGTCAATTGATGCCTTGTTAAACACAACAGCATCCTCCATATTATATCCATGATAACTTGAAACCGCAACAATTACATTTTGTCCTGCTGGATGATGTGTTAAACCAGCAATTTCTGTTGTATCTGTATTTGTTAATGGTCTTTGTGGATACAATAATACGTTTGCCTTCGTATCAGTTCTAAGCATAAAATTATTTTGATAAACACCAATAGCCTGTCCAACCATTTTAGCACCAAAGTTTACTCGGTCTCCTCTATTGTGTTCTGGGAATGTTACTAAACTTGCCGATAAGCCCAATATTGAAATCGGAACCAATTCTAAATGTGTATGATCAACTGTTATATCTTTTTCATAAAGCGCTGATAAAATAGAATCTTCTTCTTCTGCATCTATCATTTCAAAAATACTCATCTTAATTAAATCAGACCATCTTATTTCTCCTTCTTCTAATTTTCTTAAATGTTCTTCTGTTAATCTTGGTATCTTATTTTCTACAACTATTAGCGGTCTTCTTACTCTTCCTATATCTGTATTAATTCTTACCTCTTTAGTATCAGGATAAAAAGAAAAATTAACTTCACTCGTAATCTTTCCTGTTCTTCTTTTATCTCTTAAATTATCAACAAATTCTTTTCCATTTAACACACTTCCAATTGGAACTCCATCTAAAAATACCTCAACATCTCCTTCTTTATCAAATTTCATATACGTTTTTAATTTAACCATTTCTTCTTCACTTGCACCTTTTGTAATTTCAGCAAACATTGAAAGATGTTTTCTCAAACCAATTGTAGGTCCTTCTGGTGTTTCTGCTGGACAAAATCTACCCCAATGTGTTGCATGTAACTCTCTTGCTTCAAAGTGTTCTTGAGTTGTTGTAAGTGGTGATAATGCTAATCTTAAATGTGATAATGAATGAACATAATTTTTTCTTTCTAATCTTTGAGAAACTCCTGTTCGTCCACCTACCCATGCTCCTGTTGCCATTGCAGATGCTAATTGATTTGTAACAACATTTGATTCAACAATAGTTTGAATTGGTGGTAATTTTCCTCTCTTTGCCATCTTCTGATAATTATATTTTATTCTTGCTACAAGCCCCCATTTACCAACAAGAATTGATCTAAACAATAATTCCAATAAATCTCCAGATAATTTTATTCTTTTATTTCCATAATGATCTAAATCGTCTTCTGGTATTTTATCAAGTGCAAGATTTGTTAATCTCTTAACTGCTTTCAAAAGATATCTTGCTTTTTCCATTCTATTTTTTGGTTCTTGGCCTAAATGTGGTAAAAGATACTTATCAATCAGTGTTTCAACTCTCTGTTTCTGATATTCTTTTTGTATAATTTTCAAATGACCCGCAATATAAGTTATTGCTTGCCCAGGAGTTTGAACTTCGGTTTGATATAAATTACCATAAAATTCACTCATTACGTCTTCATCAGCAAGTTCATCTACAATATCTTTATCCTTCATCATACCAAGAATTTTAATTAAAACTACAATTGGTAATCTTCTAACATTTGCAAATGAAATATAAATCGAACCATCATTTTTTCGTTCAATAGAATGTCGTTGAACATATCCATTATGTTCTGAATTAACTCTTAACATCTCTGTAAAGTTCCCAATATTTTGCTTTTGGAGAATCATACGATTAGGTGCTATTTCTTCTATTAAAACTAAGGTTCTTTCTGTTCCATTCATTATAAAATATGCTCCTGGATCTTGACAATCTTCTCCATTTTCTATTAATTCTTCATCACTCATTTTGCTTAATGGACACAAATCTGATCTAAGCATAACTGGTATTTCACCAAATTGAACATTAACTGTTTCCTGTTCAGTTTTATTTATCTTAGGAATAAGCTCTACATAAACCGGAGCTGTATAAGAAAAATCTCTTAATCTTGCCTCCATTGGTAATATTTTTCTAACAGAACCTTCTGCTTCTTTAACTGAAGGTGCTCCAACAGTTACTTTACCTAAACCGATAACAAGTTCGCCTATTTCTGGAACTTCTGGCCTTATCTCTTTAATCTCATTGACTATGCTTTGTAATCTATTTTTAACAAAATTATTATAACTTTGAATCTGAAAATCTACAAACCCGACATCCCTATCAAATGAATTTAATAATGCTTTACTGCTCATGATATCACTTCTTGACAACAAATCTGTAATATAGGGCTATTCCTGCTGTCGGGGAATCCCTAACTATTTTTAAAATATCTCCTTCTTCTGCTTCTATAGCCTTAACCGCAGGATCAGTTTTTAGAATTTTTGGTAACTGTTCTGCTATTATGTTAAATTTGTCTAGAAGTTCTTTTCTTTCTGCTTCACCAATAACGATATGTTCTGGTACTAATTCATGTGTCAGAACGTTAAATTCGTTATCAGTCAATATATCACCAGGAAGAGCACTTAGTCTCTTTGTATGAACGACGAAAATGCTGTTGACTTTATAGGTTTATTAAGTTTATAAAGTTTTCGGTTTTTGACGTACATGTAAAAATTAGCTTTTTCTTTGTCTTTTCTTCTTTTTTGTCTTTAATGTTTTCTTTTTTCTAGTTCTTACTTTTTCACTTACAACTATTTTAACAGGAGTTTGTGGTTCTGGAAAAGTTATTCTAATTATAAGATTTATTATACCTAAAGAAATTACAAGCATTCCAATCCAAACAAAAAATTCTATTATCATTGTTGTTCCAAGAATAACTAGTGCTATTCCAAACATAACTGATATCACAAACAATCCAATTGCAACCGGGTTTCTCATAACAATTATTTCATCTGTCTATTTAAAAAACTTCGCTTTGTCATATTCATGTTTACACATATTTCTAAAACACAATATTGTTCATATTTAAAAAATAAATGGCGGGCCTAACGGGATTCGAACCCGCGACCCCTTGATTAAGAGTCAAGTGCTTTTGGCTTAAAGATGTCACCATCTAAAATCTGCCAGACTGAGCTATAGGCCCCATAGAACTATAGATAATAGTAAGATTATTTAAATTTACTTCTTTCTAAGTCGTGTTAAAACGTTTTTCCAATTCCATCTATATTTTTTAACTCTTGATCTTGGATATCCACACTTTGCACACTTCTTCTTTCTAACATGATAAGCTGCTTTACCACATCTCCTACATGGAATGTGTGTAATCTTATTACGTTTACCTTGTGAAGGTGTTCCTTTACTCATTTAAATCACTCTGCAGGTGAAACAAGAATTATTGTGTCTCCTCTAACCAAAGCTGAACCAAGCGTGATTTCTGAACCGTCTTTTCTTTCTATTGATTCTTCTAACCAAATGTTCAAATGTAAATCAAATGCTTGTAAAACTCCAGTTATTTCTGATCCATTCTTGAGTTTTAAAATTACTCTCTTTCCTTTTGCTTTATCCAATACATCTAATGGTCTTGATGTCATGTTATTCACTTAGTTATTCTGTATTATGTAAATATATAAAGGTTTTGTTTTACTATGGTAAGTATTCTAGCTGTTTATTATACTTAGAAAATAAATGTTCTTGATTATATTCAACATCAGCTAAAGATTTCATATAATTAAATAAAGCAACCGGGACAGTTGTTCCAATATAAATAATAGCTCCTGGTATTTCAAGTCCGTCAACTGTTGTCATGTATAGGCCCGCTGTTCTTATTGCTCCTGAAGCCATACCTAGAACAATTTCTTCTTCGTCACATTCCCACTCAGTTGGACATGCATCACCTAAGAATGGAATAAGTGGAACTGCTCCTCCTCTTACATAATAGTACATTTCTTTTAACTTATCTTTTGTACTTTCTTTCATAACAATTAATAAAACACAAAAACTTAAATATCTATTCATATCGTAGTGCATCAACTGGATTCATTTTAGCTGCTTTTCTTGCAGGCCATACTCCAGATATTATTCCAGCTAAAACTGAAAATGATAAAGCAAAAATTGCTAACCCAAGACTAACGCTTGTATTAATCGGAATAAAAAATGAACTTCCATAAAATGAAATACCAGCTGACATTAGTGCTCCAACTATTACTCCAATTAGTCCGCCAAAGAATCCTAACATTCCAGATTCAATTAAAAATATTTCCATAATTTGATAATCAGTTGCACCAATTGCTTTCATGATTCCAATCTCTCTTGTTCGTTCCATTACAGACATAAGCATTGTATTTGCAATACCTACTCCTGCTACTACTAGTGATATTGATGCAATACCTGCAAGAACTAAAGATATAATATCAAATATCCCTGCAATTTGATCAGCAAGCTGTTCAGTTGTAATTGCAGAAAATACATCTTCACCATATTTATCATCTAGCTTTTCTTCTATTTTTTCTGCAACCCGGTCAACATTATCTACATTACTTGCTGAAGCATAAATCATAGTTAACTCTTCTGTCTTTCCAAACAAATCTCTATAATCACCAACAGACATCATTATCATATTATCATCTTGTGGACTTCCTGTTGATTTTAAAACACCAACAACTTTGAATTTAGAACCTTTAATTTCAATCGTATCTCCTACATCAATATCTCTATCAAATTTTGTTTTAACAATAGAACCAATAACTACTGCTCTCGTTTCACCTTTTTTATAATATCTTCCACTCTCAAATTCAAAAGATGCAATATCTTCAAAAAATTCTCTTGCATCATCTGATTCTAAACCAGAAACATAAACAGTAGCAAAATCTCCACGATATTCAATGGGGTATTGGCTATATACCATTCCAGTTGCACTAGCTACTCCAGAAATCTTTTCTATTAATTTAATATCATCATCTTCTAAAGAAACTTCACCACCCATACCAGTTGCAGGTCCTTGAAATCCTCCAGCCATAACTATTATTTTATCTGCACCAAAATCTTCAAATGCATCTTCAATAGAAGCTTGCATTCCGTCTCCAACAGAAATTAATGCAACAATTGCTGCAATTCCAATTATTATTCCTAATACATTTAGAAGAAACATAAATCGCTTACGCTTTATACTATACAAAGATATTTTCAAACTCTCTTTAAACAATTAAATCACTTTTTCTTTTTTTTCTTCTTGAAATACCAATAAGAAGCAGCAATTATTATTATCAGTAATAATACAAAACCATAATTAATTCCAAATGAAGGTCTTACTGTAACTATTTTGTCTTCAGAATATTCATTATTGAAAAGGTCTTTATAATCAAGATTTAATGTTAATTCATATTCTCCTACTGATCTTGGTTGAGGAATTTCTATTGTTTCTGAATCATCTGAATCTAAAGTTCCAATATAAAATTCTTTACTAACTTTATCAGCTGTTGCTGTTACTGTAAGATATTCTGCAGAACCTGTTCCTCTATTAGAAATAGTTACTAACGATGTTCCACCAATTGCACTATCAACAGTTACAACAAAATCAATTTTTCCTGCAACAGTTAATCCAATATATTTTGTTTCAGAATATTGATTAACTCTTGTCTCATCATAATATCCAAGTGTAATAGGTACTGAATTAATTCCAATATCTGCATCTGGATCAATTGTTATCATAAATCCCAAATCTGTTGTTTTTCCACCACCTAATTCGTCTATAACAATTTCGCCTGCTGATTCTGGTATTGTAAATACATCACTCTGATTCAAAGTAACTACTAAATCTTTTGCCGGTCCTTGTCCTGAATTTTTAACATCAAAAGTAAGCCATATTGTTTTACCAGGAGATATTGTATCATTATATTTTACATTAACTATTTGTAAAATTGGTGCTCTCTTAATTGTAATTGGAATAGTAAATGTTTTAGAATATTGTGAAGTTCCAGTATAATAATCAACAATTAGATTAACATAAGATGTTCTTGAAATTGCATCTTCATCTGCCTTAACTGTAATAGATCCTTGAGCTGTTCCTGATGCTAATAGGCCACCAAGTTCTATTTGCCCAGAAGTTACACTTAAATCTGGTCCTCCTGATGATTTAATAACAACATTTGTTAAAGATGTTGTTCCTGTATTTGAAATCACAAGATCAATAGTTGTTGCCGCACCTGGTCTTAATGTACTAACTGCTGTTGACCATGAAACATCTAAAGATACACTAGCTAAAACTGCGCTTGAAAGCAAAATCATACAAACCATTGAAATTAAAATCATTTGTTTCATATTATCTCCCTTTTATTATCTGTCCATCTTTTAAATAAATTTTTCGTTTAATGTTTTTAGCTATTGAGGTATCGTGAGTAATTACTATTAAAGATATCTTTTTTTTATTTAATCCATAAAGTATATCCATAATCTGCTTTCCTGACTTTGAATCTAAATTACCAGTTGGTTCATCAGCTAATATAATCTCTGGCTCATTGATTAGTGCTCTAGCAATAGCAACCCTCTGTCTTTCTCCACCAGATAACTGTCCTGGATAATGATGCATTCTTTTCTCAAGACCAACCTGTTTTAATAACTCTTCACCCCTACCGACATTTCTTTTTTTATTAAACATCATTGGAAGTTCTACATTCTCCAAAGCTGTCAAATTAGGTAATAAATAAAAAAACTGAAATACAAAACCAATTTTATTTCTTCTTACTTCAGCCTGTTCACTAGTATTCATTTTTGAAACATCTTTACCATCAATTAAAACATGACCAATTGTTGGCGTATCTAGTATCCCTATCATGTTTAACATGGTCGTTTTACCAGAACCAGAAGCCCCAATAATGGCCAAATCTTCACCTTTCTTAAGACTAAGACTAATTCCCTTTAAAACATCTAACTTGACTTCTCCAATCGTATATGTTTTTCCAACATTTTTCAATTCTATAACATTGCCCATAAATATATTTAATCTGAAAGAATTAATAAAGCTTATAAAGGTTATTAATAACTATATTTATACGGTGAATTTATGGCAATATCACATTTAAGAAGTGGAATAAAACCAACTGGTGGAAAGCTAAATAAATCTAGAAAGAAAAAGAAAAGAGATTTTGGTAGTGATTTCATTGCTATTAAAATCGGAACTGAAAGAAGAAAGGTTTTACAAACTCTAGGAGATAATTATAAATCGAGAATTTTAGAAGTAGAAAGCGTTAATGTTATTAAAGATGGTAAAACTTATAGAACTAAAATACTTGAAGTACTTGAAAATAAAGCTAACCCAAATTTTGTACGTATGAACATCATAACAAAGGGTTGCATTATAAATACAGAACTGGGGAAAGCTAAAATAACATCTCGTCCTGGTCAACATGGAATTATGAATGGCGTTTTAATTAAATAAATTTATATCCTAATTTCTTAAAAATTTTCTTCATCTTTAATGCATCTTTTTCTATAACAGGACTTTCAGAAATAATAGTTACATCTAATTTCCTTTTCAAAATTTCCTTTGCTAACGGCTCAAAAGGAGGAGCATTTCCAATCGGTAAATGAATGTCACTATAACCACCTTTTTGATTTCTTTTCATGTTTGAAAAATGACAATGAAGATGTTTCATAGATTTGAATTTATCTAATATTTTCACATAATCAATTGATGATTCTCGCGCAAACAAATGAGCAAAATCTATAACTGGTGCGCATCCTTTAACTGATTTACATAACACAAGTATTTCATCAGTTGAACCAAATGCTGCACGTTTAGCAGTTGTCTCTAATCCAAGAAGAACTTTACCATCATGTTTATCTAAAATATCTTGACACTGTTCTTTAATTATACTATAACATTTCTCGGCAGAATACTCACCATAATAACCTGGATGAATAACAACAATCTTTGCATCCATTGCTTCACCGCGTTCCATAGAATCTAATATTCTTTTCTTAGATTGTTCAATTTTTATTTTTTCTTTACTTGCAAGATTAATATAATACGGAGCATGGATAGAAAGTTCAATATCATTTTCCTTTGCTACTATTCCTAACACTTTAGCTGTATCCAAACCCATATGAACTCCTCTAACAAATTCAATTTCCATTGCCTGAAGACCAAGTTTTTTCACAAACGGAATTGCTTCAACAGAACTTCCATTAAATGACATTGGTATCCCAGCAGGACCTAATCTAATCATACTCTTACCTTCATCAAATCTTCAGCAATAATTGTATTTTTGAATATTTTTTGAACAGGTCTTAATATTTCTCCAGATGTTTTATACCTTCTACTAAAATGAGTAAGTGCTAATTTCTTTACTTTGTATTTTTTTGACCATCTGGCAACATCTTTAGCTGAAGCATGTGATTTAAACTCTTGTTCATCAAGATGTGTTCCATCATGAATTAAAAGATCAATTTCTTTTGCAGCTTTGAAAAGATCCTTTGATATCATCGTATCTCCAGAATAAATTACCCTTCTTCCAGGTGTTAATTTAGAAATATCTTTTAATTTAACAATTTTACTTCCAATTTTTATTTTTCCACTTTCTTTAATTTCCTTCAAATCTTTTCCTTTTAATCCAAATTTATTTGCTTTCTTTATATCAATATGAATATGATCTTTTTCCTTGAAACAATAACCAACAGATGGAACCGAATGTATTGTTTTAACAGTTGTTATCTCAAATAATTCATTTTCAAACACTTTTTGATTTGGCTCAACATCTTTAGCAATTATATCAAATCCAATCCCCCAGTAACTTAATTCAGTTATAGCATCAATAAATCTAGAAGCATTTGGTCCATATACTTCCAATGCTTCTTTTCTCTTCTCAAGATGTAAAGTTTCAATCAGGGGTATTAATCCTGCAAAATGATCAGCATGCCAATGGCTAATGAATATTTTAGATATTTTTAATGGTGAAACCTTAGCTTTTTGTAATTGAACTTGAGTTCCTTCACCACAGTCAAATAAAATATACTCTCCAGAATAGTGCAATAAAACAGCTGAATGGTTTCTCTTTGGAGTTGGAACTGCTGCACCTGTTCCCAAAAACGTGATTTCTATTGGTTGTGGCATAAAAGTAATTGGTTCTCTTTATTAATAATTTCGTTAAACCGATAGATTTATATACTACCTAGTAGTAAGTATTATTAGGTGATTTATGATGATTGAAAGACTTAAGCCTGTAATGAAACAAACACATGTAAAAATATTAGAAGCATTAGACGGAGAAGGAAATATGGATTTAGGAACATTATATGAATTATCCGGTAGTAAAGGACACCCTTTGAATGTAATAACACCACTATATGAAAATAACCTTATAGAACAATTGGGAGACAATTACGGCATAACAGAAGACGGTAAAAAAGCACTTAAAGAACATAAAAAAACCGGACAATATATTTTAGGTGATTTATGATGAAAAAATATAATCAAGATGAATTCCCAATAGAACTAATTAATTGGTCAGAAGATTATGCAATTTTGGTAAATAAACCGTCTGGGTCACATGAAATACAACAACCAATGGCACCATATTTTACTATTAAAGCACAAGTTGGACCCAGATTTATTGCAGATAATGCAAACAAAAAATATAATTCAGATAAACCAAAAACACCAAGACAAGAGATTTTACTTGCTACTCCGCCCCCACAACCAAAAAAATCTTCATTAGACGTTTATGAAATTGAAGTTTCATTACAATATACCCCACCTCCAATGCCTGTTAAAAAGAGAAAAGATGATTTATGATGAAAAAATATATTATTTTCAGTGATTTACATGGAGCAGATATAACTCCGATTGAAGAAATGTTTCAATCCAGAAAAGTAGACGCTGGAATATGTTTAGGTGACTTTGATAGAGTCGCTACAGCTAAACAAGTTGAAGCATTGCAAGACTATGAAATGCACGTTGTTCCTGGAAATCATGATTATTCTCATATTAATAAAGTAGCGATTAATTCTGGCACAATGAGTAGACAGAGTATAAATTCTTATTCAATGTGGGAAGAATGGGAAAATGATGAGGGAGCAAGAAATTATATGGAAAACTTATTAAAAAATCCAACAATTGAACTTGATATTTCTGGTAATAAGACATTAGCAATACACGGTGGTTTAGGTGGAAATTATCAAACAGAACCATCATATTTATGGAATAGAATTTATTCAGAACAAGACTATATAGATAATTTTAATAAAATGAAAGAAAACGATATCAAAATAATGTTAAGAGGTCATGACCATAAACCACAGTTTGCAAGAATAGATCCAGATTCCGGATTTAAAGAATATGATGCTGCAGGACACGGTTATAACATGTTTAACAATAGAATGCACATAGTAAATCCTGGCGCATTTTTCGAAGGAAATTATGCTATAATTACAACAGACATGCCAGATAGAGAGAACCCAACAATTGAATTCTGCAAGTTGTAATCTTTTTATACAATACAAGGATATCATTCTTATGGCAAAAGCTTGTCTATACACAAATAAAGCATTAGAATATTTTAAACACCCAAAACACGCAGGAGAGATAAAAAATCCTGATGCAGTTGCTACCGCGGGTAATCCACGCTGTGGAGATGTTTTAAAGTTTTTCTTGAAAATTAAAAACAATAAGATAGTTGACATTAGATTCAAAACATATGGTTGCTTAGCTGCTATAGCTTCATCTGAAGCATTGGCTAGAATGGCTAAAGGTAAAACATTAAGCCAGGCGCTTAAAATCAAAGATTCTGACATTGTTAAACACTTAGGTGGATTACCAACTATAAAATTCCACTGTTCTGTACTAGGTTCTACTGTTCTAAAAAAGGCTATAGAAAGCTATAAAAAGACTAAAACTAAGTAAAAGTAGGTGATTTTAAATGATGAAAGTAGATAAAGAAAAATGTATTGGTTGTGGAGCTTGTGTTTCACTTTGTCCAAATACATTTGATATGAAAGATGGAAAATCAGTTGTTATATCTGACACCGATTGTGATGAAGCATTAACTGCTTGTCCAGTAGGAGCAATAGTTCAGGTTGAGTAAGATGAGAATTAAGGTTTATTCCACAAATAGCTGTCCTTGGTGTGTAAGAGTTAAAGAGTGGTTAAACGAGCATAATATAAAATTTGAAGAAATCAATGTTGAAAGAGATCAAAAAGCTGCTCAAGAAATGATCATTAGATCAGGACAAGAAGGTGTTCCAGTTATAGATGTAGATGGAGAAATAATAATTGGATTTGATATTAACAAACTTAAAAAACTTCTAAAAATAGAATAATTTTATTTTTTATTTAAACTAGCTTTAGCCACACTGTGGCTCTGATGTATCAGTTGTTGTTCCACCACCAAATCCTGGTGCTGGCTGTGCTGAAGATAAAACTGTATTACATTCAGAAGGTGCTTTATTAAATGCAGCACATACTGCGCTTAATAGGCTTGCTGAATCTCTTCCAGCTGAAGACTGAGCACTATTTATAATAAGTGTTGGACTTCCACCAACTTGATATTTTTCATTAAGAGCTTTGTCAATATTAAATAATGGGAATCTTCCACTTAGATAAGCTGATTGATCATTAACATTACCAATTAAATTAAATTCTTTATCTACTTTATCAAAACAAGTCTTAAGTTTTGTTTGGTCTATTTTAGCCTTAGTTAAACATGAAACTGAATCTCCTGCTTCTAAATAACAAGTTAAATAATCTAAAAATTTATCATTTTGTTCTTTTTGTATACAATATTGATTTGCTTGTTCAACAACTTCTTTTTCACCATGCATTACATAATAAACAAATCTTAAATTAAAATCAATTTTATCTCCAAGTGTATCTAAAACTGGTATAATACCTTTCTCAATCTGAGTACCATATGGACATTCGCTCATAATAAATAATTCAACAACAGGCTTATCTGATTTAGGAACACTTGCTTGCTGTGTTTGAGTTTGTTGCGTCTGTGCTTCTGGTGCTTCATCTAAATTAAATACTTGTGGAAACATCAATGTTCCGTCTTTTGTCATATATAGTGCATATGGACTATCTTGTATCATCATTCGTATATTATATACGCCATTTGATTGAGCAATTCCAACAACTTCTGCCTTTACTCCAACTACGTTAGTAAGATAATCAACTGCTTTTTGACTAGCATCGTCTTCACTTATTACTGCTCCAGTTATTCCAGAACCAAATATTAAACTAGCTCCTAAAAGTACTATAAGAACAAAAGATGCTATCATCCAATTATTTTTTGGTAATATAAATTTTGGTTTCTTTGGAGTAATGTCTTCCATGTCATTTAGTAGATTATTAAACTATTTAAATGTTTATATTAACTTTTTTAGAAGACTTTTTGATGGTTTATCATAAATAACCTTCTTCATAGCTTTCTTAATATCATCTTCTAATTCTAAATCTTCAAATATCATTTCAGCTTCTTCTATTTCAGCTCTAGTTACGGGTCTAATTGGAGTAACAGTACAACATCCAGTATGTATTTCTCTATATATTCCAAACTTTTTTGAAAGAGTAATTATCTCTTCTTTATCCATAGATAGTAATGGATGTAATACTGGTATTTTTAATCCGTACGTAGTTGCTGCCATATTTTTTAAAGTTTGAGACGCCTTTTGGGCCAAAGATTCACCTGTAATAATAGCTTCTGCTCCATATTTTTCAGCTAGAATTTCAGCTGCTTTAAACATCGATTTTCTACACATTATACATTGGTAAAACTTCTCTTCTTTAGCTATAGATCCAAGAATTTTACCAAATGGAAATAAGATAACTTTTTTGAATCCTAAACTTTTCATAGTTTCAACAGCAATATCAAAAGAACCCTTACAGTAAAAAGGATGTAATACAAAATGAACAGGTATTACTTCATACTCCTCCATCATTATCTTTGCAGCAAGAGGACTATCGATACCTCCTGATATCATAACTATTGCTTTCTTCATGATTTAGATTAATATTTAAATTATAAAAAGCAACAAGGAATATGGCGAAGTAGCAAAACGGCCATGCAGCGGTCTGCAAAACCGCTTAACCGAGTTCAACTCTCGGCTTCGCCTCCATTGTGATTATATGAAATTGTTCAACACGTTAACCAGAAAAAAAGAAGAATTCAAACCACTAAAGGAAGGAATAGTTACAATGTACAACTGTGGTCCTACTGTTTATTGGTATGCTCATATAGGTAATTTTAGAGCGTATATCTTCGCTGATGTTCTTAGACGTTATCTTGAATACAAAGATTACAAAGTTAATCAAGTTATGAATATAACAGATGTTGGTCACATGACTTCTAATGCAGATGAAGGAGAAGATAAGATGGAAGTAGCTGCTAAAAAAGAAGGCAAGACTCCTAAAGAAATAGCAGAATTTTATACAAACGCATTTATTGAAGATTGGAAAATATTAAATCTTGAAGAACCAATAAAAAGACCAAAAGCAAGCGAACACATTAAAGATATGTTAAACACTGTTCAAATTTTATTAGACAAAGGTTATGCGTACGAAGCAAATGGTTCTGTTTATTTTGAAATTTCTAAATTTCCCGAATATGGAAAATTATCTCATAACACGATGAAAGATTTGAAAGTTGGAGCTGGTGGAAGAGTAGAAAAAAACTCAGATAAAAAAAATCAATTAGATTTTGCTTTATGGATAAACGATGATAAACATTTAATGAATTGGAAAAGCCCTTGGTCTGAAAAAGGATACCCTGGTTGGCATCTAGAATGTTCTGTAATGGCTAATAAATATCTTGGTAAAACAATTGATATCAAAACAGGTGGAGTAGACAATATATTTCCTCACCATGAATGTGAAATTGCTCAATCAGAAGCAGCAAATGATGTTCCTTATTCAAAATATTATATACACACTCGACATCTTATTATTGATGGAAAGAAAATGTCTAAATCTGTTGGTAATTTTTACACAATAAAAGATTTAATAAAAAGGGGTCGAAGCCCAAAAGCTATAAGATATCTTTTATTATCTGCACATTATAGATCACAATTAAATTTAACAGAAGAATCATTAGACAGTGCTGAAAAGACAGTTACTAATTTATTAAATTTCATTGGTAGAATTCAAGAAACAAAAATTGAAGAAAGATACAATGACGATCTTAAAGAAAAAATTAATGAAGTTAAATTAAGATTTGAAAACTCAATGGATGATGATCTAAATGTTCCAGAAGCATTATCTGCTATATTTGATTTAATTTCTGAAACAAACAAGGCAATTGATGAAAAGAAAATTAACAAAAATAATCTTGATGAAGTATATGAAGCCATGATGAAGTTTGATAAAGTTCTTGGAATTCTAGAACATAAAAAAGAAAAGATTCCTAAAGTGGTTTTAGATCTTGCAAATAAAAGAGAAGAAGCAAGACAAAATAAAAATTGGAAAGAAGCAGACAAAATCAGAGACGAGATTAAAACCTTAGGTTATATAATAGATGATTCTTCTTCTGGTCCAAGATTAAAGAAGGTTTAAATCCTTTTCCATTCAAAGTATACTTTATGAAATTTAATGATAGGGCTGCATTAGAATTAGCAAATACTATTGTACCACTCTATGAAGCAAAAAAGTCTCCTTTTGACGTACAATCATGCGAAACCATTTTACCTGAAGGAATGAAACCCAAATCAAAAGAACATGCATTGTATTTATTCTATGCTGCTATAGGAAACTTTGCCGTAGATGCTGAAATATTTTATGGAAGTACAAGAAAATTTTATAAAACAAATTCTCAATATTTTAAACCACAAATTATAATAGAAGAATTTAATGAAGAAGCAGATGATTTCAGTGAGATAATAAGAATTGTAAATGAAGAAAAGGTAACAGTAAGTCCTGAACTTATTTCTGTGGTCAAAGAAAATCTAGGAGGAAGATGGTGGGAAATTGGAAAAAGATGGTGGAATAATTCTATTGAATTGGAAAAATATGATAATGATCCAAGAAATATCTTTGAAGAAGATGATACAATAGATTCTGTTTTCAAAAAATTAGATGGAAAAAGACATCCTAAAACAAAAATACAAAATGGTTTTAGAGGAATGAAACAAAAAATCGGAAACATGTTTATTAATCAATATATAGACGCAGGCATTGCTAAAGTAAAAGATCCTGAAAATGCTAAAGTACCAATTGACTATCATGTTATTAATTTAACTATAGCACGAGGAATTTTAACTGATTTTGAAAATGGTATTAGAGATGCTAAAATAACCGATTATTTAGAAAAAGAATATCCAAGATTCTATAAAGAATATGATATTAGTGCATTAAATTTCGGAAAAGCAATATGGCAACTTGGAAAATATTCATGCTCTTACAACAATTCTAATGATGCATGTCCTATAGAAAAATGTGAAAAAATTATAGACAGTTCAACATATTTCACTTCTGGAAAAATAGTAATAATTGATAATCCTAGAGGTTGTTAAATTTAGATCCACGTTTCCAAAGCCCAATTAATCTTTTTATTTTAGCTTCTCTTTCTTTTCCAAATATTCCACATTTTAATAATGAACTTCGTGTTGCAATTGCAAAGTCTGTAATAAATGGATCCATTGTTTCAGCAGAACGGTGAGAAATAATTGTTTTAATATTATTTTCTTTTGCAATCTTAATTGTTTCTAATGCTTTAGAAATCGTTCCAATCTGATTTACTTTAATTATAATTCCATTAATAGAATTCTTTGCCCTAATAAGTCGTTGTGGATTTGTTGTAGTTAAATCGTCTCCAACAATTAAACATTTTGTTTTTCTTTTAAGTTGTCCAAATGATTTAAAATCATTTTCATGAAATGGATCTTCAACATAAAATAATTTATAAGTTTTAATTAAATCTAAAATAAAATCTAAATGTTCAACTTCTTTGAACTTATAAAATGAATAATTATATTTTTTATTTTTATAAAATTCTGAAGCAGCAACATCAACTCCAACTCTTGCTCCATAATCTTCTGCAACTTTTGATAAAATATCTAATGTAAGAAATTCATCATGCTTTGCTTTCCAAGCACCTTCATAATTTTTCTTAGTTTTCAAGGCTTTCCCAACCTCTGCATGAATTTTCTTATTAATATCAACAGCTTCTTTCATCGTCTTTGCCTTAGTTGGACAAACTAAAAACTCTTGTATAGAAGTCTTACCACCGTGTGCTCCACCACCAATAACATTACCAAGTGGATATGGAAATATATTAGAATATTTAACATTTGCTTTCCAAGCAGCTATTGAAAGCGGAGTAGAAATATTTGCTGGTAATTTAGAAATTATCTGATCAA
>JAHIEG010000007.1 GCA_018901655.1 Nanobdellota archaeon
ACCAATAGTTCCTTTTGAAGACGTATTAACTTCAGATACAGTTTGGGGAACAAATTACATAATTGAACATTATAATTCAACAGATGGACAAGTCTATAGATATGATTCAAATGATGTATTAAATTCTAATTTAACAGAAGTTAGTCCAGATTATGGTTATTGGGTTTATACAGACGTTGATCGAACATTAACATTTTTAGGAACAGAAGGCGGAGTTAGAACATTAAACTTAGTTCCAGGAATAAACATGGTTGGTTGGACAAGTTTAAATTCACTTCAAATGGATTTAGGACTTTGGTATATAATGAATAATGTTTCAAGTGTTGAAATACAAGATATTTCTGATTTAACACAACAATTATTATTAGAAGCAGATGTTTCATTAGACTCATTTGAATCAGGTAAGGGGTATATAATTAATTTAACTCTTGAAACTACAGAAGATGTAGAATGGAATTATGTATTAAACATTGCTCCTTTTGCAAATGCAGGAGCTGATAAATCAGTTTATGTTTCAGACTCATTTAGTTTAGATGGTTCTAGTTCATATGATTTAGATGGATCAATTGTTTCATACACATGGACATATGCAGGAGTAAATAAGACAGGAGTAACAACAAGCTATTCATTTGACGCAGTAGGAACATATACAATACTTTTAATAGTTGAAGATAATGAAGGAGCAACTTCAACAGATCAAGTTATAATTACAGTTACTAATGTACCAGTAAATGGTGGCGGTGGAGGCGGTGGAGGCGGGATCGCTGATACTGGCTCAAATAGTTTACCAGGTGGATTTATTCAAATCTCACTAGATGCACCAAATTCAATGACAGTAATACAAGGAACGCCATATACATTTCAAGCTACAGTAAGTAATACTGGACACGTAGATGTTTATGATGTAACAATAGAAGGAGTACCACCTTGGATATCAATAAGTCCAGGACTTTATAGCCGAATAGAAAAAGATACTTCAGTAACATTTGATATTACAATCATACTTCCAGAAGGAAAATTAGGATCACAATTCCTTACACTTACAGCATATGGAACACATCCAAATGCAACAGTTGAATCATCAGTGACGATTGAAATAATTGGGAATGCAGCAAATTGTGATACATGTGAACAGCCAAGTGATTGGACAGTTTGTAATGTTAATGGAACACAAAGTAGAATAGTTTATACTTGTGATGAAGAAACAGGATTTAATTGTGTAGAGACAACTGAAGAAAGAAGTTGTGCTGGAATTACAGGTTATTTCCTATACTTAACAGATAATCCACTATTAAGTGCAATTGTTGGATTAATTATAATTGCTGGAATTGGTGTAGTTGTACTTCATAGAAAAGGAAAGCTTAAGGGAATAAGTAAAAAGATTAGTGGAGCTTTTAAAAAGAAACCAAGCGCACCTAAAAAGAAACAAGAAGGAATTGATTTTTCAATTAATTATGGTGATAAATAATGGTTATTATAATTCCAAAAAGTGAACAAGAATTAGCTAATGCTAAACCAGGAGATTTAATTAAGATGTCGATTTCTGAAACAAGTGGACCAAAATCATATTGGACTATTTTTGAAGGTCAGTTAAATGGGGAAGATCGATTTATTAGACAGGACGAAGAAAATGGCATGGACATAATAAGTTATAATTCTGAAAGAAAATATCATCAATTTGATAAGTGTATGGGAGTTATTATTAATCATCTTCATCATGATATTGAATATTACAGTCCTTTAGAAAAAGGGATTGAAAATCAAGAGTATCAAAAAAGAGTTGAGCAGTTAAAAGTTGCAGAACTCTGGGATGTTTTAAAGAAAGACCAATCAGAATATATGGCAATTGGTTCATATGGAACAGGTTCAGATGCTTATGGTAATTTATTAGATAATAAACCTGTATCGGTTCAGAAATCTGGAACAGGTTCAGATGGTTTTGCTTAGATGATTTTTTATGGATGAACAAATCCGAGAAATAACAGAACTTCTAGAACAAATGTATTACGACGGAACAAATGAAACTGCGCCAGAAATATGTGAAGAGTTGGAATCCAAATATAAGGAATTAACTGGTGAGGATTTTTATCCAAAAAATGTATATGATACGCTTGATAGTATAGATAATCATATCAATGAAATCCAAGAAAAATTAAAACTGTATTCTAAATAAGCTTTTTATTTAACTTATTCTAAATTGTATTATGGTATTAGAAGACATTATAGTTGGAAGAGAGCCAGAAGATATTAAAAAATATGGTAAAATTGGTTGTGTTAATATTGGAAAACATCTAGTTGGTTCTGGTTATGAATCACATTTAACAAATGATATTTTAATGGATGTAGTTAGACCACATGTAATTTTGATAGCAGGAAAGAGAGGTTCGGGAAAAAGCTATTCGGCGGCCGTGATTGCTGAAGAAATAATGGATCTTCCAGATGAAGTTAGAAAAGGATTAACAGTTTTAATGATTGATACAATGGGTATATTTTGGTCAATGAAAAGTCCAAATGAAAGAGATTTTGGAATATTAACAAAATGGGATTTGAAACCAAAGGGCTATCCAATACAACTTATTGTACCACTTGGATTAAAGGAGTTTTATGAAAAAGCAGGAATTGAATATGATGGAACATTTTCTATTAAACCTTCTGAACTTTCAGCAGGTGATTGGGCTTTAACATTTGGAATTAGTCTTTATGATACTTTAGGTATTTTATTAGAAAGAGCAATAAAGAAATTAAAAGGTTTAGAATACAGTATAGAAGATATAATAAATTATATTCAAAAAGATGAAAGAGCAGAAGATAAAGATAAAATGGCTCTTGAAAATAGATTCATAGCAGCAGATGGTTGGGGTATATTTTCTGAAAAAGGAACTAAAATGTCTGAGTTTCTAAAACCAGGAATGGCAACTGTATTAGATGTATCACTTCAAGAATGGGCAGTAAGAAATTTAATGGTTGGAATTATGTCTAGAGAAATATATCAAGCTAGGATTGCTGCTAGAAGAGAAGAAGAGTTAGCTAAAATGGGTGGAGAAGAAGTACAAAAGATTCCAATGACTTGGGTAATAATAGATGAGGCACATCAATTTTTGCCAGCTGGAGGTAAGGAAACAGCAGCTACTCATGATCTAATTACATTAGTAACTCAAGGAAGACAACCAGGAATTAGTTTAATATTCATTACTCAGAGACCAAATAAACTCCATGAAACAGCAATTGCACAATCTGATATGGTTATATCACACAGATTAACTTCAAAGCCAGATTTAGATGCTTTGGGGCAGATAATGCAAACTTATCTTTTAGACGATATTAGAAAGTCTATTACAAACTTACCTAAGACAAAAGGATCGGCTTTGATTTTAGATGATAATTCTGAACGTCTCTTTAATGTACAGGTTAGACCAAGATTGAGTTGGCATGCTGGTGGAAGTCCAATTGCTCTTAGTGAGAAGGAATAGACTTATCAATTTAAACTTTAGATTCTCATATTAATTATGAAATACATTGATCATTCTTGGATTAAACCAAATACAATTCAGGATAGAGAATATCAAACAACTATTCTTAATACAGTTGTTAATAAAAACACTTTAGTAGTTTTACCAACAGGAACAGGTAAGACAAATATATCTGTTTTGTTAGCTGCTAATAGATTAGAAAAATATCCAGATTCAAAAATATTAATTATTTCTCCAACTCGTCCACTTTGTGCACAACATCAAAAATCTTTTGAAGATTATTTTAAAATAATAGGAGATATTACTTTAGTAACTGGAATAATAAAACCAGAAGATAGAAAAAAAATATATGAAGACTCGATTATAGTAATCGCAACGCCCCAAACAATTGAAAACGATTTAAGAAGTGGTGTAATTGACTTAAAAGATTTTTCTATGCTTACAGTTGATGAAGCACACAAAGCAGTTGGATCTTATGCTTACACTTATGTTGCTAAAACATATATGAAACAATCTCAATTTCCAAGAATACTTGCATTAACTGCATCACCTGGTTCAACTAATGAAAAAATAAATAAAATTAGAGATAATCTTTTTATCGATGCAGTTGAAATTAGAGTAGAAACAGATTTAGATGTTAAACCATATATAAAGAAAAAAGAAACGGAATACATAAAAGTTGAATTACCTAAAGAATTAAAAGCAGCACAAAAGCTTTTGAAATTTACAATAGAAGATAGTATGAACAAGTTAAGAAAGCATGGAATCATTGTTAAATCTAAAGGAGATTTACTAGATGCACAAAAAAGAATTTCTAAAAAAATCCATCCAGGTTGTAATCCCGTCTATTATAGTTTAGTTGCAGCAATCGCAGCAGTTGTAAAGGTTTGGCATTTATTAGAATTAATGGAAACACAAAGTATTAGTGCTTCTAAAAAATATATTAGTAAATTAAAATTAAAAGGTAACGCATCTGATAAAAGAGTAATGGGTGATTTAAGAGTTTTAGATGCAATCAAAATTTTAGAAAGTTATAATAAAGAACATCCAAAGACAGAAAAAATAAAAGAGATAATTTCTAACGAGTTAGAAAGAAATCCAAACGCAAAACTAATTGTGTTTTCACATTATAGAGATAATATAGAAAATCTTCAAAGAGAACTGAAAAAAGTTTGTAAACCAGTTAAACTTATTGGACAAGGTGGAGAAGGTGGGCTTAAACAGAAGGAACAGATTAGTGTAATCGCTGAATATGAAGCTGGAACTTATAATTGTTTAATTACTTCACCAATTGGCGAGGAGGGCCTTCACATCGAATCATCAGACATTGCGATATTTTATGATTCTGTTCCATCAGAAATTAGGACTATTCAAAGAAAAGGAAGAGTTGGTAGAACAAAGATTGGAAAGTTAATTTTTATTTTAACCAAAGATACGAGAGATGAAATATATTATCATGTGGCAAAAAGTAAAGAAAGTAAGATGAACGAAATTCTAAAAGGAATGCAAAATAAAAGCAGTTTAAACGATTTTTTATAGATATTTAAGCCTTTTTATACTATTTAGAATATGGGAGATAAACAAATTAGACCAAATCATATAAACATTATACGAGTCACTGAAGCCACTTCAGATATATCATATATTGAAATGACTAAAACTAAAGATTTTGAAAAATCTCGATACTTTAGATTTGTAGAGGGTCAGTTTCAATTTAAACAGTCCGACAATAGTTGGTCAGATATTAATGAGAATTATGTTCCAGATGTAGCAAAAAATATTTTATTTTATGGTTCACCGTTTGACGAAGTTAAGAAGGAATATCCGGAATATACCATTGTTGACGATCTTCTAGAAAGAGTAACTAAGAAAAAATAAGTGATATATATGAGAACATTGATGCTAGGTAACATGGATATTGAAATATATTTGATTGAAAAGGAATTCAAGCTTCTAAAATATGGTAAGAGTGATGGCCAAACTACTATGCCAATGATGTTATGTGGTGGCAAATTAGAGGACTTTCATCATATTGGGGTTGATGATCGTAGTATACAAATTTATAATGAAAAAATTAAAGATTTTTCTGATGGTATAAATGTAAAATACACGCCAGATATACATCTCTATGAAGTTGGTGTTAATGATAGAGCGCTTGAAAATATTGAAAGAAATGGATGGTGGGGATCAAGATATGGTATGGGTGAAAAGATAAAAATCTCATTGCAAAAATGTCCATTTCCAACAGAAGAAGAAATAAAAAAGCTTGATAAAAAATTTAAATAAAAATAAGTAGTTACCTAATCTAGGTTCAATCTTCTCTGAATGTCCGAAGACATCTGAATTCAAGTCCGAAGACTGAAATCTGACTGACTGAATTACCCCCAGGCAACCAATTAATTATATATAATTGAAGTATTTAAATTATACTATGGCTAATGTTATTGTATTTATGGATAAGAGAGAAAACACCTCTAGATTAACACAGTATTTTGATCAATATGATTGTGATCTTCAGAAAAAGATGTTATTATATGGAGATTTTTTGGTATCAGATAGAGTATGTATTGAAAGAAAGACAACTTCTGATTTTATAAGTAGTATAGTTGATAGAAGACTGTTTCAACAATTAAAAGATCTTAAGGAGAATTTTGAAAAGCCAATTTTAATTATAGAAGGAGATACATTATATGGAAGATTACAGCCAAATGCAATAAGAGGAGCATTGGCTTCAATTGTATTAGATTTTCAAATACCAATAATTTGGACAAAGGATTTGGCAGAAACAGTTGGAATGATTTATTGGATTGCAAGGAGAGAACAGATTGATGAGAATAGAGATGTTCCAATAAGATCTGGAAAAAAAATAAGTACAGTAAAGGATCAGCAAGAGTTTTTAATACACGGTCTTCCGGGGATATCGTTGGTTAGATCAAGAGCGTTGTTAAAATATTTTAAAACACCAGAACAGATATTCAATGCAGATGAAAAAGATATGTTAAAAGTTAAAAATGTTGGAAAAGGAACCATTAAAAAGATTAAAAAGCTATTAACTACAAAATACAAGTGATATTATGAAACCATCTGAATCAAATCAATACCGAGATCTTTTACAGAAATATAATATACAAAAGCTCTATCTTGAAAAAATAGAAAAGAGATTAAAGGTTTTTGAAGATCAATTAAATAGAATGAAAAAGGAAAGAGTGGAGATAAAAGATAAAACTAGGAAAGAGCTTATTAAGAGTAATGAAATAGTTGCTAGAGACATTCTAATTAAACAGATGCAATTTGAATTGAAGAAGCAAAAGGATATAACAAGTCTATACAATGTTCAAATTCAAAGAGATCAAGAGTTAGAAACAATAAAATCAACTGATAGGTTTCCAGTAATTGTAATAGAAAATTTTAATAAAAAAGATATTGATACAGCTCATAAGGAATTTGTATTAAGAGGACAGGTTGTTTATTTTAAAAATTTTAAATATTCAATCCCAGCTTTAAAGGTTTTAATAGATTTTGGACCAAAAGCAATACTTAATGTTGATAAACAACATTCAAGTATGTTAAATAAACATAAAATAATTGCTAAAAATATAGAACCCCAAATACATAGTTTCTTTGGTTCAATTAAAATATCTGATTTAGAATAATTATTTTTTTATTGTTCTTTTAAGTCTAGTTCTTTTAATTTTCTTTTCTTCTTTTTCAATTTTCTTTTTAGCCTTTTTAATTTTTCTTTCAGCCCGTTTAGCTTCTTTTTCAGCTTTTTTCTCCGATCGCTTTTCTTTATATTTTTGTAATCTACCTTTTCGGTCTTCTTCTTTCTTTTTCATAACTTTCAATTCATTCATTCTTTCATTAATTGATTTTGATTGTGCTGCTAATGTTCCTCTCATTGTGTCTAAAAATGTTGTTAACCCACCTTCATAGATTGTGTTACCAACAACAATTGTTGCGAATTGACTCATTTTAGCTGCTTGTTGTTGTGTTCTAATTCCTCCACCATATATCAGATGAGCAGTTTTTAAATTATTTTTAACAGCTTCAACAATTTCTGGATCTCCATATTTACCAGAATATTCAATATAAACTACTGGGAATTTAAAAAATCTTTCAGCAGTAATAGCTGCTGCTACAACTTCGTCTTTTGTTATTATTTTAGCTCTAGTTACTTTAGCTGCTGAACATTTTGGATTAAGAATAATTAGTGCTTCGGGTACAACAATGTCCCAGTTAATTATATCCTTATGTTCTCTTATCCATGCTTTGTGCATTCCATTTACCCAAACAGAACTATCAGTGTTGAATACTGAAGGTACAAAAAGCCAATCATATCCCTTGTATACCATTCCGTGAGGACCTGCTGGTTCTAGTACTTTTGGAATATCATAATCTTTTAATAATTTAAGAACACTTGTAACTTTTTCTTTACTTATACCAAGTGTTCCAGAAACCATTATAGCATCGGTTTTTGATTCAATTATTTTGTCAACAATCCTTGCTGTTATCTTTTTATCAGGATCTATCTTTGTTATATGCTTCCACTTTCTCCATTCTTCAGTCATTTTTTGAACCCCCCGAATAGGAATTATTAGAGAATAAGTTTATTTAAAGATGCTTTTTGTAGTCGTCAATTGACTTATTTGATAGTGGAATATTAAAAGGTGTCTGAAAAGCTTTTATTTAATCTAAACACACGTTATTATTATGCCGTTTATACTTGGTTCAACAAATTTGGGTAAAGCTAATGTGAAAGAAGTAGGTGGAAAAGGAGCTAATATGGCTGAAATGATAAACGCCGGATTCCCCGTTCCTTCAGTGTTTTTTATTACAGTTGAAGCTTTTGATAAATTTGTAGAAGAAAACGAATTAAAACCTCAAATAATGAATGTTATTGGCAAAATTGATTTTACCAACGTTGATTCAATAAAAGACGCTTCAAATGAAATACAAAAATTAATTTTAAATGCTAGAATGCCTTTAAAGATTAAGGATACGATTATTGATGCTTATAAAAAAATGAGGAGTGAAGGGAGTTCCATCGATATAGATAAAACAGAAAGTGATATGCCACTTGTTGCTGTAAGATCTTCTGGAGTGGTTGAAGATATTAAAGGTGCTTCTTCAGCTGGTCAATATGAAACATTTTTAAACGTTAGAGGAGAAAAAAACCTCATTTTAACAGTTATGAAATGTTGGGCATCTTTGTATACTTCGAGGGTTATTTATTATAGATATAAAAATAATCAGCCTCAAGATACATCAATATGTGTTATTGTTCAAAAAATGGTTAATTCTGAAAAATCCGGAGTAGCATTTACAATAGATCCAACAAATCCGGTTGATGGAAAAAATGATATAATAATTGAAGCTACATGGGGTCTTGGAGAAACAATTGTTCAAGGTGAGGTAGAACCAGATCATTATGTTATTGATAAGAGAACTGGATTATTGGTTAGTAAACAAATAGGTGAAAAAAGACTGATGCGGTCTAGAGACATCTATTCTGGTTCAACAATTAAAAAAGAAGTTCCTAAAGATAAGGTAAAGGTTCAGGTTCTTGATGATAAAGATATTATAATTTTAGCAGCACAGTGTAAGAAAATTGAAAATCATTATAATTTTCCTCAAGATATCGAATGGGCTTTTGAAAAAGAAAACTTGTATATTTTACAAACAAGATCTGTAACAACTTTAGAAGATAAAAGAACAAAAGCAGTGGTTGGAACCCCTATATTAACAGGTACGGGAGCAAGTCCTGGTGTAGGGACAGGTAAAGTAAAAATAGTACATGATATTTCTGAATTAAATAAAATAGTAAAAGGAGATGTGCTTGTTACAAAAATGACTAATCCAGATATGGTATCTGTAATGGAAAAATCTGCAGCCATTATTACAGATCAGGGTGGAGCAACTTGTCATGCAGCAATTGTATCGAGAGAATTAGGTATACCTTGTATTGTTGGAACAAGAATAGGAACTGAAATTTTGAAAGATGGTGATATAGTTACAGTTGATGCTACACATGGTAAAGTATTTGCTGGAAAAATTGATGTTAAAGAAGAAAAAATAGAAGAAGAATATAATGTTAAAACAAAAACACTTATTAAAGTTAATTTAGCATTTCCTGAAACTGCTGAAAAAGGAATTAGAGCAGATGGAGTTGGTTTGTTAAGATTAGAACACATGTTAACAAAACACGGATATCATCCAGCAGAATATATTAGACAAGAAAAACAAGATGAACTTATTGAAATAATTGTAGACGGTGTTGGAACTGTAGCTGAAGCTTTTTATCCAAAACCAATATGGGTAAGGTCTCTCGATGTAAGAACAGATGAATATAGCAATATGATTGGTGGAGAGAAAGAACCAAAAGAATCAAATCCTATGTTAGGGTTACATGGAATAAGAAGAAGTTTAGTTGATACTGAATTGTTGAAATCAGAATTTAGAGCTTTGAAAAAAATATATGAAAAAGGATTAGATAATATCGGAGTTATGATACCATTTACTTATGATGTTTCTGAATTTATTGAAGCAAAGAAAATTGCAAAAGAAATTGGATTACCAGATAATATGAAATTTGGAGTTATGATTGAAGTTCCTTCGTGTGCATTGTCAATAACAGAATATTGTAAAGCTGGAATAGATTTCATATCATTTGGTTCAAACGATTTAACCCAATTAACACTTGGTCTTGATAGAAATAATGAGAAGTTAAATAAATTGTTTGATGAAATGCATCTTGGAATGAGATTCTTATTTGCATATGTTATTGAGACCTGTAAGAAGTATAATGTTGAAACTTCGATTTGTGGAGAAGCACCAAGTAATAGAAAAGATATTGTAGAATATTTGGTTAATTTAGGAATAACTTCCTTATCAGTTAATATTGATGCTATTGACAAAGTAAGAAAATGGGTATCGGAATTAGAGAGATAAATATGGAATTGCATAAATTCAAAAAAATTAATGTAACATATTTGCTTATTTCTATTTGTTTAACTGTATTTTTTATTGAATTATTTTATAATTATTTTGTAGGACCTGAAGCTTTAGAAGCTCTATTTTATACTTTTGGTTTTTCTTTAGAAAATATAATGGCAGGTGGCTGGTGGAGTTTTATAACTTCAATATTTATGCATGCTAGTTCTGAGCATTTGGTATTAAATATGATAGCATTATTTTTCTTTGGTTCGGTTATTGAACATGAACTAGGATCGGGTAAGATTTTGTTGATATTTTTTGCAGCAGCTTTGTTAGGAAACGTTGCAGTTATTTTAGCTAGTTTGCTTGGAATAATGCCAGCAACAATTCCAGTTATTGGAGCATCTGCAGCAATATTTGGTTTATTAGGAACAGCAATGCTTGTTAAGCCTTTAGAATTTGTCCTTTTCCCATATTTAATTCCAATACCACTAATACTTGTTGCATTAATTTATACAATTTTTAATATAACAGAATTTTTAGTTATTTTAGCTACAGGTGGAATTTCTGATATTGCATATGTTGCTCATATTGGTGGTTTGATATTTGGAATGCTCTATGGATTTAAGATAGAAGGACAAAAAAATAGTTTTAAGGTTTTAATATTAATTTTAATTGTATTAATTGTAATTCCATTTATTTGGGAGATGCTTAGTTATTTAGAATTAACAAATTATGCAACCTTTTTATCAACAGGCTTTAAATAGCGGGTTAATGATATAATTAATTGGGACCGATATGTTTGAAAATATTATACAACTAATTGTACTGTTTTTTGTTATTTTCGATCCATTTGCAAGCTTTATGGTATTTTTTACAGCAACTAAAAAAATGAAATTTAAGCAAAGATTTAATACAGCTATGTTAGCTGTTTTAATTGCAGGTGTTTTATCTTTAATGTTTCTATTGTTCGGAGAAGGGGTTTTGATGCTTTTTAATACAAGTATTGATAATTTTAGAATAGCAGGTGGAATCATACTTGGAATACTTGGAATCAAGATGACACTTGGTCATTCTCTTGTTAATATTGAACAGAATAATGGAAATTATGGTAAAGCACTTGCTTCGGTTATTGGAACACCTTTACTTACAGGACCTGCAGCAATAAGTGCAATTATTATTTCATCTTCAGAATATGGAATTATTCAAACGGGTTTTTCAATTTCTGTTGTATTAATATTTACATTATTATTGCTTTGTGGATCAGGGGTTGTTAGTAGATATATTGGAAAAACAACAAGTCAGGTTATATCTACTATTTTAGGACTTGTTACACTTGCTTGGGCAGTTGATTTTATTAGAATCGGGCTTGGCTTTTAAATAGTTTAATTCTTTACTAATCTTATGAAATTGTTACAAGTACCAGATGGGTTTAAAACTAAGGTTTTAGAATTAGCTGGAGAAGAAGATGTTATCATTTCATGTGAATCGTGTTTTGGAGCATGTGATATCAAAGTCGATGAAGCTAAAAGATTAGGTTGTAATAAGATAATTCATTATGGACATAGTAAAATGGTTGATTCAGATATCGAAGTTGAATATAGAGAGATGAAAGAAGACTATGATCCTACTGAAGTTCTTAATACTAATGAAATTAAATTTAATAAAATTGGTTTAGTTTCTGCTATACAGTTTATAGATTCTCTGAAGATTGCTAAAACTGTTTTAGGGGAAAGAGCTATTATTGGAGGACAGGTTTTGGGCTGTGATGTTTCAAACGCGATTAAGATTAAAGATCAAGTTGATGGATTTTTATTTATTGGATCTGGAAAGTTTCATCCAATTGGTGTTTCAATGCAAACTGGAAAGCCCGTCTTATTATTAAACGTCGAAAGTGGAAAGATAGAAGAGATTGATACTAGTGTATTTCAAAAACAAAGATATGTAAATCAGGCACTGTTCAAAGATGCTCAGATTATTGGTATACTTGTTTCAACAAAAGTTGGTCAGATGAATATTAAATTAGCTAAAGAAATTAAGGAAAAGCTTAAGCCAAGAAAATCTTATATCCTATCAATGGACGAAATAACGCCTGATAAGTTAGAAGGAATTAAAGTTGATGCTTATGTTAATACTGCTTGTCCTAGGATTGCTATTGAAAATAGAGGACTTTTTAGAAAACCAATTTTAAATGCAGACGAATTATGGGTTTAAATATCTTTATTTCTATAATACAAACTCTCGAAGAGGTGTAATTATGAGTTATCCAAATGCAACAGAACAAGAAGAGTTTGATTTCATAAATTATATGACTATAGCCAGTTCACACTGTTTTGCAAAATATTTACCTAGAGAAGTGTCATGTAAAGTACCAGTGGACGAATGTGATCCAAGTTCATGTAATCGAATGAAAGTTTATCGATCACGTGATTAGTAAGCTTTAAATATAATATTAATTAAGTGATATGTATGCATATTGAAGTTCTAACAAATGAAAAAGAATTGGTTAAAATAGAATTAGTTGGAGAAAATCAAAGTGTTCCACAATTAGTAGCAAAAGCTGGCTGGGAAGTTGGTGGACAAATAGCAGCTATTCAAGAACATCCATTTACAGAACAACCTAAATTGGTTTCTGTAGGAGCAAATGCTAAAAAGAACCTTGAAAAAGCAGCAAGTAAAGTAGCAGCAGATGCAGAAGAAATGGAAATTGAAATGAAAAAGGCTCTTAAGAAATAAATCAGTTCTATAGCCTATGGATTTTTAAATAATAATATCACATTCTTACCATGAAAGACTTAAAGAAGAAATGGGATAAATTAACAACAGGTTGGTTTGGAACAGTTATTTACATATTTCTTGGATTTCTTTTAGCATTTGGACTTATGCAAATCTTGGGTTTAGCATTTAATTCAGCTACGCCAGTTGTAGCTGTATTTTCAGAATCAATGATTCCGGTTCTTCAAAAAGGAGATATGTTATTTGTTTACAATAATGGTGATTATAAGGTTGGAGATATTGTGGTTTATTATACTACACATAAACCTTATCCTATTATACATCGTATTATTGAAATTAATGGAGATATGGTTAGAACTAGGGGAGATCACAATTCAATAGCAGATCCATGGGAAACACCTATTAGTTCAATCTATGGTAAAACATCTTTGAAACTCCCACTCTTAGGATGGGTTAAAATCGTTTTTACTGAGATAACTGGAATATCCGGCTTTGTGTAGATAGTCCAAACTGTGTATAAAGTACTGTTGTTTGTGTAAAAAGTATAGCTATTTCCAGACGAGTCTTCTTTTTAGGTTCTTCATAACACTTTTCCGCATTATTTGGTTGATAAATGTTAATATACCACCATAGTCCGTGAATGGAAAACCAGAACCAGTCTTATTATCATTTTCATCTATTTCCCATATTCTGCCTCATTGTCTGTATACATAATCCTTTGATCCAGACTTACTCTTTCCTCTTACATTTGCTCCATTGTACACATATAATACGAATTTGTTTGTTCCAATGATTTTTCTTACCATAAATCTATTAGACTATCCAAATTAATAAATAGTATTGTATCTAATTCTAAGCAGTGATTATTATGGCTAAAAAATGTTATATTTGCGGGGCATCAAAAGCCTTGCTTAAAGTAAAAGTATGGTCTACCAAAAAAGAGGTTGGACTGGTTGGATTTCACAAATTAAGCGGAAAACATGAGGAAGTAGATCGTATATTTTGTACTCGGTGTAAAAAGCTATTAGAAAAACATTGGTCAGAAAAGAAAAATAGAAGATTACCAAGTTAGAACTTCAAAGGCAGACCAGATTCTTTAGCTCGTTTTACTGCTTCTGATATTGGTACAGATTCCTCGCCTTTTAATCGTTTTTCTATTTCAGATTTAGATTTACCACAGTTTGAGCAGTCTGTTATGATAGTCCATTTTTCTTTAGAGAAATAACTTTTAGAAGATGTTGTAGCACTACCTCTGCATGATTTTGTAATTTTCATAGGACGAGTGTATGATGTTAATATATCTCCATCTTGACAAAAAGGACACTTAATTGTTTTCGGTTCTGGCATAGTTAACTATTATCTTTGATATTTATATATGATTTACCCCAAGACAAATAAAAAAGACTTATACTGTTATTAATCACTTAAAATATTATGCGACTTAAAAAATGTTACAATATTAATAATATAATAGATTTATTAGAATATGCCGAAATTATTAGTAATAGCTATAAAATATTTATATAATTTACTTTGTATACCGCTTCATTAGTTATTAAATTCTTCTTTGATTATAGATCTTTGTTTGTTAATTTTTGAAATTTCTTTAGTTAATCTTAAAGTTTCTGTTGAATTAATTTTAGGAATTTTTATGGACATATATTCTTCATCTATTATTGCTGGCATAATAGTCCCAGCAGATTTCCATCGTAATTGATTTGTAGTTGTCTTTAATTTTAATAAAACAAATAATGCTTCTGACGTCATTGGTGCTATTGGTTTTAAGACTATAAAACCAGTTGAAACGATTGCTCCATCTAATGTCTTTGGTATCATAGCAACATTTTCTTCACTATCTTTTACCCTTGCACATATTATATCACCAGAATTTACTAATTGTTTTGCTCTTGATGGTGCATCTTCTCCGTATAAATTGAAATAGTTTGATATGTCTCCTAATTTTTTTTCTACATTACTGAATTGAACGTATTTTATTAATTTTGTTGGTTCTTGTTTTGGATTCACAATAATTCTTGATAATTTAGCAATATCTTTAATTTCACAACTTGAAACCCCCAAATCAAAAATATGTTTAGCATAATAATAAGTTGAATCAAGTCTGTCTTCTATTTTATTTTCTCCAATAATAAAACATGATGGCTTATTCATTAATATTTCAAGCATATCATTTTTACCTTTTGAATTTTCAAATAATTTGCTGGATTTATAATCTTTATACGCTTGCAAAATAGGTGATAAATCGTTTTCTTCTATTTCTTTAGCTTCTTTTGTTTTGGTTTCATACCCAACAAATTCAGCTACTGCCATGAAAATTGGCTGTTGTTTTTCATCATCGTTTAACTTCTTCTTTAAAAATAAAAGACTTGTTTTACTATTAGCACCAGAAGCTTTGAATGCCTTATCTGGAAGACTTATTATTGCCTTAATAGTTGTTTCTTTTCGTATATAATTTCTTACATAAGATAACTGTTGATTATTTAATATACCATCTGGTAATAGAATCGCTAATTCCCCACCCCTTTTTAAAAGTTTTATACACCTTTCAATAAATAAAATCTCTCTTAATTGTTCTTTGAATAATATACCAGTTTTTTCCCACTTTCCAGATGTCTCTTTCCAGTGATGTCCTAAATCAAAATCATTTAATAATTTACCCTTATCTTTATTACCAAATGGTGGATTTGTTATAACCAAATCAAATTTCCCTTCTTTTATTCCTTCTATATTTTCTAAACCATTATATTTGTAAATTCCACCGTGTCCATCTCCGTGAAGAACCATATTCATCTTGGCAACCCTTACAAGTCTTGGATTTATGTCTATACCGAATATTTGTTCTCTGGTTAATCTTTCAAATAATGCAGTTTGTTTATTTTCTGGCAATTTCTTAATCTGGTTACAAATCGTTTTAAAAACTTCAATTAAAAAACCACCAGAACCGCATGCTGGGTCAAGTATCAAATATGGTGCATTCTTTCCAGTAGCAGACGAATTTACTTCTGGATCAGCAAAAAGAACAGCAAATCTTACTATTGTTCTTGGTGTAAAGAATTGTCCTAATCCTCCAGTAAATGTTTTTCCAAGAAATATTTCGAATGCTCTGCCTTTGACATCAACATCTGTTCTTATTAATGTATAATTCTGTAATACTTCAACTATTTTTTCTATGCTCCTATTTTCAAGATTTATTATTTCATCTCCAATAAATATATCTTTATTATTATTTCTCGCTTCCTTGAATAAATATGTTTTAACATAATTTGATCCACCGTTTTGTTTAATATTGTCTATCGAAAAAAGACTTTTCCCTGTTTTTATTGCCATTTTTTCAAAATACATTTTAGTGAATAAAAGTTTACTAATTTCATCAAATGCATCTGCACCAGTTAAACCGTCTATATCTCTAATTATATCTTCACATTTATACAATACCGTAGAAAATTCCTTTATACCTTCAAAAACTAATAATGTTTTTTTGGCTTCTTCAAGTCGTTCGTCAGATATAGTTTCAACCATTTTTTTCATTTTTTTAATTAAATTATTTTTTGATAAAAATGTAGGAACTTTTTCCAGTGATTTTTCCCAAATAATTTTTTCAGTTTGTGTTTCATATATTCTAAAAGTTGAACCATTAGATAAAATTGCATATGGCGTTTTCAACAATAGTCCATATGAAATTATTTGTCTTTCATATAAATCTAAATTTTCTGCTGGTTTTTTTGCATCAATAACTATTACAGGTATCCCCTTAATATTTATAACAATATCTGGAAAAACATATTTTCCTCTACCAATTGATATTGATTTTTCGTGTTCTATTTCTCCTTTGGTAGTTTCCTTATATCCAAGTTTTTCTAAAAATGGAGACAATAATTTAAAAATCACATCTGTCTCAGAATTATTATCTTTTTTCATATTAAGATTGGGGTGTTTTTCTTTAAAAAACCTATAGCAACACTTTGTAGTAACAAAACTCTGTTTCTTTTTCACTTAAAACACCTCTCCGAAATACCCAATTCGTACATCTCTTGTATTACAACAACGATGTTATGACACAATATTTTCAACAGAACTTCATTAATTTGAGCTGTTTTAGTCTTTGATCTAACTGAATCACCAAACTTACTCTTAATCATATGAAAAGTTGTCTCAACATTAGAACGCTTGTGATAATGGCTCATAAACTCATCGTGATTGTACATAAACATATGATACATTTTAGACCAAAGTTTAGATCCAGAACCTCTTGACTTCCCAGATGTATTTTTTTTAAATGGAATAAAAGGAGTTCCACCAAGCTCTTCGACAAGTTGCAAGTTCTTTCTTGAACTATAAGCTTTGTCTGCTGAAACTTCATTTATCTCAAAATTCTCTGCTGTCTTTTCTACAAGTTCTTTCAAAAACGGACTATCATTTGCGAACTCTTTAGACAACTTAACTGCTGTTACAATATTTGTTTTAGTTCCACATATGATATGTGCCTTAATCCATGATTTGTATTTTCTATCTTTACCATGTTTGAAGCTATAATATCTTGCAAATCGTGTTGTTCCAAATCCAGAACTATCTACTGCGAAGTTTGTATCTATTTTATGTAGTGGTATTGAACTTTCTTTTATCATTTCCATTAGAACTGGTGTTAATTCTCTCTTTTGAAAGAAATGACTTACTGATGCAAAGCATGGAACTTTATCTATGTATTTTTGTTTTTTAGCTTCTTTCATATCTGTTGTAAATCTTCTAAGTGAGTACAAAGAATAGATTTTGAAAGCTGAACAAAATACCATATCTCTTACTGAAAGTTTAGGTCTTCCAAACTGATATTCTGGCTCTTCTATATCTCTGCATAACTCGTGCAATAATTTCATGAACAGGTGTTTTTCATTGGCTTGGGCTGTGTTATATGCTTTCCAGTTTTGTGGATAAGTCTTGATCTCGCATGTTGTTTTACCATCTACTTGTTTTGTTATGATAAATTCAACTGCCCACAAGTGTTTGCATTTTATTTTATTTGTAGTATGATCTGGACACGAGCATTTGTGATGATTGTAATTATAGTTTACTCTGTATTTTCCGCGTCCAGACTGGCTTGGAACAAGCCACCCATTATCTGTTTTTTCTATTCTGCATGTCTGAGCTATTGTCAGACCTCTTTCTTTTCTCAAATTTGTTGGAGCCTTAGCATCCATATTTATCGCCTCTTTTGTATGTGATTTTAATGTTAGTAGTATATACTACCATAATACTATATACTACCCACAAGTATTTAAAACTATCAGTAGTATAGATTTATATATTACTAATACTATATGTAAGATATGGTAAGACAAACAACTTCTCTTAAAATAGACCCAGATCTGTGGAAAGAAGTTAAGATTAATTGTATTAAAAAAGATTTGGATATTTCAGAATATATTGAAGGATTGGTTAAAAAGGATTTGAAGAAATAATAATTTTACTTATGAGTACCTTCTTTTAGCTGTTTTATGAACTCTCCTCTTTGGAGTCCATATTTAGATACAAACCCAACCAGATCTATTAAAGAAACTATCATATAAACGAATATTGATATTAGTGTTATCATTGCAAATGAATTATAGTATATAAATCTAATAAATAATGAAAAAACCATAATTAAAAGTAAGATAATCATATTATATTGAAAAAGTGTAATTATATTATCAAATTCTTCTATTTTTTTCCACGCATAAATAAAGTCTTTATCTGTAAATGAGGTTACAATAGCTAATCCGGCAAGAACTATTGCAAAAAGTGATCCAGATATTTCTATAAATGACATTAATATTTGATTGGCACTTTCTTGTATAATCGTTCCATTAGATGTAATATAGATTAAAAAAAATGTTATTATGAAAGCCAGCGTATCAAAACTTAATATGAGTTTTTTAATTCCTAATTTTTTTAGTCTTTTTATAAAACTTGCTTCATATGTCATATGTTTCACCTAACTTTTTCAATGCTGTTTTTATTATCCCAATGAACATTTTAATATTTTTCTCATCGTTTTCCTTTTCTATTTTTATTTTAGATTTAAGTGGTATATTTCCTGTTTCTATAGAACTTTCTACATCTTCTTTAATACCTTTCAATTCGGCTTTTCCATACCCCTCATCTGCAAGATGAATACCACTTTTTATAAGTTCGACATTCTTAAGATCAATACCACGTTCGTCACCATATGCTGTTAGTAGCATTCTTTTTATATGACCATCTCTTAAAAACTTATCCATCTTGTCAGAACTTGATGTACTATCTGGATTAGTTCTCTGAACATTTATTGTTATTTTATTAAGTTTTGTAAAGGTTTTAATTGTATTTATCATTTCTCTTCTATCAGTAATCGGGGTAATTGTTATTTCTTCTCGATCAGAATGATATATGTTGAATACATTACTAATTATATTCAATATTCTTTTATCGCTCATATTGGGCTTGCTTTGGTATGCAATGACACTGTGTTCTAAATCTATTAAAAAGTATGTAATATCTGTATCTTGTGTTAATCCTAATATATAATCCTTTTTAGTATCATCTCTTATTAAATCCGTTTTTTCAGTTTCTCTGGCTAACTTTCCATAAATATAATTTTGATCTGATTTTATGCCAGCAAATTTCCATATAATATCCTCTAAAAACCTATTTCCATGAGATTCTATTAATAATTTATTAATGTCTGTATCCCAATTAATAACATCTAAAAGAACACTTTTTCGATGTTCTGGCACATTCATTTTTTCAACAAAGTGTTTTAATTTTGGAGTAAAATAAATTCTACCAAATAGAACGGTACTTTCCATATTTATATTATTAACAGCATTCTTATAAACTTGTTTATTATTCATATTTTCACCAAATTCTTGTGTAAAAAGTCATTCAGTTGTGTATAAAGTCAGCATTTTTCTTTACTTAATACACAAAGCCGGAATATCCTAAACCTTTAAATAGTTCTATTTGCATTAATGGGGAAAGGTAATTATATGGACTTCTGTGATAAATGCGGCTCAGTTGTGGTTCCACAGCAACGTGGAAATAAATTAGTTTTAGTTTGTGCTAAATGTGGAAAGCAAAAAAATGTTAAAAAAGCTAATGATTTTAAAATAACTGTTTCAACTAAGAGAAAAACAGATAAGATTATAGTTGTTTCTAAAAATGAGAAATTAGATACTTTACCAAAGACAAAGGTACAGTGTCCTAAATGTGAAAATCCTGAAGCATTTTGGTGGATGGAACAAACTCGTGCTAGTGATGAACCACCTACAAGATTTTATAGATGTTGTAAGTGTAAACAGACATGGCGAGAATATAGTTAAATTATTCAAATGTTTTTCTAAGTTCATAGCTTTTTCCTTTTAAAATATGAATTGCATTATTATCAGCTTCTATAATATAAATATCCTTTCTGTCATGATAATCAAATGGTTTCGTGAAGTCTTTTATGACAGTAGCGCCAGATTTTTTAATATGTTGAATAATACGATCGTTATGATTCGTTTTTTGGTTTAAATGCATTATATATTTCATTAACAACTTATAGGGTGAAAAAGCTTAAATAAGGATGGTAAATAAAGTCAGATTATGAAGAAAATAGTTATTTTTTTAGTTCTTATTTTACTTATCTCAGGCTGTGTTCAGGACGAAACAGTTTATGTAACTCATGTAATAGATGGAGATACGTTTGAAACAGCTGATGGAGAGGTAATAAGACTACTTGGAATAAACACACCTGAAAAAGGAGAGTTTTACTATGAAGAAGCTACTGAATATCTTAGAGAGTTAATAGAAAATAGATATGTTAAACTAACTGGTGATAAGACTGATAGAGATTGGTATGAACGAGAGTTAAGATATGTTTATCTTGGAGACGTGTTTGTTAATGTTTTGATGTTAGAAGGGGGTTATGCTCGTTTGTATCTGCTGAAGGACAAGAAGTATCAAAACGTTATGAAGTACGCAGAACTTGATGCTCAAGCTTCACATCTGGGTGTATGGAGATATACTAATTGATGTATATTTTACAGCATATGAATGCTTTTAAATCAAAATTTCTAAGTCTGTATAGATTGTTTTCTAACAATCGGGATAAAAACTATTTTCGGGGTAACAGCTCAAGAGTTATGTGTTACTCCTTCATGATTTCTTTTTATATTTTGTAAACTTATTATAATTATGGCTTCTAATCATAAAGGACATAGAAAAGAAAGAGAATATTTAGATATGGTTGTAGAACAAGGAATGGTTGCTCATCGAGTTGCTGGTTCTGGTCGAGGAGAAGATGCTATTTGTGATATTATTGCTGTTTCTTCAACAGGTGAAGCTCATTTTATTGAAGTTAAATCAAGAAAGAAAGTATTTTATACAAAACAACATTTAGATCAATTAAATGATATGATAGAAGCTGCTAAGAAGTGTAATGCAAAACCAGTTCTTGCAGTTAAGATAAATTATAAGCCTTGGGTAATTCTAGATCTACGTGATGGTATTCCAAATAAGGTTTAAATCCTTTTCGGTCTATATTATATTTATGGAAAAAGATAATAACCCAGAGTTTGATGATAAATTTATTAAGGAAAAACTTCTTCATCCTAGCGAAGAAGGAGACGAACTCGATAGTTATCAAACATATAGGGATAAAGATGGTAAAAAGGGGGTAAAAATTATAAAGGCAGAAGATACTTTAAAAAAAATTGAATATGTTATAAGAGCAATCAAAAAACTTGAAAAAGAAGGTAAACCATTACATATTCCAAATATTTTTTATAAAGTTAGACCTAAAGGAATGAAATATTCTGATGTAACGCGTTTGTATAGCACACTTGAATTTGATTTTGAAGTTGAGTGGGCAGAAACTGGCGATAAGACATGGAGCAAGGTTTTAAAATCAAATGCATATGAACCACTGTTGGAGATATTGGAAACATATGATGATAATAAGAATTATGATCAATTTTGTCATGCTTTGAAAATGTATATAGGAAATGCACATGCTAGAATTGAAAGAAACTTGGGGATTTCAAAATATGAAAGTGACTCATTGCAAGATTTTGATTCATTTAAAAATTTATAAAATCATTTAAATCCTTTTATTTTCCATTATAATTATGATATATCCCGATAAGATTAATGAAGTTTGCAATCAGGATCTTCTTAATTATATTCAAAATATAAAAAAATATTCTGGTAGACCCCATGATGAAAGAATTACACGTGGGTTTTCGAGAGGTGGTTGTGAATTTAGTAGAATGAGATATATTTTTAACGATCTTCCAAATGGTGCTGAACCAAATGAACTTGGAATATGTAATGATTGCAAATTTATTACAAAAGAACAATTAAAAGATGATCTTAATGAAGTAAGAGATTGGATGAAAGAATCTGTCAATGAGGGGTATGTCAATATTGAAGGTATACCGTATACCTCTTGTGATTACTGGTTAGAATGGTGGTATATGCGAGATGGGCAATCTATAGTCCCATTAAAAAATGCTATTGACTATCCATATAATTTTAATATTAAATTTAATGGAAGTATTCAGAAGAAAAATATTTTGGAATTACGATTGGATATTGGAATAGATTTTATACTGTCAGATGATACCTTTTCATCAAGTATTCAATTTCAATCTAAGAAACCCGGGGAAGTTGATATTAAATTGTATAACATTGCGCAGTATCCTGAGGTGACAATATTTTCAGAGTTATTTGATAGTGGTTCCACGAAAATAAATCAAATTATGTCTAATGATAAAATAATGAAAGATATGACACAACGATTGGATAAGCGAATTGAGAAGAAAAATGATCAATTTGAAACAATTATGAGAAATAATGAATGGATTAGTAACAGTGTTATAAATGGTTTTTACAATCTTGCAAAATGTGATAGACTTTAATTCTTTCCTTTTTGAACGGTATAAAGCTTTTTTATTCGGTTAAGACTATCTGCATCTTCAGGACCTTTATCTATTCTAATTCTAACAACTCTTGGAAATCGTAAAGCAAAGCCAGAATTATATTTTGGAGACATCTGAATTTCTTCATAAGCAGTTTCTATAACAAGTTTAGGTTTAATTTTAATTTCAGTCCCTGTATCTTTTTCAATAAAAGGTTTTAAAAGTTTAGTTAACTCTTCCATTGTAATATCATCATCATTTGTTTTCTTTTCTTTAAGACCAGATCCTAGCATTCCACATTCTAAGAACTTACCATCATCTTTACAAGCTAAAATATATGATCCAATCCATCCAGCTCTTTTACCAGCTCCCCAAACTCCTCCAACAACTACTAAGTCTAATGTTTCCATCGTTGGTTTAACTTTCCACCAGAAACCGACATGTCTTTCAGGTTGATAAGTAGCATTTAAATTTTTAACCATCACGCCTTCTTGTCCAGCATTAAGAGCTTCTTTGTAAAATTTTTCAGCTTTTTTAAGATCTTTAGTAATTAACATTTTACTTAATTCAAACTTTTTAGGAACCTCGTTTATAATTTTTTCAAGAGCAGCTCTTCTTTCTCTTAACGTTTTATCAAATAGTAACTTTCCATCAAGATACATTAAATCAAATAGTTTAACTTGAACTGGAACTTCCTTAATAGTTTTTTGAATATCATGCTTTCTTTTAATTCGTTGAGATAGTTTTTGAAAAGGCATAGGTTTTTTGGTTTTAGAATCCATTGCTAAAATTTCACCTTCGATTATACACTCTTTACATTTAATGTTTTTACAAAGCTCAATCACGTCTGGAAACGCTTTAGTTACATTCTCTTGTCTCCTTGTGTAAATCATAATCTTATTTCCTTTTTTATGAATCTGAGAATTATGTAATGTTACCATAGGAGTACAATATGTTTTATCTTTATCAACTTCAATGTTATATACAACTGTTCTTGGATCTGGTTTTTTTAATTTTTCTATTCTATTTATTCTGACATAAACTTTATTTTTGGTTATATTCATATGTTTTTCAGATTTGGCTATTATCATCTTGTAGTACGTCTTATTGTCTATTCTTACCTTTTTGACCCCTATTTTAATTTTAAATTTTAATGCCATAAGGTGTGCAAAAGTTGCAAGAAACCTTTCTTTTGTTGTAATTGATGTTCTACCAATTTTATCTACATGTCCATCAGATTCTATCCATCCTTTTAAAAATTCTTTAAATTGTGTTTTAGTAATGTTCCAGAACCAGAATGGTAGTGACTTACCTCTCCACCCTCTTTTTCTTGAAAAAATTCTGAAATTTTTAGATAACCATTTTAAGAATTCTCTATCTGTCCAGTATAAAGAAATACAATTACTGTGAATATACTCAGAAATGTTTGTTATTTTAAATTCTTTTTTAATAAGATTTTTATAAAAATCGCATAATTTTCGTTCAGTTTTACTATTAAATAATATACCTATTCTATGTGTCTTATTATATGTGTTGCTAAACCCGTCTCCTATCCAGTAACCAATAAATCTAAAGAAATTTTCATTTAATTTAAATTCTTTTTCATAGTTATCAATGGTTTTTAGCTTGATCATTTTTGGTACTTTTTTATCTATTTTCATTTTGGGTATTGGGAAAACAAGTTTATCACTTTTAATAACATCTTTAACTGGCATCCACATTTCTTTGGTTCCTCTTTTTATCAGTATTTTATGGTCTTCAGTGATATTGAATTCCTCACCAAAAAAACTTTGTAATTTGTAAACACCTTCCCCCCTATCTATGGTTCTTTTATTTTTTGCTAATACTTTATTAAAATTTCCAGAGTGTGTTAAAACATGATCTCCAATTTTTACATCTTTTACTGAAATCATTCCTTTATCTTTAACATATATTGGCGTGAATCCTGTAATACAACGCATTCCATCGAATTTAACTTCTATAGCTGGTTCTTTTGCATCTATCAAAGCTTGTTCAAGAGATGGAGATTTAATTGCTAAAAGAGGTATTAATGGAATTCCAAACTCAGCCTTAACTTTACTAAGACCGCCCCTTTTAGCTATCTCAGCTACTTTACCATAATCAGGTTCAAGAAACCATGCATTTTCAACATCTTTTGGATCAACATTAAATGCTAAACCTATTGCATCTCTTATTTTTCCTTCAGCTACACCAATTCTTAATTCTTCTAAAACTATTTTAACTATATATTTAGCTTCAACTGGTTCAGCTTGAGACAATAGTTCAGATATTAGATTTTGTTTTCTTTTTTGTGAATCTTTACCTTCTTCTTTTGCTATTCTTTGCAGATTTTCAAAAACCTTATCAATAGTTAAGACCTTTTTAATCAGCGTTTTCTGTTTCTTATTTTTTATTAATTCTTCAGCTACTTTACCAAGATCACCTGTTTTATTAAATCTTTTAATTATTTCATTAGTTCCAATTCCAGTTGATTTAGAAATAGCTTTAATCATAAGTTGAGAAGCAACACCTGTTTTTTCTTCAGACCATCTTGGAAATATCTTACCAGATATTAGTAATACAACTTTAGATAGGTCGTCTGAACTAGTCTCTTTTAGAAGTTCAGCTATTATGTCTCTCTTTCCAAGTTTTTTATTATCTGATTCTAGATTTTCATAGACTTCTACAAGTTTAGAATATTTCATAAATAGACATTAGATTGAGAGAATAAAAAGCTTAAGTTTTAAATAGCTAAAAAGCAAAATTAAGTTATGCCATTTGATGCAATAGCTAAATTAGGTAGGTCTAGAAAAGGTATTATACGAAAAGATGTTCTAAAGGACGTTCCTGGAATTCAAACAAGACAAGAAGTTAAAGATATTGTATTAGATGTTATCAAAGACAGAAGAACGGTAAGAGAATTTCAAAAAACAGCAATTCCAGATAATGTTTTAATTAAGATACTAGATGCAGGAAGATATGCTCCTTCAGCTGGCAATCAACAGCCTTGGGAATTTATAGTTATTAAAAATTCTGAAACAAAAAAGATGCTTTGTACAGCATGTTTTAATCAAGAGTTTATAGCTGATCCACCAGTAGTAGTTGTAGTTGGAATGAATGTTCACGTTTCATCTTCAAAGTACCATGAAAGAGGAGAGAAGTTATATGGAATACAAGCAGTATCAGCTGCGATTCAAAATATGTTACTTGCAGCAGAAGCATTAGGTATAGGATCTTGTTGGGTTGGATCTTTCTCAGAACAAGCAGTAGCAACTATAACACAGTGTCCAAATTATGTAAGACCAGCAGCTATTGTTTTATTTGGTTATCCAGCTGAAGACCCACCAGCACCTCATAGACAACCTCTAATAGATATAATGCATTATGAGAAGTTTGGAGAAACATACCTGACTAAAGAGCTTTATGGTTCTAAAGAATTATTCTAAAACTGAAGGCGAGCCTTCAAACTCGTTTTTAATTATTCTGTGAGATAAGGGTTAAGAAGTACACCATTAGCAAGTATATCATATCTTATGCAGGGATTATCACAATTTTCAATCCATTCGCCTTTATCCCCGCACCAGTGCGAATCAGGATTTTCAGGAAGTATTGTAAACCCATCTTTTCCTGCGTCTTCTTTTGACTGATAATGAGGACATTTTGTTTTGAATACCATAATAGATATTCGGTAGAAAAGGATTTAAACCTTCTCAACAACATAAATCAACTACTTTATACACCGATAATAATTTTTTTCAGTGTCTTTTTTTCTGATAATGATTCTATAATATGTGAAATTACAGAAATAGTCCATGAAACAATAGCCAGATAAATAAAAATATCTGTTCTAAACATCAAAAATAGAACTAAAAATATAATGATAAAATAAAAACCAATATGTTCCAATAAACCGAATACTTGTATTTTATTCATCTCATTTCACCTATTAAATATATTGTAGAATTAACTTAAAAATCAGACACGTCCCAAAATCTAAAAAATTCAGATACTTCTCCCGTACCAAGTATTTCTAGTGGAAATTCTAATCTGTGTATACGAGATAAGTTATTACATAATCTGTATTTTATACTCATTTCATTATCTCCAAGTTCTTTTTGATAATAACCTTTACCAGTTATAATAAAATTAGTATATCCATGTTCATTTTTTTTACCCCATGATCCATCTCTAACAGAATCAAATTCTTCTGTTTTTGGTATAATAATCCCGGGGTCTAAAGCGCCTATTTCTAATATCACACCATTTTTAGAATTATTTTTTAAATAAGCATTTGCCAATTTGGGAGATAATTTATAACGAATATCTTGATAGAGAGGAGACATATCTGTTTTTAAAACCTGTGTTCCATATGTAATTTGAGAAGGAAGCGTTTTATCTAATTTGATATGAGCTAATATGTAACCATTTTGTTCTGGTATATCAAATATAGCACAATCTATAAATAAACCCTCAAGTTCTTGATGAGTAAACATCCTAATATCTTCTTTCCCTGCTTCAAGAAAATGCAATTCAGATTTTATAGATGTAGCAACATCACTTAAACATTTTTTATATTCTTCAATTTCTACAAATCGGTTTTCAGAATTTGGATTAATATCAACAACATAAGCAAGTGTCAAAGCATAAGTTTCAACTAAAAATTTTAATTTTTCTTCAAAAGGCATTGGTTCCGCCTTTTGAAATATGTTTTTCATATCTTTAATAGCACAAAAAAGGATTTAAATGCAACTTAAATTAATCTATTTTCTTGAATCGTACTCTTGGATAAAATTATCAATAGGAGCCGTATTCAAACAGCCTCCAATAAATTGTTCACTTTTTCCACGGCTTTGACTATATTCATTCATAATTATAATATGTAAAAATGATATTTAAATGTTTCTTCCAAGTTCTTATTCTTTAACATATACAGAAATGGTGTTGCTAGCTAAATGTTCATAAGTTACATCATAAAATGATTCAAGTTTATATTTTTTATGATTTGTATCTAGTATCTTAAATGTTTTCTTTTTCATCGAAATGTCTTTAATCAAAATAGCATGCAGAACATCTGTAAAATCTGAAAGTTTAAAATCCATGCCTGTTTGTAAATGTTCATTAAATGTTTCAAATGTAAGAGGTCCGTAAAAATGGCCAGGATGTTCACAAAATCTAGCACCTGTTTTTTCAAGATATCCCCAGGCATCTAATGAGCTATCAAATTCCCAACTTTCTTTATCTTCTATTTGAGTTACAACTTTTTCTTTTTGCTGTTTTATATCAACAGTAACATTCTTTTGCTTTCTACGATTCAGGGTCGTTCCAACCACGTGTCCTACTTTCATAGCTTCTGAAATATATTTAAAAAATTTATTTCTTGATGAGGGATAATGCGGATTATATATTTGATTATATCTAGATGGACTTAATACATCGTCAACTTTTGCATAATTTTCCATTTTATATAATTTTACATTACCGTCTGTTGCCCGCCTTACAGCTGTTTTCAGGTCTTCAAATTCAACAAAAATCCCCATGGTATCAACTTCTTTTGTTTTTTTAAGCAAATGTTTTGGCAGTGTTTTATAGATCGGTGTTGAAATATACATCTTATCAATATATTCTAATAATTCCTCTGTTTCTACATGATTACCAGTAAGCATTTCTATAGCAACACATGCAGTATCTATAGTACATGACCAATCATATTTTTGCTGTCTAGCTGGCATTTGTTTCATAAGAAAAATTGATTAATAAAGGATTTAAGTCTTTAAATTATCGCAGTTCCAAAATCCTAAATTTCCTTTATATTTGATTGGCTTCTTGAATCTTTGTGAGTCATTTAAAACAAAACCATACATTGGGAACTTAGCCCATTTCTTAACATCAAATTTTACTTGCCACTTATTCTTATCTTTCATCAGTTCTTTCATATTTGTATATTTTTTAACATCTATCAACGTGACCTTTCCTATTATAGCTCCTCTTATCAACTTAGTTTGATTCATGTTTCTAATTTTGCACTCGTCTTTATCTATTCTAACTCCAGAACTATGAACAAGAAACTTTCCTCTGAAATTTGTATTCCACTTCCTTAATTCGATTATTTTAACTCCGTTAATAATTAAATCTGCATAGGGTTGACTTATTGTAAGAGCTTTCATTTATTTCACCATTATTTATTAAATCTTTTTAATCATAAAACCACATTTCTTTAAAAGTAAATTTAGATTAAATTGAATTTTATAAGGATAATAATATAGATATCGTCTTTCCATTGCTTGATCATATAACCCCCACAATGTTATTCCTTTGAATAGAGAATTATTTTTAACGCTTTTCAAAACTTTAAGACACACCTCGGTATATTCTTTCATTTTATACGGACTCCTTAAAACAACATCCCCCTGTTTATTTACAAGTTTTTCGAATTCATTAAAACTTGAAGCAATTGGAACACCGATACCAAATGGTTTTTTAATATTCAGAATATCATTAAGTTTCTCTTTTATTCCTCGTTTGTATGAATTTAAATCAGTACTGTAGTCATAAAACATGTATACTGAATCATCAACATATTTCAGTATATTTTTATTAATTGTTTGGCCAAAACATCCTGTTATCCTATAAGGATATTGTTTCCTTATCTCCTTGTATAATGGAATCTGAAATTCTCTAACAGGCTCTAAATCAAGCATTATATGATCAGAAATTTTAGCCAATTTATGGCACCACTTTTTCACATTTTTTAAAGTTGTTTTATTAATAATCAATTCATTGCCTTGATGATGAACATTATGAACAACATCGAGCATTGGTATTGGTTTAAATCCTTTGGATTTGTATTGCTTGAAATGCTTTAAATTAAGGCTTACATCCAGATCTAAATTCATGGTACCGCACAAAAGTGTAGGAGAATCTATTCCTAATTTCTTTAACGTTTTCATATCAAAAGAATACGTGAATATCGATAAGTCCATAATAATTATTCTTTTCGAAGATATAAATTACTTCTCATGATTACATATCATTGGAAGTAAAAAAATAACAACTGCACATATTAAAAAGTAAACATAAATGTATTTTTCAAAAGTAGGAAAGAGATATAATATCAGAATAACTAAAAATAAAGTTGATACTTTGCTTATGTGTTCCATTATATCAAACATTGGTCTATAATCTAAATTCTTATCAAGTTTATCATATACTGAAGCATTGTATGGCAACCCTGTTGTCTGTCCAACAAATCCAGAATATGTTTCCAATCCAGTAAATAATAAAATACTTTTTGGAAGGAAATTTATAATAAATCTTCCAAACCATGATAATGAATTAAGTACTGTTCCTACAACAAGAACCGACTTTCTTTTGAAAATATCAGTTATTCGTCCTACAAAAAGTGTAAAAATAAGTTGAAAGAATATAGCAATAGATAATACTGATCCTACACCAAGATATGTTTTTAATGAAAGAAATATAAATATTGGCCATAGCAAATTACCAACATTAAGTACGTTTAACGCTGATAACGAAATAAATGTTTTTCTAAACCGTTTTGAAAATATAAGTTTCATTACTTCTCTATAACTCCATTTCATTTTTGGTTCATAGAAATTATCTAACTTAAGTATAGGAAATATTCTAAAGCCCATGAAAATATACTGTACAGCTATTAACCAAATAAAGCCATAATATGATAACACCCAAGCTCCAAGTATTGGACCAATCGTATATGCTATTAACACAACAACTGAAAGAAAACTTAATTGAAGTCCTCTGTGTTTTTTATTAGTATATTTAGATAAAGAAATCTGATGTGGTTGCCATATAGCAAATACTGCATTTATTGGAGCAAAAGCAAGATATAACCAAAATCCAATTATATTGAATGGGATTAAAAGTAAGAATCCGTGGTGAATTAATTTAGTAAAATATGATAAAATAAACATTTTCTTTGTTCCTATCTTACTCTGTATTTTGTATCCAAAAAAACTAAATATACCATAACAAGCCATTAAAACTGCTGACGGCATTAAGGCTAACCATAAAGGAAATGCTAATTCTTGTATTAGATATAATGGTAAAAATAAATGCAATAAGCTTGTTGAAAAAATGTAAAGCGTATAATCTAAAAATAAATATCTTAATCCATTATTAAGAAAACCATCTGATAAAAATTTCTTTAGTAAACCATGTTTCATTTATTTCACCTTACAAATATTACAAAAATTCTTAAATATAATTTCACCTAAATAACCACTCATTTCTGGATGAAACTGAACACCGTAAACAGATTTTCTTTTCATCTTCATTGCTTCATTTTTAGTTTTAGTTGAAGTTCCAAGTAGTTCAAAGCTCTTAGGTAATGTTACATAATTTCTATGAGATTCAAACATAATTGATAGTTTTTCAGGCAATTCGTTGAATATACATCTTCTTTTCATAAACTTGATTTTATAATATCCTTTAACAGGTTTCTTATGATTTCCAACCTTTCCTCCAAACAATAGTCCTAATACTTGATGACCACCACATATTCCAAGAACTGGTATTTTCTTCTGAACAGCATCTAAAATCAGATCCTTTTCATATGGCATTGTTATTGTTGCATGGTGTGGGCTTCCGCTTATTATCAAACCGCTTATATCTTTATCAACATGTTTTTTACATCTTTTATAATTAACAACTTCAGAATCACATTTTTCCAATTTTAAGAACTTTCTAATTAGTCGAACCTTCTTGTCATCATTGTTGATAATCAATATTTTCATAACATCTATCTCAGTTTTTTAATCATAAAACAGTTCTTTTTTCCAGATTTCTGAATTACCTTAAATCCTAAACGGATATAAAACCCAGGAGAAGTTGTCGTAAGTAAAATAAACTCAGCCTTATCTTCTCCTTTTTTCGTTTTTAAGATTTTAATAATCTCCTTAACAAGTGCTGTTCCGATTCCTTTATGTTGATAATCTGGATGCACATTAACCCAAAATATATTGTAAAAATGCCAATCCATCCAAGACTGAATATAACCTGCAAATCCTACAATCTTCCCTTCAATCTCAGCAGCTAAATATTGAGGCTTAGCTGTATAGTTTTTAAACATAGCTTTAATTTCTGCTTTTGCTCGTTTTTCATATTCTTTCGAATAATTTAACCTAATCATTTTACAAAGAGTATTGATTTCTTTTTCTTTGACTAATCTTATCTTCATAATCTATTAATAATAGAATTGATTATTATAAGTTACGTACATATCAAAATTTCATTAATTAAAACATATCAAATATAAAAACCAGTACTCTTAATAGTTAATTATGAAACATGCCTTAAAAATTCTCATATCTGCATCATTTATTTACAATTTTGCAGCTGGGATGCTAGGACCAATTTATGCTATTTTCGTAATGAATATTGGAGGCAATATACTTGATGCTGGAATCGCATGGGCTATTTATGCATTTGCAATAGGAATTGCGACATTCATATTCAGTAGATATGAGGATAATATGTCAAAAGAAAAAATTATTGTAGCTGGATATGGTCTAATAGCAGTGGGTTTCTTTGCATATTATTTTGTAGATACAATAATACAATTGTTTATTGTTGAGATGTTTTTCGGTGTAATAACAGCATTTCACGATCCAGCTTGGGAAGCATTTTTCTCAGAAAAAATTACTAGAAAAAAGAGTGCTGCAGAATGGGGTAATTGGGAAGCTGGGAAATACATAGCTATTGGTGCAGCTGCTTTAATTGGAAGTTATGTTGCAACAGGATATGGATTTAAAACCTTGTTTATAATCATGGGTGGTGTGGCTGCAATAAGTGCAATTGTTTCATACATGCTTTTGAAAAAGAAATCATAGTTTGTATTTAATGTATTTCGATTTACATGGATTTCCATGCGCAATATAAAATTCTCCTTTAGTTACATTGACGATTGCTGAACCAATTGTAGCATAAGGAACGCCTTTTCTTTTCTCATATTCATGACAACAAATTGAATGTGGTCTATGTGTATGATCAGATAGAATCTTCTTAAACAAATCGATACTAATCTTGTTATTTTCCAATAACTTGTTTGCTCTATCTAATCTCCATATTGTATCTTGACTATGTCTTGTTTCTTGTTTAATTAGTTTTTTACTTAATACGTGATTAGTATGTGCCAAATATTTTCTACCACTAATTATATCATAAGTCTTGGGCGTCATTTCAACATCAAATATCTTGTTCCTAAATACCATCAAACTATTTTCTCCAATCATTCTATTATTTATCTCAAACAGTTTGATCAAGTCGCTATATTTTTTTACATCTAGCAACGCTCTTATTGAAAACTGTAGAGGTATTCCGTTTTTATTTGCTTTAAAATGCAGTGAATTTCCCGTATAAGCTAATCCTGAAGAATTCATTCCTATGGAAAAGCCTGGCAGATGTCCGATATATCCCAAGCTTATTGAACTGGATTTATTTTTCTGCTTGATTTGACAAATAAATAAACTATTCAAATGATCTAATAACCAGTCTTCATTATGACCTAAAAGGATTCCGTCTTTCGAAACTCCTGCGATTGATGTGCAATTATAAGCCAAGTCGTCTTCACATCCAAGTGCAAATATCGGATTAAAACCTATCCCAGATCCTTCTGACATTCCTCTAAGCTCATCAATATAATTTGGGAAGTGCTTTTGTGTTCGTTTTATTATAGGTTGTAAACTTTTAACATGTTCTGAAAGATATTTACCAGATTCGCGTTTATAGTTCTTTTCTTCTATTTCGAGCAACGCTTTTAATCTTGATTTTAATTTCTTTCCTATTATGAAGCCTATGTCATAATTAGAACCTTCTGCTTCAATAAGAGGAATTTTCATAATATATTAATAATAGAATTGATTATTATAAGTTATGCATAAAATGAGAAAGGTACCAGATGGAAAGTGATGATATGAATATGGTTACAATTTCAATATTAATTGCAATAGGCCTTGCTATTATAGGGGTAGCTGGCGATTTCTTTATCAAACTTGCTGGAAATGGAACAAATTTTATTCAATTAAAATGGTTTATAATCGGATTCATCATATATGCTTCAACTGCAGTTGGTTGGTTTTTTGTAATGAAATATATTAAACTTTCAACAATTGGGGTTTTCTATAGTATAACAACAATCTTGTTATTAACACTTGTTGGAGTGTTTTATTTTAAAGAAAATATTAATACATTAGAAATTATTGGAATCATATTTGCAATAATATCACTGATATTACTCGCTAAAGTTGCTTAATCTTAAAAAGAATTTAAATCTACAATTTCTTGTCTACCCACACATATCTGTGTCCTTCATCATATCCTTGCTTATTCATAAACTTTAAAATTGCATTACCTTCTGCATTAGCCCAACCATACATATGAGTAATTCCCATATCTTTTAACTCATCTTCGCACTTAGAATAAAGCTCTTTAGCAATTCCTCTTCCGCGATATTCTGGAACAACTGTTAAATAAACTAAACAAGCATATTTGTTTTCAGTACCTCTGTCTAAATCTTTTGCATGTGCACAGATAAATCCTTGGGTATCTTTTTCCTCAGCTAAAAGAAAAACGCATTTATCATTAGTAATATGCCATTTGAAATCATCTGGATCCATAAATGCTTCTGAGGCGCTGACTCGAAATTCAGGTGTATTTGACCCAATTTTATAAAGCTCTTCAAAATCATCTATTGTGGCTTTTCGAATGCTCATAATAGTTCTTTGTTAGAAAAGAATTTAAATGCTTCTCAAAGGCGCGTTCTGAGAAGATTAAAAATAAATTAATTGATGAACTTAAACATTGATTTCAAAACAATAACTTTGCTTACTAAGATTATCTTTCATTATTTCACTAATTTGATTATATGCTCTTTGGGCTGATCCAAGAAAAACAGGACGATTACATTTCGGAGCATGATAATTTGTAATTTTCAAGATTGCATGAGAATTTTCAACATTGTAAGCAATCTCAAGAAGCCCGTGTTGACCAGAATAATAAAATTTATTTTCAGATTCGTCTTCAAGACGTACTATATCGTCTTCTTCTACCAACTCATTATTTAAACTATCTCGAATATTCTGATAAACTTCCTTATATAACTCTTCTACATTTATTTCTTGATCAAAATCACTTCGAAATTCAACAGTATCTACTTTAAGTGTCATAATTATAATTGAATAGTAAAGGATTTAAATCTTCTTAATCAATTCTTCAACCCATTTCTTACCGTCCTGCTTTATCGATTGAACCTTTGAATCAGAGCACTTAAACGATCATTATCTTTTACTATTCCAGAAATAACTCCAGTTTGATCAATTGTCAATTTATAATCTTTGCCAGTGATATACAAATAGCCTTCTGTAAAAGGTTTATGACAATTACCTAATACAATTTCTTCCCTAATTTCCTGATTGTCTATAATGCTCGCTGTTATTTTTTGAAATATTTGATTCTCATCGTTTCTTTCTTCCATTATAGCAACATAATAATCATTTGAACCCATTTTATAATGCTTAAAATCTTCTTCATTTCCACCACTGAACATTTTATACGCCTCTACTATATTTATTGGCGATGTTCTTGGAATTTGTATTTTCTCTGACATGATTATAATAGAACAGAAAAGAATTTAAATGCTTCTCAACCGCGTGGATTGAGAGACTCTTTTATCTCCTTTAGATATTCTTCAGGTATTGAGATTGGATCAATGTTTATAGGACACATTTCAATAACATATGGAACATAAACAAATCTAAGATTCCTCTTGCTGAAGAACTCATCTTTAGGTTCTAGTCCAGAAACTATACCAGGTAGATAAATTATTTGATGTGTTATTTTTTGTTCTGTCATAATTATAGTTAAATAGGAAGGGATTTAAATGAGTAGCATCTATTTAACCAAGTGAACTGCGTCCTGTAAAATGTTTAGCTCATTTTCAGAAAATTCTCTAAGAAAGACAGAATTTCGATCTGAAAGTTTTTTAGCCACGTTTTCATTTATTTCATACGCAATTTTACCATCACCATAATGCATTTTGACATACTCCAAATCGGTCAATTTGCCCATAATATAATTAAATGGTTTACTGTACAAATCATCATTTCCAAGTTCTATAAAATCAAGAGATATGTATAAACCGTTCTTTCCGC
>JAHIEG010000008.1 GCA_018901655.1 Nanobdellota archaeon
AAAACATAATAGCTGCCCTGCAGGAGAAAAAATGATGTACACAAGTGCATTGGGTGATATACACTATTGTTCAATGGATTCAGAGTCTTGTGGAAATATTCGTAAGCGACCAATAAAAGAAATATTAAGTTCGGAGAAATTTACTTCAAAACATTTATTAAAAACTTGTAAAAATTCAAGCTGTAAGTTTATTAAAGACTGTCGTGGTGGATGTTATTTGAGACAAATAAATGGTATAGATCAAAAATGTTGGATTGTAAATAATGGGTAATAAAATGCTAAGACTGAAACTAAAGTTTAATAAAAGTCACGTTGATGAGACTGCAAAGAATAAAGAGATTGCATTAAACGGATGTATTTTTTGGAATATAACAAATAAATGTAATAATAAATGTTTTTACTGTTTTGCATCAAGTGGTAAGGAGAAAGAAAAAGAATTGACAACCGAAGAGGCAATGAAATTCATAAAAGAAGCAGCAGATTATGGGGTTCCAAGATTTGTTATATCTGGCGGAGAACCATTATTACGTAAAGATTTTTGGAAACTTTTAAAAGAAATGCGAGATCATAATTTCCAAGTAAAGCTGGCAACAAATTGTACTCTTTTAGATGAAAATAAGATAAAAAAACTTGATAAATTAGGTGTTATGTCAATACAAATTCCTTTGGATACTACAGATAGAGAAACTTATGCTAAAATAAAGGGTTCTAATCCAGAACAATTTGATAAAATATTGGAAAATCTTAAATTAATTAAAAAAACAAATATGCATCATATTGTGAGCTGTGTATTAACAAAAATGAATAAAGATGCCCCATCAAAATTAATGAAATTTTGTTATGAACAGGATATTGACACACTAAGCATATTTCAACCAATAGTAACAGGATATTGTACTCATGAAAATTTATTTTCAATATCTGAATATTTGAAAAAAATGAAAGAAATTATAGACGAATTTATAACTTATGATAGAAAATGGTTAATAGATATTGAAGGTCCTACATTTGAATCTTATGATTGGTTAAGAGCTTATTCAAAACAAGTAAAAGTAAACTTTGCAGGTTGTAAAGCAGGAAGGAGAATATGTGCATTAAGTGCAGACGGATATCTTATTCCCTGTCCTTGTATGGATATACCAATATTTTATGAAGGTAATATAAGAAAAAATAGTCTTAAAGATATGTGGGAATCGGGATTCAAATTATTTAGACAGCCACCAGAAGAATGTAGAGGATGCAAACAGTATAAGGGCTGTATGGGTGGTTGTAGAGTACTTGCATATGGGTATACAAAAAAAGTTGATGGAATGGATCCAACATGCTTTAAACTTAACAAAAATATATTTAAAACGAAGTGATTAAATGAAGTCATTAATAATTCTAAAAATTGGCGGGAGCATAATTACAGATAAGAAAAGTGACGAACCTAAGGTTGATTATGAAAATCTTGAAAGAATATCAAAAGAGATAAAACAAGGATATGATTCAGATAAAATAAATTTAATTCTTATACATGGTGCAGGTTCTTATGGTCATAATATTGTAAAGAGAACCGGAATAAATAATGGAATAGTTAATAAGAAGCAATTAGTTGATTTTGCTGAAACGCAGAGACTTCAAAACGAATTAAATTCTATTATAACAAAGAAATTAATTGAAAATGGATTACCAACAATTCCGTGCCAAGCATCTTCATTTATGATCGGAGATGGTGGAAGATTGCAAGAGATAGATATTGAAGCAATAGAAGGAATGCTTAAGATTGATATGATTCCGGTGTTGTATGGCGTTCCTGTATATGATAAGTTACAAAAATGTTCTATATTATCTGGCGATCAGATAGCACCATATTTAGCTAGAAAACTTAATGCTGAGTTAATAATTCATGCAACAAATGTTAATGGAATTTATACAAAGGATCCAAACCAATTTGATGACGCAGAACACATATCTGAAATAACTGTAGATAATTTTGAGGAAATTAAAAAGTTAGTAAGTGGTTCTCTTGATACTGATGTAACAGGTGGCATGCTTAATAAGATTTCAGAACTAATGAATATTGGAGTAAGTTCACAAATAATAAGTGGTATTATTCCAGGAAATATAATTAAAGCGTTGAGAGGAGAATGTATAGGTACAGTTGTAAGAGGTGTTTGAATGGAAGAAATAATTTTAGTTGATGAAAATGACAATGAAATTGGGTTTATGGAGAAGCTAGAAGCTCATCAAGATGGTGGAAGGCTTCATAGATGCTTTTCTATATTTGTTTTTAATTCTGAAGGAAAGATGCTTTTACAGAAAAGAGCTAAAGTAAAATATCATTTCGGAGAACTGTGGGCAAATACTTGTTGTAGTCATCCTAATAAGGGAGAAGAAACCGATGTTGCTGTTCATAGAAAACTTATGCAGGAATTTGGTTTTGATACAGAATTGAAAGAAGTATTTACGTTTATATACAAAGCCTACGATGCTGGTAGTCAGTTAACAGAACATGAATTTGATCATGTCTTTATAGGAACATTTGATGGTGAACCTAAACCAAATCCAGAAGAGATCGGTGAGTATGATTGGGTTGAGATTAATTGGTTAAAGAAAGATGTTCAAGAAAACCCTAGTAAATATAGTCCATGGTTTAAAATTGCACTGGATAAGGTTTTAAAACATTTAGAAAAGTGATTTTATGGAACTTACACAAGACTTAATAAAGTTTAGAGATGAGTGTATAGTACATTATGAAAAAGCTGATAGTGTTGTTCATCAGTGGATGCATATTAAAATGGTAGCTGAAGGTTCTGCATTTTTTGTTAAAGTAATGGGTGGAAATGAGAGAGAACAACAGTTAGCTTATGTTGCTGGGCTATTGCATGATTGGACAAGAAAAAAAATGAATCAGAACCAAGACACAATATAACAAGTGTGGTTTTAGCATTAGAACTATTGAAAAAATATTCTTTTACTGAAGATGAAATAAATGAAATATCTAGAGCAATAAGAGATCATAGAAAACCACATGAATGGAAAACAAGAATTCATCAAAGTGTTTATCTTGCTGATAAATTATTTGAACACATGGGAGCATATATTACATTTAGAGCAGGTGCTTGGGTTGGGGAAACAGGAGAAAAGTATTCTGGTCCAGATGCGGTATATAAATTACTCGATTATTGTAAAGGTGCTGAAGAGAGAATATTTTTAGAAAACAATTATCCAAAAAGATTTGAGAAACTTACAAAATATCAATTTAAGTGGATGTATGATTTTATGGATGCTTTGAAAGATAGAGAAGAATGGATAATTGATATTGTAGTGAAATTTTTTAAAGTTGGAGAAAATAATGAAGATCTTGAACAGGCTATTTTAAATTTTAAACCATCTGGAAAAAAACAAGAATTGTGGCATAAAGAAACATTAGATTATATACAAGGAAGAAAATTTGAAGAATTTGGGAGAATGGTTGAATGAATGACTATGTAGATATTGCAGTTGGAATAATTTTAGATGGAAATAGGTTTTTAGTTGAAAAACGAACAGGTGATAATGACATTGATCCTGATTTAATATGTTTACCAGGCGGGCATCTTGATCTTAATGAAACTTTAGAAGAGTGTGTAAAAAGAGAAATGGAAGAAGAGTTTGGTATAATTATAAATGATCCACAATTTATTTGTAAAAGTCCATATATTCACAGTAATGGGGAAAAAGCAATGTTACATTATTTTGTTATAAAGAAATATCATGGTGAAATAAAATCAACAGAAGCAAGTTATGTTTATTGGGAGTCTAATCCTAATAATTTGAGTACAGCTGTTGATAGAGAAGCACTATCAAAACTTAACCTTTAAAACCTTTAAATCTAAATTCTAGTTATGAGATTTTACGATCTTGAAATACAAAGTAGTTTAGGAGAAGGAGCAAACTCTGTAGCAGAGATAGCTAGATTTGCAGAACATCTTGGTTATTCAGGAATAGCTATTTGTAATAAATACGAAAGTCTTGAACAGATTAGAAAATTAAAAGAAGAAATTTCAAAAATTGAGACTACAGTTGAGATATATGTAGGTGTTAAAATAAAAACAGAAAGCGTTGAAGAGTTGAGAAAAATTATTGAACAGGTTAGAGAAGAAGTTATGGTCGTAGTAGTTGCAGGTGGAAACTATTCAATTAATAGGGCTGCTTGTGAAAATCCAAAAGTTGATATTTTAGCTCATCCTGAGTTTGGAAGAATAGATAGTGGATTAGATGAAGTTTGTTTAAATCTTGCTAAAAAGAATAATGTTGCTATTCAGATTAATTTTACAGAAATTGCTGAAAAGTATAGAAGGGGGAGATCTTCTCTGTTAGGCAGAATGGATAGAAACATTAGATTAACGAGAGAATTAAGTGTTCCAACAATTGTATGTTCTGGTGCAAAAAGTATTTGGGATATGAGAGATCCTAGAGAGATGATATCAATAGTTAATATTTTTGGATTAGAAATAGAAAAATCGTTTTCATGTTTGAGTATGGTTCCACAAAATATAATTGAAGATAATAAGAAAAGATTAAGTGGAGAAAAAATAACAGAGGGTGTTGAACTTGGATAGACCAAATCATTTACCATCAACTCTTAGAAGTAAAAAGAGATATATTGCATTTCAAGTCATGTCTGAAAAGAAAATACTTAATGACGATGTATTTAATGGAATATGGCATTCATTATTGAATTTCTTAGGAGAATATGGAACAGCTAAAACAGGATTTTGGTTGTTAAAGACAACATATATTGAAGATAAACAATTAGGTCTAATTAAATGTAATCATAATTATGTAGAAGAAGTTAGAGCAGGTTTAGCAGTTATGCAAAGAATTGGAGATTCAAGAGTTATTGTTAAAGTACTTGGAGTATCAGGTACAATTAAAGCTGCTCAAAAAAAGTTCTTTGACGAAGTTGATTTGTTTAACTTTACTTAATTATTAAATACTTCTCTATTCTATTAGTTTCTATGATAAGACAGCCTATAGTATGTGTGCCTTATCTCATTTTCAGTTTCTTCCCAAGGAATAACTATCACCTAATTTTCTGTAGAACTCGGTTGCTTAATAAAGATTTTTTTGGTTAGTTATTTTTGAAGAAATTAAAGATTTATAAATTTAAGAATATAAGGATACACTATGAAAGAAAACAAGATCATAATTATCATAAATAAACCCACTGAAGAAGTTTTTGAATTTACAACGAATCCTAAAAATACACATTTGTGGATTCCTTCAATTGAAAAAGAGATTGCTGAAAAATATCCTCCTGAAATAGGCACTAAATATAAAAACTGTGGAAAAGATTTAAAATGGAATTTCTATAAAGTTTTAGAATTTGGGAAAAATAAAATATTTACTTTAACCGACTTAAATGAAAACTATCATGTTAAATATGCATATAGAAAATTAAGTGATAATAAAACAGAAATGGAATATTTTGAATGGATGAAAAGTGGTGAGTTAAAAAATCCATTTACTAAAGATATTCTACAAAATCTGAAATTAGTATTAGAAAAAATAAAATAAATATTTATTATATATAATTATTCTTGTGCCCAGAAAGGCGGAATAATATCCTGCGGTTCTTCTTCTTGAGAAACTTCTGTATTTTCTAATTCTTTTCTTGGTTCATATCCCATAAACTCTCTTAACTCATTCGGCGTGAAAACAGATCTGCCTGCGGCTTTGATTTGAGAAAGCTGATAAACTATCTTGGCTTCTCTTTCTTCATCTCGTCTGTATGTTCCAGACATAATTATTTCTTTAAACAGAGTTAAGATACATATAAATTTATAGAAGATAATAATCAGGATAGAGATGATTATTATGAATACTAATATTATTGATTACCCAGACAGTTCATACTCAGAAGTAATTATAAATAAAACAACACGAGATTTCATGTTTAACAAATTATGTAATCAATATGATGTTAATTTTACAACACCATTAGGAAAGATTATCGGAATCGAACCTAAGGCCATAAGAAATTTTCTAAATGGAGGATTTGTAAAGGTTCATACAATACAGAGATTAAAAGAAGCAGGAAATTTCTCAGATGAACTAGTCAGAAACTCTATAGTTTGGATAGATAGAATAGAAAATCCTAGTTTACCAATAAATTTTGATTGCAAAGAAGGTGCAAGATTAGATGCTGGAATATATAATGAAGGTAGAATTAGAGAGAGATGTGTAGAATACCATAATAAAGATAGAGATGCTTTAAAGATCATGTTAAACTGTTCAAAATCGATCCTGGGTAAAATGTTTAATCCAACTATATCAATAGATAAAAGAAATGGTACAAGTTGTATTTATTTTCCACCAATTTTTGTAAGACATTATGTTAAACTAGGAATAGCAGAAAAAGCCAAAAAGTATATGAAAACAGGAGTTCCGGATTATATAATGAAGAATCAGGAATATCAAAGAATTTGGTTACAAGGAACATTGACAGAGGAGGCTTCATTACATCCTTGTGTTTCTAGAAGAAAATCAGGATATTGTATAACACCAAGAATACAGCTTAATAGAAATATTTCAGCTGATTTTAATATAGATTATAACAAAAAAGTTCTTTTTAGAAACGAGATAACAAAAACAATCCTACAGAAATTAGATAAAAATCTAAACAAACTTATAAATGATGAAGCTAAGATGTTAAAAAATTTTGAAATAAATGTAAAACCAAGATTTTCAAAATTACATATAGCTAATAATGGTACTAAATCAGCTACATACTCAATTATGTTGAGTAATTCTAATCAATGTGAAAGATGGCTAGAGAACATAGGATTTGAATTAAAGAGGCAAGAAAAGCAAATGAAGCTATTATTAAATAATTCTGGATTCCAAATGAGTAAAGCTTCTTTACAAGAGGTATTGATAAACTTTTACTCTCTATTTCCATTATATTTAAGAACAAGAAAGAAAATATATATAAACAAGTGGTTGCAAGAAGACCAAAAGAAAGAGTTATTAGGTGATTATTATGACAATTAGACAGCCCATAGTTGTGGTCCTCGGACATTAGATTAAGTTTATGCTTATTTAACCGAAAATGTTGACCACGGGAAGACAACTTTGTTAGACAAAGTTAGAGAAACTACTGTTGCAAAGCGTGAGGCTGGTGGAATAACGCAGTCTATAGGGGCAACTAGTATACCAATTGATGCTGTTAAAAATATATGTGGTTCATTATTAGAGAAACTAAAATTAAAAATTACAATTCCAGGGCTGTTAATAATAGATACGCCAGGCCACGAAAGTTTTTGTTCTCTCAGAGAAAGGGGAGGAAGTTGTGCAGATATTGCTGTTCTTGTAGTTGATATTAATGAAGGATTTAAACCACAAACAGATGAATCACTTGGATTTCTTAAACAATTTAAAACGCCATTTTTAGTTGCAGCTACAAAAATAGATAGAATAACTGGATGGATAAAACATGAAGGTGAATGTTTTTATGAATCTTTTGAAAAGCAACCTCAGTGGGTAAAAGAAAAATTTGATGAAATGTTTTATAATTTAGTTGGACAACTTTCAGAAAGAGGGTTTGAGTGTGAAAGATATGATCGAGTAGAAGATTTTAAGAAAATGGTTTCTATTGTTCCTTGTTCAGGAATAAGTGGAGAAGGCATTCCAGAAGTATTGATGCTTTTAACTGGATTATCTCAACAATTTTTAAAAGAAAGATTAGAAGTGGTAGAAGGAATTGGGAAAGGTTCTGTACTTGAAGTAAAAGAAGTAAAAGGACTTGGAACTACAATTGATGTTATACTTTATGATGGAGAGATGAAAAAAGGCGATTGGTTAATAATTGGTGGAACTGAACCCATTGTTACAAAAATTAAATCTCTGTTAAAACCGCCAGCTATGAAAGAATTAAGAGTTGAAAAACAATTTGAACAGGTAGATTATGTTCATGCAGCAGCTGGAATTAAAATATCAGCACCAGATTTAGAAAATGTTATGGCAGGTTCTCCAATAGCAGCAGTTACTGATAAGTCAAAGGTTGAAGATATAAAAAAAGAAATGATGGAAGCTGTAAAGCAAATACAATTTGAAACAAGTGGAGATGGTGTTATAGTCAAAGCAGATAATCTTGGAAGTTTAGAAGCACTAGTTCATATATTGAAAAAGAAAGATATTCCAATTAGAAAAGCTTCTGTTGGGGAAATTAACAAGAAAGATATTCTTGAAATTGAAACAGTTAAAGATCCTTTAAGAAAAGTTATAATTGGGTTTAATGTTCCTATTACTGAAATTGCAGAGCAAGATGCTAAAGATAGAAATATTAAAATTTTAAAAAGTCCAATAATTTATAGATTATTTGAAGATTATGAAGTTTTTGTTAAAGAAACTTATGAAAAAATTAAGATTCAAAAGTTATTACAAATAACAAGACCGGCTAAAATCCGATTATTGAGAGGAATGGTATTTAGACAAAATGATCCAGCTATTGTTGGTGTTGAAGTTGAGGAAGGAATTTTAAAATCAGGAGTTAAACTTAAAAGAGGATCTGGAGAAATTGGAGTTGTTAAAGCAATTCAGAAAGAAAATGTTTCTGTTTCTGAAGCTGTAAAAGGAGATAAGGTTGCTGTTTCTATTGAAGGTCCAACCGTTGGAAGACATATTAATGAGGATGATGTTTTGACAACTGTAATGCATAAGAATGATATTAAGATTTTAGAAGAACTTGGTATGATTAAGGAAGCTGAACTTGCTAAAGAAATCCTAAAATAAACAATAGTGCTACTAGAATTGGTTGATGTATTAAATAGAGAATTAAGGAATACTTTCCTAGATATGAAATGTGTTTTATAATTGAAGTTTCTGAATAGTCGTTGATATTGAAAGTTCTTTTATTTTTTCTATATAATGTGTTTCCAGCAAATAATCCAATCAAGACAATTCCAAACCATGGTAAGATTGGAAAATAATCAAAGGTAGGAAAGCTTTGAGGAATTAACCATAAAAGTAGTGGAATTTTAATTGTGTTTTGTAAATAAATTCCAGACCCGATTAATAGTAAACCCAAAATAAGATTTAATTTTTTAAAATTCAGGAATGGTATTGCTAAGATAATAGAAAAACCAATTAGATGTAATATTCCAAATATGATAAATGTGCTTGGAAACAATATCCAGGTAATAAATGTTATTCCTAAACCGAGCCCAAATATTTTTAATCCACGTTTTAAATATTTTAGATAGATTTCTTTAATTGATTTATGTTTAACTCGGTTGTAGCTAAGTATAAGAGAAAGACCAACTAAGAAAATAAACATTCCTCCTATAAATCTTGGAAATAGATACCAGTAAGTCCAACCACTTTGTATTGTGTATAAATTAAAATATTTGAGAGTATAAGACCAATTAAAGATAATCATTAGAATTATTGCTATGCCACGTAGAAAGTCTATTTCCCAAAACCTTTTCATAATAGATTATTGTTGCTATAATATAAAACTTTAAATAGTTTATTTTATCACTATATTTAGCTCGGATATGTGGCTGCCTAGCAGCAAAAAAACTGAGGTGAAAAAATGTTTAAAGTAGTAATTAATGAGCCAAAGAGTAAAAAATCGTATCAAATAGAGAAAGATGTAATTTCTTTGATAGGAACAAAAATAGGAGAAAAGTTTGACGGTTCTGCATTAGGTCTTAGTGGATTTACTTTAGAACTTACTGGTGGGTCTGATAAGGACGGAACACCAATGAGAAAAGATTTAGATGGTTCAACAAGGAAAAAAGCACTTCTTACAAAAGGTGTTGGATTTAGAGGTGGAAAAACTAAGAAAGTTCACGGAAAAAAGAAATATCTAATAGTTAAAGGAATGAGAAAAAGAAAATATATTAGAGGAAATACAATAAGCGACGAGATCGCTCAAATTAACTGTAAAATTATAGAGGGTGAAGGAGATATAGAACTTATGTTAGGAATTAAGAAAGAAGTTCCAACTGAAGAAATTAAGAAAGAAGGTGAGTAAGTTCAAAAAAATAGATGAAAGATTAATTCCAGAAGTAAATATAGGAACACTTGGTCATGTTGATCATGGAAAATCTACATTAGTAGAAGCAATTTCTGGTAAATGGCCATCTGTGCATTCTGAAGAATTAAAAAGAGGAATTACAATTAGATTAGGTTATGCAGATGCAACTATCTATAGATGTAAAAAGTGTAAAGGACTGACTTCAAAAGATAAATGTGGTACGTGTATGGAAGTGTGTGAAGCAGAAAGAACAGTTTCTTTTGTAGATGCACCAGGACATGAAACTTTAATGGCAACGGTTTTAGCAGGAGCATCATTAATGGATGGGGTTATTTTTACAATAGCTGCGAATGAAAAATGTCCTCAACCACAAACTCAAGAACATTTAATGGTTTTAGATATTGTTGGAATAAAAAATATTATAATTATACAAACTAAAATTGATTTGGTTTCAAAAGAACAGGCTTTAGAAAATTATAAACAGATTAAGGAATTTGTTAAAGGAACAGTTGCTGAAAATGCGCCAATTATTCCTGTTTCTGCTAAGCAAAATTTGAATATTGATATTTTACTTGAAACTATACAAGAAAAAATACTTACCCCAAAGAGAGATATTACAAAGTCTGTAAAAATGTTTATTGTTCGTTCATTTGATGTTAATAGTCCGGGAGTAGAACCAAAGAAATTAAAGGGTGGGGTTCTGGGAGGAGGAATAATAGAAGGAATTTTGAAAGTTGGAGATGAGGTAGAAATTAAACCAATTAAGATTAAAGGAAAGTGGAAAACTTTAACAACAAAAATTATTGGTTTACAAAAAGCAGGTAAGAATTTAGAACAAGCAGGACCAGGTGGATTATTAGGTGTATTAACTGAATTGGATCCATATTTAACAAAAGCAGATTCATTAACAGGTTCAATTGTTGGTAAAAATCTTCCAAATGTTCATAATAATTTAGAGTTAGAATTTGAACTATTCAATAAGAGTATTGGAATGAAAAAAGGAGAACCGCTATTATTAAATGTTGGAACCGGAAGAACAGTTGGAACTATTACAGAATTAAAGGGTAAGAAGTGTAAAGTTGTTTTGAAAATACCTATTTGTGCAGATAAAGGAGAAAGAGTTGTTATTTCTAGAAGAACTGGAGAAAGATGGAGACTTTCTGGCTGGTCAAAGATACTTTAATTGACGAATAGACGAATTGACATTTAAAGCTTATTTTCTAATTAGTATTATGTTTAATTATGTTGCATTGGGGGAACATAAGAAAACTTCAGAAAAATTAAATCAGAATTTGAAGTTATGTGCAGAAAAGGAAGTATATTTAAAAGATTTGATAGAAACACAGAAAACGTTTTCTGGTATATTAAATATTTCTTCTCAAGAAAAAGTTAAATCTTTTATTAGTGAGAATCCTTGGTATTTTGTATTTGTTGATTATCTATACCCGCCAGAGAAATCAAAGACCTAAAACTATATAAATAGGGTAAGACAATTGTATTTTATGCGAAAGCTATTATTTGTTTCACTGTTAGTTTTTATACTATTTGCTCAAGCAGCATTTGCAACTGACTTTTCAATTGCAATAGATGGAGAGGAGTCATATAGAGCAGGAGCAGAAGAGGTAGCAACATTAAGTATAACTAATAGTGGGGCTGGAGAATGGTTTAGTGTTTCTATAATTGGTTCAAATTCTGATTGGGTAGTTCCAGACACATCAAGTGGTAATATTAAAGTGCCAATTGGAGAAATCGGAACACTTGATATTTTTATTACACCTGGTAAAGATGCAATTCCAATAACATATGAATATACTGTTTCTGTAACAAAACTTAAATCAGATACTTCTAAAAATGAAAAAATAGAAAAAATATTATTAGTACAGGTTGTTCAAGTTACTGATTTAATTGTAGGTGAATTCGAATTAAGCTGTTATGAGTGTGATAAAGAAATTACAGTAACTGGTGCTTTATACAACGTTGGAACGAGAGATGTTCCAGCAAAATTAACATTGTCATTTGGAGATGATGAAAGAATTATAGAAGTTGCGGAATTGAAAGCTTGGGAAGAAGAAGCATTTGCAGAAACATTTGATTTAACTAATCTTCCTCCAAAGGCATATGAAATAACTGCAAAAATTACTAGTAAACAAGCTTTGATGTTTAGCGATGTTAGAGAATTTAGAATACCTCAAATAGAAGATATTAGTTTTGAAGAAAAATCATTTACAACACCTTTTGGAAGATTTGTTTCAATTGAAGCAAATAATGAAGCAAACTATAAAACTGAGGTAACATTTGAATCAGAAGTTCAAAAAGCATGGTATATATTATACAGCGGACCTGAACCAGTTAGTGAAGGTGATGTTAATACTTGGGTTGTTACATTAGATGCAGAAGAAGATTATACTTTAGGCTATAATGAAATTTATTGGCCAACATATGTGTTTGTTATACTTATTTTAATTTTTGGATTTATACTTTATTTGAATTATACTGCAGTTACATTAAGTAAAGCAATTGTTGGTAAGAATATTGTAAAGCCTGGTAAGGAAATGTCTGTTTCGATAACAGTTAAAAATAAAATAAGAACTTTATCAAATCTTATTGTAAAAGATATTATTCCAGAAGGGTTTGGTTTAGTTACAAAATTTGATACGATTAAACCAACTCTTAGAAAAACACATTCTGGAATAGAAGTTATTTGGAAGATTGGTGATTTAAAACCTCATGAACAAAGAGTATTACACTATAAGATTAAACCAATTAAAATGTTTAAAGGAAGAAAGCATTTACCTAAAGCATCATTAATTGCTAAGTTTGCAGAAAAGACAATTAAGAAAGTATCAAATCTTGTTTCAATTTATACAGAAGGAAACGAACCATCTATTGTTCCAGTTGATATTTCAAAATAGTAAGTTATAAATATCGTTCTATATAATCTGTATTATCCCCGAATAGCTCAGCCTGGCTAGAGCGCGCGACTGTAGATGAGTACGTTTAGTATTTGTTGCTTAGCACGTGTTCGGCAAAAATCGCGAGGTCCCGTGTTCAAATCACGGTTCGGGGACCATTATAATTATGGTTCCCTATGAGGACACGATGTACGATGATTAGCAACCTTTAAATACTTTAATACATTAACAATAATTGTCGCCGGTCAAAGAGGAGCGGAAAGACCTGTTCCCATTTCGAACACAGTAGTGAATTGCTCCATCGATTTTGTCGGTACTGTAGAAAATACGGGAAAGCAAAGACACTGGCGATTTTTTCTTTTATCTAACTTATTTAAATATAGTAATGGATAAAAATAGAATAGTGCCTGGATAGTATAGTGGCCTAGTATGTCGCCCTGTCACGGCGATGACCGGGGTTCAAATCCCCGTCCGGGCGCCAAACATGGGTCCGTAACTCAGTCTGGTCAGAGTATCAGGCTTTTAAATTAATTTTAAAAGCTGTGACGAAAGAATGATGAAGATACCTGAGAGTCGCGGGTTCGAATCCCGTCGGACCCACCATTATGTTTGTCGATGTGGCTCAGCCTGGTTAGAGCGCATGACTCATAACATTGTTTATGAGTTTCGAGATTATTTCGATGAGAGATATCATGAGGCCGAGGGTTCAAATCCCTCTATCGACACCATTTACCAATATCCACTTGTTTTTGTTTTCATGTTTAATTTTATTCTTATGAAATTTAGAATATAGTGTTTGAAAGCCATTCTATAAAAACTTTTTTCATAACGTCTTGCAGATATAGGCATAATCATATCTTTGAAGAATTTAACTTTTCCATATTTTCTTAATCTATTTCCAATTTCAAAATCTTCTATTAGATCTGTTTTGAATGGATGGGCTTTTAATACATGTTTTGGAAAAGCCATATTGGGTCCAGTTATACAAGTATAATTAATTTTATCTAAAAATCCATATATGTGATATGTAATTAGTCTTAAATCTCTTTTTACTTTTTTAGATCCATCGTATGATTTTATTGGTCCTGATATACATAGATTTCCATTCATGTGTTTTAATATTTTTTTAGTCCAATCTTTTTTTGGTCTAGAATCTGCATCACAATATGCAATTATTTCTCCACTCGCATGTTTCCATCCAAGATTTCTTGCATATGCAATTCCTTTGTTTTTTTCAAATAAAATTTTATTAGTATATTTTTTAGCAATTTTGATCGTATTGTCTGTAGAATAACCATCAACAATTATAATTTCTGGTTTTATTTCTTGTGCTTTTAGTGCTCTTAGACATGGTCCAATAAATTTTTCTTCATTTTTTGTAGGAATTATTACTGTTATTTTTGTTTTCATTTTAATTTCATTAAACATAATTATTTATATAGCTTCAACAATTTAAATATAAGAGATGCCGAGATGGCTCAGGTTGGTAGAGCGGCTGCCTTGTATGGATAAAACCAGGAAAGCAGCAAGTCGGGGGTTCAAATCCCTCTCTCGGCTCCATGTTTCAAGTACTGGTTCCTTAGGTATTGTTCAAAAGAGAACAAAACTAAGGTTATAGTATGGAAGAAATACATAATACAAAAAGAAAACTAAGTACTCAGATTAAGAGAATAAAAGAATCAAATACTCTTTCTAAAAAGAATAAAGATATTATATTAAAATTTTATGATGAATGTTATTCTCAGGGATTAAGTGATATGCGTGTTTTATATTATATAATTAAGCTGTGGAAACTTTCTCAGTGGATCAGTAAAGATTTTAATAAATTAAATAAAGACGATATTAAAATAAAAAAAGAAAAACATATATTATTACGTGTTATGAGAGAATTTTCCGAACCTGCAGAAATGATAATGAAAAAAGGAACTACAATACTAAGACAAAAATCATTTATTATTGATGTTGTTACTAAAGAATACTTTGAACATTTTTTAAAAAAATATTACAGTAAGCTTTCGCTTATATGAATATAGGGAAATTATACCATCAGTGGTATTAATTCAGAGTCCACTTTAACTATTTAATATCTATAACACAAAAATCATTTTCCATTATCTAAATCCATTTAATAACAAACTTCTAATTACTAAATCTTCTATATATTTGGTGATATAATGAAAAAAAGTGAAGTTTCCACAGAAATAAAATGGAAAGAAAGTGACAGAAATAGAGAGCTGTTCAGCAAATTGAAAAAAATGAATAAGAAAGATATAATCAAGATAATAGAAATGAATTATGCGTGTAATACATGCTCTGAATTAGACAAGATGAACTGTCAATATCAGACATTGAGAAAAGAAATGGGAATGCCAGTATGTTATAGCATGTGGGAAGTATATGAAAAGGTAAAGAAGATTGATGTTGAAATGGCCAGAAAGACCGGAATAATAAAGAATATTGTTGAAGATCTTGAAAACAAATTTGGAAAGCCTGTTCCAGTTGAAGAAGTTACTGCAATTGCAGAGAATGAAGGAATTGAATATGAAAAGGTGCTTGAAATATTAGTGAAATTAGAAAGAGAAGGTTCTATATTTGAGCCTAAGAATATGTTTGTACAAAGGGATTAATAAGAAAATTAAGTGAGTGATTTACATTTTAAGTCTATTTCATTTCCAGCGACGGTCTGAGCATCCTTGCACTTTTCAATAATAGTAGTAGTAATTTTTGATACTAAACCTTTTTTATCTTATCTAATATATTTGTTTATTGCCTGTTCAAATGGACGCTTGTTATCTTCCCAATAAAGTTTTTTCATAGTTTCTTCATAATTTAGCCAGGCATATTCTGAGAATTCGGGTTCAAGCAAGACGGAATCTTCTTTTGTATAGATTAATACTATAACATATTCTCTCGTGCGTTTCTCGTCATAAAAACCAAATAATGATTTGATTTCAGTTATTATTATTTTACTTATACATTTAATTCCTGTTTCTTCTTCCAATTCTCTCTTTGCACATTGTTCTACTGTTTCATTTTCTTTTATTCCACCTTTTGGAAATTCCCAAATTTCTTTTGTTCCTTCTAATCTTTTTAGCACTAAGAATTTATTATTATTTATAGCTATTATCATTACTCCTGATCTTATTGGGGTCTCTTCAATTTTTTCGCTGTTTAATTTCATAGTGTATTGATTGCGTTCTTAATTATATAAAGGTTGCTCTTTAAGTAAAACTAGAATTTATCTCCAACCATACCAATAATAATATTTCTCATCATATGGGAGACTAATTTCATTTATCTCTTCTATACTATTCAAATTATTCATCTTTATCTTTCTATTAGAGATTGTATAGAGAACATCATCCATATACAAGGATCTTAATATGCTATCACTATACTGATATTTGTAATAATTGTAATCCTCAGTCTCATTTTCGTGTGTTATTCTTCCTCTATATTGGATACCGTCTTCTAAGTTTATGTCTAATACATATAGACCATTCCAAACTCTCTTACCAGATGCCCAGTCAGGTATGCCTTCAGGATATTCTGATTCATTAACAAGTGAAAGCCATATTGGTATTGTTAAAAATCCTTTTTCTTTATCAAATAAAAATGCTTTATGTTCATCTAATGCAATTGAATCTGTTCCTCTGTGACCTATAACATATTTTGATTTTTGAACAGGATTTGAAACATCTGTTACATCAAATAATGATATCTTAACTCCCTGTTGCCATGCAAATATATCATTTCCACCTACTGTTTCTTTGCCTATTCCTATAATATGATTTTCATCATAAGGATGTAGATAATTTGAAAATCCAGGTATTTTCAGGTACCCTAAAACCTCTGGGTTTGTAGGTTCTGATAAATCAATTACATAAAATGGATCAACTTGTCTGAATGTTACTAGATAAGCTCTGTTACCAATAAATCTAGCAGAATAAATTCTTTCTCCTGGAGCCAAATCTTCTGTTTCTCCAATAATCTCAAGATCGCTATTAAGTACATAAACATTATTTACCTGTTCAGAACCTCCCCACCAAAAACTACCAGTTGTAGTTGCTACTCTGAAATTATCATTAAACTCATCCATTGAGAATTGATTCAAGATATAACCTGGAACATCCCCCTGGCCCATATATTCTATGTTTTTCTCATCTATGGAAATTTTATGTATAACACTTTTTTGTAATTCTTTGTTTATTTGTTTTCTAAACTCAGTTAATCTGTTTTGTATTTCTTCATGAAGAGTTGAATTAACTTCTAAATTTCTAACATATTGATTTATTAGCAAATCGATTTCATATTCTTGGCTATATTGACTTATATTCATCTCTCTTATTTCGTATATTTTGTTTACTATATCCTCTGGCAATATTGGCACATATACCTGATCAACCATTTTTCGCTTATATTCAGTATTACTTATTCTCTTACTGTAAGTTGTATATATATTGTCCTGCGAAACATACAAGTTTTGAGCAGATCCCATTAAAAATACTTGTGTTGAAACATCTTCTTCAACATCTTGAGTATCTAGGGCCAAAATTGTTGTAAACTGATATGAATAATCTGGAACATCAAAATAATAAACATCCGAACAAGCACATGTAGTTTTAATACCGTTCTCATAGACTTCGGGCGTTCTTATATCATCAGTGTAGCTATAAATATGATTTGTGCTTATAGAATAAACATAATCTCCTATCATTCTTGAATCATAATAGTTACCATCTATTGTTAGATTTCTCTCTAAAACAGGAGCTGATCTGTTTGATAAATCATATGTTTTTATGAACATTTTTTGTGAATCATAATTATAATTTTCATTTCCAAACACTATCAATTTGTCCCCATTAATAAAAATTTCATGTGGCTGATAATCAAAATCAATTTCAGATAATATTTCAGCATTTTCAACTGGATAGGCATTAACTATAACAACCTTCTTGCCGGAAACAACATAAATATATTTTCCATCATTTTTTACAATATCTGCTTCATCAACGCCCTCTACTTGTATATTTGTTGTTGAATAGTCTGTTGAAGCAGCACTTCCAGAAGTAGATTCTGTTGCACCTGTTGTTACTGTCATTTCTCCTTCTATAGCGTAAGTCCTATAATAACCATCTGCTTCAAAATTTGTTTTTATAAATTCTTTCATCTCAGTACATGTTGAAAATTTATCAACTTTGTCTTGAGCAGATAAATCAAGAATCTCAGTATCATTTATTATTTGATTATCATCTGGTATATTGGTATCATTAATACATCCACTAACTATGACTATAAGCACTACAAGTGAAAGCACAAGTATTTTTCTCATGATATATCTATGTAAATAATAGTATAAAAACCTCCTGTTATTGTTAGATGAAAAACTAACAATCTTTTTAAGGTGTAATGACAACTTATTTTATGGATATTGATAGAAAGACAATAAAAGTACTATCTTCAGATACAAGAATAGAAATATTGAAATCATTAAAAGAAAGGAGAAAAATGCCTTCTGAATTAGCAAGAGAGTTAAGTTTAAGACCATCAACTATAGTTTCACATTTAGAAAAATTACAAAAAGCCGGATTGATAGATAGAAAAGAAACAGGAAGAAAGTGGATATATTATGAATTAACCAGAAATGGAGAAAATATAATAAGGCCAAAGGTTTCTGTGCCTTTTGTTTTGATATTAACACTTGGTATGATTCTAGTATTTAGTGGTGCTATTAATGTTTCATATGAAACGCAATCAGCATTTGATTATCCTATTATAACAATTGAAAAAACAATAACAAGAATAGCATCCCCAGAAATTGTAACTACAACTGCGTCTGAAAGTGTAAGTGGTGTGGCAACAACAGGCAGCACTGCTGAAATTATGGAAACAGAATATACTGAAAATAAGACAGAATATGAAACGGGTTATATAGATGTTCAATCTGTTAATTGGTTAGCTTTTGGTATAATGACAATAGGAATAATTCTAGTTATAATATCTATTAGTAAAATCTATATTGATAAGAAGATGGATATTTCGAAAAAAAGATAAAACTAAATCCTCATCACTGTAGGGTTGCCATCCATCTCTTCTATATACTTCTGCATAAGCTCAGTATACCAGTCAGGTAATTGTTTAGCTATTCAAATTCTTCCCTAGGTTTTCTGGTTTGTCTTATTATATATCCAATAACAAACACACTTACCTCTTTATGATGAGGAACCCAAGTTGTCAGAATCTGATTATTCTTATCTTTCTTTTTAAAAGTAATATGTTTACCAGACCTAACTTCATTAAATCCGTTGCTCTTAAGAATCTCAATAACTTTACGCTGAGAGAGAGGACGAAGTTTTGCTATGTAAAACACCTTCTGGTATATCTATAGGTATATTTGTCAAAGAAACATGCATTATGGTTTTTATTTCAGGTTTAACTGTATCTTTATCCTTAAAATAATCATTAATCAGGTCTTCCATCATTTCCTTAACCTCTTTTTCTGTTTTACCCTGCGTAGCTAGATCCAAAACCGGGCATGATGCTACAAACCAGTTATCTTCTTTAGATATTACAATTGGTAATGGTACTTGCATATTTTTCACTATACTCTCATTATATTCTAAATCTTTTAAACCTATCTATTTTAGAATTTCATGCTCTTTAAATTATATAAGGTTGCTACTCTATAAAATATTATGATAAAAATAGGTGTTCCATACTGGTATGGCGAGCGTCCTTTAGACAAATTTGCTGAAGAAATAGCTAAGCAAAACATTGATTTTATTGAGATATCATTAGATTATCCGTATCCTGAACAATTAGATATAAATGAAATAAATAAAATCAAGGGAAAATATGGTATTGAAATTTCATTTCATGGCCTTTGGTCAGATGTATCAATATCCCATCCAATAAAAACAATTGCTAATGCTTCTATGAGAGTTATAGGTGATCAAATATCTTTTGCAAAACAAGTAAATCCAATATATTTTATTGTACATCAGGCTATAAGGTTACCAACAGCAATGTTCGAAAATGTTCAAAAAAAAATTAATGAAAATTCAATTAAAACAACTAAAGAAATTGTTACAATGGGAAAAGATGTTAATCTTATCATAGAAAATGTTTCATCAGTGCATTTTGGTAATTTCCATGATTTAATTTCTATGACCAATGATAATGACGTTAAAGTATGTTTAGATGTTGGCCATGTAGCTAAGTATTGTTCGCGAGCCGGTCTAGACTTTAAGGAACAATTTGATATCTCTATAGACAAACTAAAGGATAAAATAGTGGTTGTTCATCTACATGATTTTATATCACCTGAAAAAGACCATGTTCCAATTGGCAGCGGAGAATTGAACATTGAATACATATTAAAAAGAATAAAAGAAACCAGTTGCAAATACATACTTCTTGAATATCATCATAATTTTGATTTTAATACATATGGCAGAGATGTAGCTAAAATAAGAAAGATATTAAATAGTTAATCCAATTTTTTAAATTGATCATTATTTTCTATAAACTTAACAGGCAGACCATATTTTCTAAAGAACGGAACAGACTGCTGCATTGCCCATTTCTCGGTTAGATAATGACTGGCTCCAATAACATTAATTTTATACTTTTTAGCAAGATTCAGAAATTCTTTGGATTTATTCACAGAATAAGGATTCTTGCATTTATTTGTGCATCCAGTGATATATGTATCAATATTCTAATTCCATGATAAAGAACAATTTGATTAGCCAGCATTACCAAGCTCTTTGAGAATAAGACTGTTTTTTATTAACATATAATACGTAAAACTCCTCTTCTGTTAACAAAATACATATGTTTTATATTAACAAATAGGCTATAAAAATATAATTAAAGAATTTAGAAAAAAATTAATAAGAAACATAGAAAATCATATTTTTATATTAGAAATAATATATTCTCTTGTAGTGATTTTATGCACAGATTAGACTTTTTCACAGATTTTGAAAGAGATAAGATTTACATAAAAAATAATTTCCCAAAATTAAGGAAACTTTTTGATATGAATAAACTACTAGAAACATATTATCCATCTTGTGTGAATAAATCAGATGAAGAGATATTTCAATTTTTTATGGAAAATAAAGAAATAATTTTACAGCAAACAGAGCATGAAGGAAAACTCCTTGAATCAAAATGGAAAAAAGTAGAAAATGAATATTTTACTCAGATTGAAAAAATAACAGATTTTAAATGGAAAAATAATCATTATAATTGTCATATATCTTCTTCATGGATTTGTGGCGGAGGATATGAAAGATCAGATACAATTATTGTTTTTCCGAGAGCAAGACACTGTAATGCTGTTCAAACGATTATGCATGAATTATTTCATCTTCATTTTTGGGATTTTTTAGAAAGTATAGGAATTGAACTGACAAAAGAAAAAAGAAAAGATTTATGGGATTTGTCTGAAACTATTGATTTTATTTTAGAAGATTTGAAAATAGATGGTATTAAATATAAATCTAGTTTATATGCCCAACATCGAGAACTATATGAAAAAATAAAGCCTCTATGGAAAGGAGATTTCAAGGAATTTATTATTAACTCATTGGAAGTTGTTAAATATTATTAAATTTATTTTAATTTTATTAAGGCAATTTAAATATAATTATCACCTAATTTACAAAAGAGTGTTTTGTCAGTGTATACACTATCTCTAAAATACATATCAATAAATATCAGCGATGATAATTAATAGTAAGTAGTAAAAAAAGTAGTAATAACTAGTGATAGTAAAATTTGATAAATCCACGGAACCAGTATATGAGACATGGGATACTCTCTCGGCTCCACTACTTTATTCTTTAAATATTATGTGGTTAAATTAATTAATGTGGGGTTGTAGTCCAACCTGGCAAGATGACCGGCTCCAATTTGTTTTATTGGAGCAGTGATAGACACTATGTGTCAATGATCGAAACTTCGGTTTTTGCTTACAATTGGCAGGAAGAAACCGGTTGATGGGAGTTCAAATCTCTCCAACCCCACCATTATGATGATAGATTGTATATTTTGTAAAATAATTGCAGGAGAAATTTCAAGTCAGAAAGTTTACGAAGATAAAGATATTATAGTTATACTTGACATATCACAACTTACTTTAGGACATTCGATTGTAATTCCAAAAAATCATAAAAGGTGGCTTTGGGATCATGAGGATGAAGAATATTGTAAGATAATGAAGATATCGAAAAAGATTGCAAATTCAATGAGAGAAGCATTAGGAATTGAATGGGTTGAAATGATTGTAGCTGGAATAGGAGTAGAACATACTCATGTTCATATACTTCCAAGATATGAGGACGATGGACACAAAGAAATTCCAATGCCTGAAACAAAAACAAAAGAATTTAAAGAGGAAGAGATTAAAGAAGTATTAGAGAAGATTAAAAATGCACTCGTAGTCTAGTGGTTAGGATAGAAGCCTTCCAAGCTTTTGACGGGGGTTCAAATCCCCCCGAGTGCACCACTAGTTCTTTTTTTATGTTTTGTGTGGACTAGATATTATTCTTTATATCAATAATACCACCTGGTCTTTGACCGGTGGATAAGCACTAATTCTAGAAAACCAATAAAATAATAGCGTGAGCCGTCAGGCTCATGCAGAAAAACATCGCGCTACTGTGAAGTATGTTTTTCTTAAATATAAAT
>JAHIEG010000009.1 GCA_018901655.1 Nanobdellota archaeon
AAACCAGCGCTCGCATTGAATATCTGTCTTCTTCATACATAATAATTATATTAATATCAAAGGATTTAAATGCTTAATTTTAGTCTACTTTATCTTTATTATACAATGGCCAGAATAATCTGAAGTTTTCTGAAGTGAAAAATAATTCAGCATTTTCTTCAACAGATTCAACATGTTCTCTTGTTGCTTGCTCATCAGCATAAACCTTTTTCATTCGTTGTTCTGGATAATCAGATATTAAAATCGCACTATTTCCAGGAGCAATTTCTATTTTAGATTCATCAGATATTACATAATCTTGAAGATTCTTTTCACCAGTTCTTTCTAATTCTTTTTTAAAGAATAAGGTAAGACTATCTTCTATTCCAGTATCTATTCTTTCTTGATATTTATTAATAAATTCTTCAGCAGAAAAATGTTCATATTGTATAACTGTCTCTCCGCATTCAAGCTCATTTCCACCTTTATCAAATGGAGCAATTATAAAATTAGTTATACCTGCCTTTGATAATTCATTTACCATTTCTTTTGGTCCATAAGATTGTCCATACTTCATAATACTATTTAGAAAGTGAACTTTATAAGTTTATCTATTTATACTATTATTAAGTGATAAAATGAGAACATTATTATATGTACCAGATATTCATTACATCAATCAGATTATAAGCCCACCAAGAGATGCCTTGGTGAAAAAATTGAATAAAATCGGAATAGATGCTCATATCATTTTTGATGAGTTTAATGAAGCAATTGATAAATGTAATCTGGAAATATATGAGAAAATAAAATCAGACGGATATGCTGGCAAAATTGATAAACTGTATATGGAAGGGATTTATGATTTGAAGAGTCTACCAATTTCAGATTTTTTTGATGCGCATCTACCAGAGTTTAAAAAGATTACAAGGGGCGCTGAATTAATGGTCATTGAAGATAAAAATCTAAATAACCGACATAAGAAAAGTATGTATAAAAATTTTATTACGCATATGAAATCTGATTCATCGAATCTAAAACACGAACGCGTAGAAAACAAATATTCAGAAAAAAGAACCAGATTTGCAGAAAAGGTTATAAATCAAACTCTGAATAATGATGAAATCGGGTTACTAGTATTTGGAGCAGGCCACAAGTTCAATTTTAAAGATGATATTCATATTATAGAATATGACAATCTTATTAGAAACGAACATCTTTTCAACATAGAAGATATTTTAATTAGAAGAATGGAGACAATGACGAAAGAAAAAAATGGAGATATAAAGATAATAGAAGATTATGGGGGAAAAAGTTCGGGGTAGATTTTGAAACATTTACAAATAAACAATAATTTAAATGCTTCTCAAAGACGCGGATTTAAATAACTATTATTCAGATGTCTTTTCATGCAATTCTAAAAATTTACACGAACTAGCATCATGTTCACAGTATCTCGTTATATAGAAATTTTTAAAACTATTAATCTTATCTTTTGTTATACTCATATCTTTAAGGCTTACCATACTCTGCGCAAAAAATCTTCTTTGTTCTTCAACTGCGACATATATACCTTTTTCAACCATAGCTAATCCAATACAATTTCCATTGTCATACAAATCACAAGTCATAATTATAATAGAACAAAAAGAAATTTAAATGCTTCTCAACGGCGCGATTTAATATTGTTTGAATGATTTTAATATGTTTGAAATTTCTGGAAAGCCATTGTACTAACCTTTTTTTGAGATTCAAGTGATTGTACATATCCAATATCATGGAGAGGTATGTTGTAAGTTTGTGACTCAACCTTTGAAGAAAATTCTGAATCTATAACCATATCAGTATAGTTTAAGCAATCTGTATTACCAAAACCATCTATACCTTGAAAATAAGCTCTTTGTCTTGTTCCGTCTCTTAGAACAATTTCTATATGTTCATCTTGACCAAATTCATCTAGTTTTCTCTTGGTTTGGCGTATCTTCTTTTTAGACATAATTATATTATAACAGAAACAGATTTAAATGTTTCTCAAACGCGATTACGACGCGATCTCTTTTTTAATCTTATTAAGTTCCTTCAATAATTTCTTTGTTATTCTTTTATCATGAAATTTTATTTCTAAATCTGGTTTAGCAAAAATCTTGATTGTAGTTTCCCCTGTTTCCTCTTTTAACCTCAAACTATTATTATCATGTGTAACATCAATACCATAACAATCATAACTTTCTAAATCAAATTGAAGGTCGTTATCCCAAACCGAATATATTGATTCATCTTGAAATTTATATCCTAACGACTTTCCATATCTTTTTTCTAAGACGTCTTGAAACTCCTTAACAACTCGGTGCATTTCATCATAATCAATTCCATCCATAGCTTTGTATGCAAGCAGTAAAAGATGTTTCTTTGTTATTGGATCTACTATTTCAGTCATAATTATTAATTAAAGTTTAGAAGATTTAAAGGCTTCTAAACGTGCGGATTGATATTAGCTACTTTAGAAATAATTTTTAAGAACCCACACAATGTCGTTTCAAATATTCACTGTGTTTTTCAAATACTTTTGCATCATCAGACAAATTCTGTCCATTAAAATTATAAAGCGGATACGTACGATATCCTTCAGGAAATGGTTCATCTTCACCAGGTTCTGGCAACTTTCTAAAAGCCTCAATTAATGAATCGCTTGGTCTTGCCCTATAAGCTTCCTTCAGTGTCAAACCCTTTTCCTGAGCTTCAAAAAAATATATTAGATTATTATCTTCAACCATAATTATAATTAATTTGAAGATATTTAAATGCTTCTCAAACGCTGAATTATTTATTTAAAAACATATTTATTTTGATTCTTAATAGAAAGACCAGTACATGGAGGTTTCAAACCACCTAATTGTTCTCTAGCTACAGTATACGATATATCATCTAATTCAGTGATTTCTTCTGCTGCTGTAATTTCTTTATTTAGATAGATTAATTTTTGATTTACTTACAACATATTCTTCAACAATTTCAACTCTACCATCTGAAGTAAAACCATGAAGATAGTCATTGCTTGGAGATTTGTCATATTTAGCAACGGTTTTTAACGCATCTACTAATTCTTTTAATTCATTATCATTTAGTTTGTCTAAGTCTCTATAAGTTATTCTCATTTTTTGTGCATATGCTTCGCCAGGAGTTGTCATATAATCACTTAATTATATTAGAACAGAAAAGGATTTAAATGCTTCTTAATTTCATATATTTAGTATGGTTAATCGTCTGGAATTTCGTGATATAGAAAAGAGATTAAATGAAATTTATACTAATGGAAGCAAATCAAAAATCACAACACGGGAAAACATGTTAGAATTGGAGAAAATATTGTTGAATAAGAAGTTTGCAAAATCACAAGAAACTGAAGTGATTAAGTTATTTAGGAAAAAAATAAAAAAGTTCCAATTCTACTATGAACAATTTGAGACTGATTTAGAAATTGAGTTTGTTAAAACTATTATGAAAAATAAACAGATTAAACCAGAAAAATATCTACTCTATAAGAGATTTACAGATTTAATGAAAAATGAGATTAAACTTGGTAAAATATCTAAAAAGGATAAAGTGCTGTTCATAGGTAGTGGACCATTTCCACCAACTGCTATTATTCTAAATAAACTTGTTGGATGTAAAATAGACTGTTTTGAGAAAAGGAAACAATATGCTGACATGTCAAGAAATGTTATCAAAAAATTTAGTTTATCAGATGATATTAAAGTGTATAATAAATATGGGCAATCCCTTGGTAACAATGATTATGGTGTCATTATTATTGCTCTTTTAGCTAAGCCAAAAGATAAAATTCTCAAATCAATCTGGAAAAGTGCATTATCTGGAACAAGGATAATTTGTAGAACTTCAGATGGAATTAGAGAATTATTCTATGAAACAACAAATGAATCTATTCTAAAACAATATAAGCCTAAGAAAAAGATTTATGCTAAAAATGACCAAACAATTTCATCTGTTCTTTTAGTAAAATAATTATTTTGGTTCAAATATCAAATCTTCCGATTTAAAAAACTTCTTAGTAAATTCAATAACTTCATTTACATCAAACTTTTTACAACTGTATATATCTGCAGTAAAGAATTTACAAAATCTCCAAGCATAGACATGACAACCTGATTCTGTCCAAGCAACGAAACCATTTAATTCAAAAAGTTCTACTTCTGGATGGCTTCTTTCATCTGGTGGCCAAGAAAAAGGACCTGCAAATATAGTCATTTTAAGAATTTTAGATAATTGAGTAAGATATTCTCTAATTGTTTCACTATCAGCATTTTCTGTATAGTGACCTTCAATTGTTAGTCTTTGTCTAAATACTTTTGGTTCTAAGTTTTTCATTTATTCACCTTTGAAAAATGTGCTTCAAGATTGTCAATATTTATCTTGATTAAGCAATAATTTGGATCTTCAGCCCCAAGAGGATAGTGTTTCTTCCAGCGAGGATTTATACCTAAAATTCTTTTCTTAAGTGCCAGATCATTGATTATCTCAGCTTTACCTTCTCCTCTAAAAAAGTCATGTTCTTTCCAGATAAAGAAACTGACATTTGGATTATTTTGAATCTGAACCACTTTGTGACTATTAACATTTGTTGTTGTATAGATGACATTTTCTTCTTCAAGTGAGACAAATACAACTGCTCTAACTTGTGGTTTATCTCCATCTATAGTAGCTAATGCTCCAGCTCTATTTTCTTTTATAAAACTAGTAAATATGCCCCAATCACTCATCTCATTTCACCTATTCAATATATTGTAGAATTAACTTAAAAATGTTAAAATATCAAAAGTGTAACGCAATTTAACATTTAAGACCATTCAAAAACCAATCAAAAACACTACGTCTTCTTTTATTTTAACTATTCTAAGGTCTAAAAGAAGTGTATGATATGTCTATCATTTCGCTTCCAACAAAAGTATAAATATCAGAAAAACCTATAATTTAGTATGCTTCCAGTGAGCTAGAACTTCGGTTCGAAATTTTGTCTTCGGATGAAATCGCTGAAATTGTTTTCCCTTTGTTCCGCAAGGAACACTGGGCTCAAAATTATTTTTAACTTTTTAAACTTCTAGACCATATAATAATAATGATAAGAGTCGGTATTTTTGTTGATTCAGACAATTTCTCTTACGGGATAAAGGCTTTAAGTCCTAAATTTAGTCTTTTTAAATTTGATTTTGAAAAATTTTTAGAATTATTGAGTAAAAATCAAAATATGGCTGGTTTTTGGTTTTATACTGCTCCATTTAAGGGGACTGAAGAAATAAATTTAAAATGGACAGAACTTCTTTCTAGACTTGATAAAATAGACGGTAAACACGTGAATATATGTACAAGACAGAAAAGAACTCTTAAAAAAGAATATGATATACGATGTAGAGGCTGTAATTCTATTGTTAAAGTTAGTGGGGTTGTAACATGTGATAAATGTAAAGAAGAAATATACACAGGAAAACGATATAGTAATAAAATGGACGATGTTTGGTTAGCTGTTGACATGGTTATGGGAGCAAGAGAAAATAAATTTGATGTCGCTATTCTAATTAGTGGAGATGGTGATATGATTCCTGCAGTTGATATTGTTCAAAGTCTAGGGAAAAAGGTTCATTTAGTTGGTTTTCGTGGTAGATCAGCTCAAGAACTGGTTGCTAAATGTGATTCTGTTCAATACATGAAAAAGAATGTAATTAAAAGATATCATTATCACCCAGAGAGAATTGTTAAAAAGGAAGAAAAGAAGTAATATTTAAATGCTTCTCAAACGCAGATTAACTGAAACCTTTTTGAAAGGGTTCTATTAGTGTTGTGGACTTATTAAAACTCTTTTTTAAGATATTTTGCTTCTCTTTCATCCAATTCTTTATGAACTTCTTCTAATTTTAAAATTATTTTTTCATAATCTTCTCTATATTTTCCACCTTTTAAATAGTCTATTTTTCTTTCTTCGTCAGAACCAAGCATTATTTCATTAAATTCGTCGGCTGAAAATAGTCTTTCCTCAGTTTTCATAATATTTAACAATTCCATAGTTAAGAAATATTGTCGTTTCAAAAGTTTTCCCAAACCCAACTCTTCTACTCTCGTATCATATGATAAAGCAAGAGACATAATAATAATTCGTTATTAGAATTTATAAATCTATTTCATACATTTTAATCAAATAACTAATAGCACATAATGCAATAACTTTTTCTTCATCTGTCATTTCCATCAGACATAGAAGTAAAGCGTTTAACTGTGTATACATTATTTATACATCAGCTGTATAACATTTATATACAAACGTATACATTATTTATACATGTTAGAAAAGTTAATTGGATCAAAAGCAAGAATCAAAATATTAGAATTGTTTCTGTTCTATTCTGAAAAAAACTTCTATTTAAGAGAAATAGCTAGATTAACAAATGAAAATACTAACAGTATTAGAAGAGAATTAAATAATTTAATAGATTTAGGATTATTAACAAAGCAGAAAAAAGGAAATATAATACTTTATGAAATCAATAAAAAATCGCCACTATATGAACCATTAAAAATAATGTTTATGAGAACAGAAAGTTTGGGTAAACACCTTAAAGAGTTGTTAAAAACTAAAAATATCAAATATGCTTTAATTTATGGATCGTTTGCATCTGGTAAAGAAACAGAAAAAAGTGATATAGATTTATTAATTATAGGAACTATAAAACAAGTAGACATAGTTGATATGATAAGTAGTTTTGAAAGAAAAATGTTAAGAGAAATCAATTATATAATTTGGAATGAAAACGAATTTGAAAAAAGAATTAAAGAAAAAAATCATTTATTGATAGACATTATTAAAAAACCAATAATAATGATTATAGGCGATGAAGATGAGTTTAGAAAAACTATTAAGTGAAAATAGGATAGAAGCAATTAGTTTTGATAGGAATCTGATTAAAAAATCTATTAACAGGGGAGTAAGAGATCTTAAAGCTTCTAAAGCTGTTTTCAAAACTGAAGAATATGACTGGTGTTTAGCTATAGCATATAATACTATGTTGCAGGCTGGTCGAGCTTTAATATTTTCTAAAGGTTATAGACCCAAAGGCGAATATCAACACTTATCTGTTATTGAATTTGTTCATTCTGAATTTGGTGATAAAATTTCAAGTAAAATGATAAAACTATTTGATAATTTTAGGAAAAAGAGAAATAAGATAATTTATGAAGAATATGACATTGTTTCAGTAGACGAAGCAGAAGAAGCTATTAAATTTGCTGAAGAATTTATAAACAAAGTTAAAGAAATAGTCAAATGATTAAAATTTATTAATATAAACCACTCTTACCAATCAAAGTAATGAATATAAAAATTCATACAGTCTATTATTTTACATGAACTTACCTTCAAGAGAAGAATGTATAAAGCTTCTTCAAAAATATGAAATCTTTCCAAATATAATGGAACATAGTTTAGTTGTAAATAAAATTGCAATGTTCTTAGCCAAGAAACTAAAAGAAAAACAGATTAATATAAATATTGATTTGATTGACAGAGCATCATTGCTTCATGATATAGCTAAAAGCAATGAAATAAGATCGCCAGACAGAAAAAGCGGATTATTACATGCACAAATGGGCTATGATATCTTGATAAAAGAAGGGTATCCTGAGATTGCAGAAATCATTAGAAAACATGTTTTGAGCGCTGTCTTAGAAGAATCTATAGAAAATTGGACATGGGAAGAGAAGATTGTTCAGTATGCTGATGACAGGATTGATCATAATAAAATTGTTAGTTTATATGAAAGATTCAAAGCTTTAGTAGAAAGATATTCGCAGTTTGAAGGAGCTGGAAAACAGATAATTAAATCAAGAAAATACGTTGAAGTGATAGAAAAAGAAATATTTAATATTATCGGCGGTTCGCCAGATGATCTGCTTAAATTGAATAAATAAAAGTTTCTTACGCATGAGAGTAACAAAATACAAAAAAGGATATAAATGCTTCTAACTAGCAAATAATTTCTTAAATTCTTCATCTATGGGTCTTAAATGGTTTTCTATTTCTTTCATCTTTTTATTTCCTTTTTCTGTAAGAACATAACTGTTAAAATCTGCCTGAATAAGATAACCTTCTGCTTTAACTTCACAAATTGCATTATCCAAAACATAACTATGTGTTGGGTCATTAATTGATCTAAAATCGAATCCAACATCAATATTTCTATCATTTAACGCAAAACACAAATCTCTTAACTTAAGAATCAGCTCGTCTGAATCCATCTTTCCCTCATTATATATTGTTCTTAGAAGCACAACTTCAGGATGATATGAAATTTTTGTCATAAATATAATTAGATTGAAAGAGATTTAAATGCTACTCAAAAACATTAAATATCACTCCGATAGAGAACTGTATAATTCCAATGCTCTTTGTCCACTATTTCTAACGCCAGCTGATACCTGATTCAATTCTTCAGAAGAAAACCACTGATAATCATTTACTTCAGATTTTACTATAGCCAGAGATTCTATATTTTTAGGTTTACATAAATAAAAAAAACAGCAATGATCATGATCTCCAGCATTATGAACATTAACATGAAATGGATTAACTAATACTTTTTTAACATCTCCTTCAGCAGGTATGTCACTTTTATACATGAAGTCAATATCTAAGTTCAGCTCTTCTTTGATTTCTCTTATTACTGCATCATCTGGCGTTTCATCTTTATCAATATGACCACCAGGTGGAAGCCACATGTTCAGTTTCTTATGATGGATTAGCAATACTTTATTATCATGTACGATATATCCTGCTACAACTAAATCTGTTTTCATATTTAATTATTAAGAAGTAAAAGGATTTAAGTCTTAATTTTAATCCATAGAACCGCTGGCACTATCTGGGCTTTCAATCACAATCTCAAATTTTGCATCTTCTAGGTAAGATTTTATTCGATTCCATCGAAATTTATTTAATGGGCAGGAAAAATCTGTTTGATTTGGATCTCCTGATTCTTCAACAGATTTTTTAGCCATTTTTACACCATTTCCAAGTTCTGGGCACAATGATAAAATTTCTTTGTAAATTTGACAGTTTTCAAACGTAGCTCCACCCAGCACATAATTACAGCGATTATTATTTTCATCTGGTCGGCATTCAGAAGTCTGGATAAATGAAATATAATCCAGGAAATCCTTTCTGTTTAGATAAACTTTGCTACTTTCTATTCTCATAAATATAATTAGATAGAAAAGGATTTAAATGTGTTGGGAAAATAAAAAAGGAAGGGGGAAGACCCCCTAATTATTTGCACTTAAAAAAATTAAAAAGAAGGGAGGACTCTCCCCGCCTTTTAATTCATTGAAGTCTTTCATATCTATCGCAAGATTACTGGGATTCCCAGTTCATTCTCTGCTGTTCTTTCTCTATCAGCCATTTCTATTGGTCCAAGAATGTATGGTGATTTTACTCCAGTTATTATTGCAATTACTTGTACTTTTCCTGTGTACTCTTGCATGACTCTTGCTCCCCAAATAACTTGTGAATCTGGGCTTAGTCTTTTTGAAATCAATTCTCCAGCTTCATTAATTTCTGCTAATGTCATGTCAGGTCCACATACTACATGTATCAAAGCTCCTGTTGAACCCTGATAATCTACTTCTAGTAATGGGTGGTTTAGTGCTTTCAATACTGCGTCTTTAATTCTTGATTGTGAGTCACTTTCTCCAACACATATTGCTGAAACACCACCTGCCTTCATTATTGTTCTTACGTCTGCGAAGTCTAGGTTTACTAGTGATGGTACTGTTATTGTTTCTACAATTCCCTTGATCATCATTGAGATCAATTCGTCTGCTAGTGCGAATGCATGTGCAATTGGCATTGAACCTGCATATTCTAACAATTTCATGTTTTCAATTACAACAACTGTATCTGTAACTTGTCTAAGTTTTGACAATCCATCTTCAGCTTTTTGTATTCTTGTACCTTCCATTTTGAAAGGCATTGTAACTGCTCCAACTACTATTGCTCCCATTGACTTTGCTAATTCAGATACTACTGGTGCTGAACCTGTTCCTGTTCCACCACCCATACCTGCTGTTACAAACAATAGGTCTACTCCTTCTAGTAATTGTTTAATTTGTGTTCTCTGTTCATTTGCTGCTTTTTCTCCTACTTGTGGATAACCACCTGCACCAAGACCTCTTGTTGTGTCTTTTCCAATTAATAGTTTCTTGTGTGCTTTTGTGATTGCCAAATGTTTTGCATCTGTGTTTAATGCTATAATTTCTGATCCAGATGCACCCATTTCAGTTAGTCTAGATACTGTGTTGCAACCTGCTCCACCACATCCAACTATCATTATTTTTGCTTTGTGCATTTGTATGTCGAACTCTTCAGAAACCCTTTGTTCCCAACTCATTCCTTCTGCTTCATCTATTCTTCCCTGGTAACCAGGAGCCGCTTCCTGTTTTTTACCACTATTAGCACCGAATGCTGTTTCAAATGCTGAATTTACTATTGTATTCATTTTTATTTTCACCCCAATTTTTTTTAACAAGTATGTGTTTGTAACACATGTTTAATTCTAGTTATGAGATAACGGTATGTACCAGGTACATATATACTTTAACGTATATTTTCGGGAGGCGAAATGTATTTATAGCGTATTTTCGATATTAACATTACAAGAAAGATAATTTTGCGCGATTGTTTTGTCCGAAATAAATGCGTGAAGTCAAAAGTTAATTTGTCCGAATTAACTAAAGCGAGTTTTTATTTAATTAGAGTTAGCGATTTCTATATATAAAGATTTATTTGCTTTAGGCAATAGTTTATTTTATAGTTTAAATTCTTTTCTTACCATATTTTAATATGAAGAATAGAAGAACAGAATATTTTGAATATGATTTGAAAGCTGTATTAGAACTTGCTAAAGAGTTAGGTGAGTTTAGATATATACAACTCAATGAAGCAGGGCTTTGTTATATTACATTTTGTGAATTAATGAAAGATGGTTATATAGAAGACCTCGGTATTAAAGTATTTGAGCCAGTTAAAGAAATTAATTATGTAATAAAATCAGGAAAAGCGACTAAATTCTATAAACTAACTAAAAAAGGAGAAGAGTTTAGTAATACCTTAGAACATAAGATTACAGTTGATCGGATGGAGATGTTAACCGTAATAGAAGATGGCAAGTCAGTAGCTAGTGAAAATGAAACAATAGAATTTTTTAAACGTAGTATGGAAGATCAGGAACAGAATCAAAAAATGCATCAAGATTTTGTTGAACATTCTAATCAATTTGCAGAGGAAAGCGGAAGAAAGGTTCCAAATGAAGAAGATAAGAAAAAAGCTCAAAAAGAAGTTGAAAAGAAGTATTATGGAGATTATGATTCTCTAATTAAAAAATAGTGTTATAAAACCCGTTTCATTACTTCGTTAAGATAATTTCTAACCCAACATTCTAAAAACGATGCTTGAAAATAAATATCAACATTATGTTGAGTATATGCATAAGCTGCTGTACCATGTGAATAATCGTTGATTTTATCTTTTGGAATAAAGCAATATTCTTTAAATTTTTCTTCAGAAAACCGCGTATTTCTTGGTCCGATACGAGCTGTAGATTCAATATCTATTCCAGGTTCTGGTCCATCATCACTCATTCCAGCAAGACCCAAACTGCCATGTCCACCACCCCAAGGAACGAAAGATTTAACTAAACCATTTGTTAACATGCCTTCAGTTTTACTTTCTATTTGATATTCTGGTCGTATGACTGCGTATTTTCCATCGATTTTTTTAATAAGTGGTTTTTTACTTTTTGATACTAAGCTGAATAGGAATTTTGTCTGTTTATCATCTGTAGTTTTTACATGCTCTTCCATGTCATTATACCATTCTTGAGCTGCCTCTGGGAATACTTCTTGTGCAAGATTTTTATTTATTTCTAAACTTTGATCAAAAAGTTTTGGATGGATTGGAACAAAAACATGATTGCCCACTACAGGAACTTCTCCCCTCTTTAATAAAATGTCTTCAAGTTTCATAATATTTACTTAGAATAAAAGGATTTAAGTGTATCAATACCTTTATAAATTTCTGTTGTTAATTTTCATCTATGCCTTGGTGGCTCAGCCTGGTAGAGCGTCCGATTGATTAAATATTTTTGGTCAAGACGAAACTGTTAGCTAGGTTGGCAGACATCGGCAGGTCGCAGGTCCAAATCCTGCCCAAGGCGCCATTATGTTTATATTCTTGTAAAACCATAGATTAATAGTGAGAATGATGGGTGTTTATCTCAATCTTAGATAAGAAAGATTTTTCTAGTTTTACCAATATTTTTAAGAAACATTTAAACAAGCTAAAGCTATATTGGTATTATTGGCATTGGCCGAGTAGCACAGTAGGTAGTGCGCTTGACTGTTAATCAAGAGGTCGTAGGTTCGAGTCCTGCCTCGGCCGCCATAATTGTTACGTGATCATATGAAAGTTGCTAAAAGTGCAAGATTAGATAAAGACATAGAAGATCAGTTGAAAAAGATATTAGAAGACTTTAAACTTTTAGAAGAAGTAGAAACAGATAATATAGAACCTTCATTTCAACCATTTGAAATAAAAAACATACTAAGAGAAGACGCGGTTGAAGAATCCCTTTCTCAGGAAGATGCTCTAAAGAATGCTGAACAGAAACAAGATAAATTCTTTAAAGGTCCAAGAGCTGTTTGATATGAAAAAGATTATAAACGAAGCAAAAGAACTGAATAAGAAATACAATTTCTTTGTAACTATTAATGAAAAAGCTATTAAAGGTATTCCAATTGCTGTTAAGGATAATATCTGTACTAAAGGAATATTAACAACCGCAGGTTCAAAGATACTCCATAACTATTACCCTGTTTTTAATGCTACGGTTATTGAGAAGCTTAAAGGATGTTCAGTGATAGGGAAAACAACAATGGATGAGTTTGGATTTGGTACATTTTCAATAAATTCAGCTTATGGTATACCTAAAAACCCACATGATCTTACAAGAAGCTGTGGCGGTTCGTCTGGTGGGAGTGCAGGATATATTGCAGCCAGTAAGTATTCTAAATTTGCAATTGGTCAATCAACTGGTGGATCAATAACATGTCCAGCTGCTTTTTGCGGAGTAGTTGGTTTAACACCGACATATGGTTTAGTTAGTAGATATGGTCTAATAGATTTTGCAAACTCATTAGATAAGATTGGTGTATTGGCAAAGACAGTGGATGATGCTTCTTCATGTTTAAAAATGATAGCAGGTTATGATCAAAAAGATTCAACAAGTGTTGATGTTAAATTAAAAACAAAAACTACAAAGAATCTAAAAATTGGTATACCTAAGGAATATTTTGAACATACAGATAAGAAAATTGTTGAAAAGATTTTTAAATTACTCGATGATTCTGGAATAAAATATCAAGAAGTTTCTTTACCACATACAAAATATGCTGTTTCTGCTTACTACATTATAGCTCTTTGTGAGGCATCAACAAATTTGGCAAAGTTTTGTGGATTAAGATATGGTTTAAGTTCAAACCCAGAAGGAAAAGGATTTAATGAATATTTTACAGAAATTAGAAGTAAAGGATTTGGGGAAGAAGCTAAAAGAAGAATATTGCTTGGAACATATGCAAGAATGGCAGGTTATCGAGATCAATACTATCTAAAGGCAATGAAAGTCAGAACATTAATCATTAAAGATTTTAAAAAAGCTTTTAAGAAGGTAGATATTCTAGTTGCACCATCAATGCCAACAATAGCTCCAAAGTTTACTGAAATTAAAAAATTAACACCATTACAGCACTATGCTTATGATATTTTAACTGTAGCACCAAATTTAGCTGGAATACCACAGCTTTCGGTTCCGATTGGAACAATGGATAAAATGCCTATTGGCTTACAATTACTTTCAGATCATTTTAGAGAAGATTATATTCTTTCATTTGGTAAAGAGGTGGAACGATGGAAAAAATAAAAATTGGTATTGAAACCCATGTTCAGCTAAATACAAAGACAAAGTTATTTTGTGGTTGTTCAATGAAAGATATTAATAGTGTTTCAGAAAATAGTAGATGTTGTCCAACATGTTTAGGAATGCCAGGGTCTAAACCAAGAGTAAATAAAGGAGCAATTGATGCAGCAATAAAGGTAGCACTTGCATTAAATTGTGATGTTTTATCAGAAATGTATTTTTCAAGAAAAACTTATTTTTATCCAGATATGTCTAAAAACTTTCAAATAACACAATATGAAGTACCACTAGCAAAAGACGGTAAGTTAGAAATAATTGATTTTGAAGGTAAGGTAAAGAAAATAGGTATTGAAAGAATACATTTAGAAGAAGATCCAGCAAAGTTACAACACGTTGGAGGAGATATTTCAACAGCTAATTATACATTAATTGATTATAATAGATCGGGTATACCTTTGATAGAAATAGTAACTAAACCAGAGTTTTCACATCCAAAAGAAGTTAGAAGGTTTCTCAAAAAACTTGTTATGATTTTAGAATATTTAGACGTCTATGTTCCGGGTGATTTGTCGCTGAAGTCCGATCTAAATATTTCAATAGATGGTAGAGAACGAGTTGAGATAAAAAACGTTACTGGAGCAATTGATGCAGAAAAGGCACTACAACTAGAGATAGTTAGACAAAAAGGAGCTATTATGAGAGGAGAAAAAATAGAAAGAGAAACAAGAGCCTGGTTACCTGGAAAGAATATTACAATTAGTTTGAGAAAAAAAGAAACAGAGAACGATTATGGATATATATTTGAACCAGATTTAACAAAAATTGAGATTTCTAAAAAATGGATTCTGGAAATGAAAAATAAAATACCAGAACTTCCTCATCATAAATTTGAAAGATACCAAAAAGAGTTTGATATATCACCTGAACTTATAAATTCAATTATAGATGATTTTTATTTAGCAGAATTCTATGAAAAATGTGTTAAAAAAGAAGACCCAAAACTTGTAGCAACGTGGGTAAACATACTTAAGAAAATTTTGTATTATAATAAAAAAAGTTTTAAGGAAGCAGAGATAACGTCTGATATATTTTTGAAATTATTAAAAATGATTAAGAGAGGAGAAATAACCGATCTTGGAGCAGAAATGATTCTTAGAGAAATCACATTTAATCAACAAGAATTTGATAAGATTAGTAAGAAATATGTTAAAACAGATGATATTGCTAGCATTATCGATGGCGTTATTAAAGAGAATAAAGAAGCAGTATTTGATTACAAATCTGGTAATGAGAAGGTAATGCAATTTCTTATAGGACAGGTAATAAGAAAATCAAATAGAACAGTAGATGCTAAAACCGCAAAGAGACTATTAGAAGAAAAACTTTAAATCACTTGATTTCTATCATACTATTATGACATTTAGTAAAATATCAAATGTACTTGAAGGTAAAATTAAAGATAAAGTTTCTCTTAGAGGATGGGTTTATAGAAAAAGAGATCAGAAAGCTCTAGTCTTTATTATGTTAAGAGATTCTTCAGGAGTTATACAACTTGCTTGTAAAGGTATACCAGAAGCTGAGGTAGCTAGTATAGAAAGTTCAATCGAAATAGAAGGGGTGGTTAAAGAAGATAAGAGAGCTCCAGGTGGATATGAAATACAAGTTAGCAAGATTAAGATAATTGGACTAGCTGAGAGATTTCCAATAGCTAAAGATCAATCAGAAGAGTTTTTGAGAGAACAAAGACATTTGTGGCTTAGAGGTAAAAGAATGACATCTTTAATGAAAATAAGAGCTGAAGTGTTTAAAGCATTTAGACAATTCCATTATGATAGAGGTTATATTGAATTTCATTCTCCTATATTTACACCATCTGGAGCAGAAGGTGGATCAACTCTTTTCGAAGTAAAGTACAAAGACAAAGAAGGAATATTTTTAACTCAAACTTGGCAACTTTATGCTGAAGCAGCAATATTTGGTCTTGAAAAGATTTTTACAATCGCACCAACGTTTAGAGCAGAGAAGAGTAGAACAAGAAGACATTTGTCTGAGTTCTGGATGGCTGAAATGGAAGCTGCTTGGATGGATCATGAGGAGTTAATGAGTTTTGAAGAAGAGTTGATAATCTATATAATTGATCATATTATTAAAACCTGTAAAACTGAGTTGGAATATCTTGAACGTGATGTTAAAGAATTGACAAAAGTCAAAAAACCATTTTTAAGAATGTCTTATTCTGAAGCACTAAAAACACTTGGAAAGAAAAAGGGATATGACTTAACTGATAAGGATGAAAGAGAATTGTTAGACAAAGTAGGAAAAGGACCTATATTTTTAACTCAGTTTCCAAGAGATATGAAAGCATTTTATATGAAAGTTGATCCAAAAGATTCAAAGACTGTAAAAGCATCTGATCTATTAATGCCGGGAATGGGTGAGATTATAGGCGGTTCTGAAAGAATATCTGATCCAAAAGAACTTGAAGAATCATTGAAAATATTTAAACTTAAGAAAGAAGATTACGGTTGGTATATGGATCTTAGAAAGTATGGAACAGTACCACATTCTGGTTTTGGATTAGGAGTTGAAAGATTAGTTGTATGGCTAGCAGGTATTGATCATGTAATGGATGCTATTGCATTTCCAAGAACAATGGACCGGGTATATCCTTGATTTTTATATTCTAAACCCATCATCTAATATTATGGGCCCGTGGCACAGCCTGGATAGTGCGTCTGATTAATTGATTTTTTTCAATTAAGGCGAAGCTTCGGACCAGAATGTCGGGGGTTCAAATCCCTCCGAGCTCACCATTTTCTATTCTTAACATATCTTTATATACCTTTAAGTAGTAACTATTACTATGGATAAAGAAGAGATTTTAAGATATTTTAAGGATGAGAACAGTCCGGTTGGTCTGTTTAGATATTGTTGGCATGGTGCCCGCGATTTTAATACAACAAAAATAACAAATAATTTTATACACTACGATGATAATAATAGGCGTAATGTGTCGTGGTCAGTATGTTCTTATGATATCGGCTCAAGGATAGTAGTTGCAGATAGATTCTGGACTGGTGATTTAAAAGATTATCCACGTGAAGCTGTTATTTATGGAGATGTAGCCGAGGTTAAAGAAACACCAACTAAAACAAAAGATATTCTTACAAATGGCAATGATGAGGAAGCAGGCTTTCTTGCATATATACACGATGCTATTTTCGACTATGATCGTAAAAATGAAGCAATATATACCTTTATTGCACCATCTGAAAAGATAGATACCTTTGCCAGTCATATAAAACATGATCCTAGATTGGTTCATCAGGCCCTTTCTAATATTAAAATTGAACCATGTTGGATTAAAGGAATTAAAAAAATAAATGGAAAAATGTTTATAAGTCCATATCAGGAATGGGAAAAACATCTAAAAATGTTCAGACGCGATTTTTGGAACACTCGTGAAGAATTACACCAAGATCTTTTTGTAAAATGTATTACCGAAGGAACTCAAACATATGAACTTGAAGAAGAATTCAAATAAATTTCTTATATATTGAATATATCCTTGATTTTAGGCTCTTAACATATATTTATATACTTTCAAGTAGTAACTATTACTATGGACAAAGAAGAGGTTTTAAGTTATTTTACAGACGAGAGTAATCCCGTTGGGTTGCTTAATTATAGATGGTATGATCTATATGATTATAGTTTAGGAACTATAAGAAATATTAATGGTAAAACTGAAATTATTTCAATTCGTGAGTATGATTGTCATGGTCAGAGAAGGAATGAAAAGTATGAAATTAACCCAGAAACAAAAATAAGTTTAAATGAAATATGTTCTTGGGGAATTGGTTCACATATACTTCGTCAAGATAGACTTTACAATAAAGGAGTATATCCACGTGAAGCTGTTATCTATGGAGATGTGAAAGAAGCAGTAAATGCTCGTAGTGATAAAAATATAACTTCTATTAAAACAAATGACATTCTTACAAATGGTAATGATGAAGAAGCTGGTTTTTTAGCATATATATATTCTGCTAATTATGATGATAAACGTGGTGGTGAAGCGATATATACTTTCATTGCTCCATCTGAAAAAATAGATATTTTTGCAAAACATGTAAAAGAAGATCCTAGGTTAGTTCATGATGTTCTTTCTAACATTGAACCAGTATGGATAAAAGGACTTAAAAGGAGGGATTATAGTTGTACTAAAGAGATAAATGGAAAAATTTTTATCAGTTCTTATGATAAATGGCAGGAATATCTACAAATATTCGGAGCAAGTTTTTGGGGAATTGATAAGTATCAAGATCTTCTTGTAAAATGTATTAATGAAGGAACTCAAACATATGAACTTGAAGAAGAAATTAAAGAAATATTCGAGAAATCATGGACTTATGAAGAATACAAAGAACATCAGGAATTAATTGAACATCCATAACTTAATAAAAACGTATATCATGAAATCAAACCATATCCAAATTTTAATCTTTTTATTAGTTAAATGCAATTAATATATTATGGGACCGTGGCTCAACCAAAGGGGCACTTAAATTTTGATTTGGCGTATTAAAATGATTATTAGGATTCCTAAAAGTCCTAAAAAAGAATTACCTAATTACTTGATAGAATATTACAGCAAAAATGAGTCATATAAAGGTTCTTTATCCTTAAACAATATTCATGATATATTAAAAAATATTAAAGAGGAAATAGAATCAGTAAAAAAGATTAAAAACATTGATTTTGATTTTTCTAATAGAAGTATCGCATATTGGATAAATGATGAGAGAAATATCTCTGTTAGAAATTTATTTGTCCTTTTGAACAAGTGGAAATCTATTTGTAACATATTCACGAAAGCGTATAATCAATTATTGGATGATTTATATAATAAGGCATCTTCATATGGGTATAATGGTTCAGAATCTAAGTCACTGATAAAATATATTACACCAAGAGAAGCGTACATATTTGGATATCATTTAGGTGACGGTTATCTAAATAGTGAAAATTTAATTTCATATTCTGATGCGTCAATAAATCAGTTGCATTTTATTAATTTTTTGTTTAATGACAGATTTGTTGAAACTAAAAGAAGAGTTTATATGTTTCCATCCAAATATAATAAAAAGGTTGAGGGCCCGTAGCGCAGTCAGGAAAACGCGTGCGGCTTCGGTTTCTCTTCTATAGTTTCAAGAGAAGAGGTTACCGCAAGATCGGGGGTTCAAATCCCTCCGGGCTCACTCTTTTTTAGTTCAGTGTACCAATAACTTTATAAGTAATACTATGTATTATACTTATTATGACATATGATATACCAGATATACACAACACAAAGAGAAAGTTTGAAACCACCATGAGTTTGTTAGAGAAAGATAGAACAGTGTCTAGAAATAATAAAGAAATTATCAAGAAATTTATTATGACAAAATCTTATGCAGGTTTTTCAATCAAAATAAGACATATCTATACTTTAATGTTTATTGCTAGACATCTTAAGAAAGATTTTCAAGATGTAACAAATGGGGAGTTACATAAATTATTCTATGATATGAGTAGTGGAAAGATAACAAAAAAAGACGGTACGCCATACAAATCACTTAGATATTTTAAGAAATCTGTAAGAGAGCTTTATATTAAAATTATAAAGAAAAAGAGAGTTATTGAAGGCATTAAGACTGTTAATATATTAAAGGATCTTCATAGAAAAGACTTTTGGACAAGAGATGAAATCTTAAGTTTTCCAAGTTATGCTTCAAATTTGATGGACAAGGCTTTAACTTCTTTACTGATCTTAGGTGGAAATATTTCAGAATATGGTAGATTATTTGTTTCAGATATAGAAAAAGCTGATGATTATTTGATAGTATCTGTAAGGAATAGTAAAAATAAACATAGAACTCGTACAGTGTATATGTATGAGAACAATGTTCATATAATTAATTGGATTGATTCTCATCCTTTGAAAGATAGTAAAGATTTTCCTAATGTTCCACTTTTTATTGTTAAATGGAAAGATGGATGGAAATTACCTTCTTATAATTTTTTCTCAAATCATGTTAGTGAGATAGCTAAAAAAGTTAATTCTGATAAACCTCCTAATACTCATATATTTAGAAATAGCGTTGCGTTTTGGAAATATCAAAACGGTATGCATGATTTAGAGTTGAATAGAAGTATGGGCTGGGCATTAGGATCTAACATGAAAGCAAGATATATTCGATGTGATGATGAAGGTGTTATGAACGAGGAGCTGAGGATTAGAGGTTTAATTAATAAGGTAGAGAAAAAGAAAGATGAGTTGATAAGTTGTTTAAGATGTCAAACTAAGTATACTAATCCCGATCTTGATAAAAGTCCTCACTGTTCTAGATGTGGATTTACTATGAATCCAAAACTTAGAGAAGAAGAGATGTTAAGGCGTCAAGATAATATGAATCTTTATGCTAAAGCTATTGCTTTTACTGATGGAGATAATAGAGATAAGTTAACTAAGCTTCAAGATGTTTCTAAAACACTTAGTGATGTTCAGAAAGATGAGATTAGGAACATTGTTGTGAAAATGTTGAACGAGAGCATTGTTTAACGAGCTTAAAGCAGAGATGAATAAATAAGAATAAATATTAGAAAGTTTAAAATATATGTATGTCTACTATATCTGAAACGAATTTAATAATACAATCAAAAGAAGATGCTGAACAAATTGAATCTGCAAATAAGCATAGTACTCAAGAATATGTAAAACTTCTTGAAAAACATGGATTTAGAATTAATGAAAAATACACAGCAGGAGTTCGTGCATATGGAAATTTTCGATACACTGCAAAAGATGAAGAAGTTGAATATGGTCTTCATGCTTGGGGCAATTGGGGTTTAACATTTTATGATAGTATTGGTATTGAGGTTCCAGAAGATGTGAGGGATCTACTTAAAATGAGATATGGAGATAGAATACAAGATAGAATACCTGGTGGTGAAATGGTTTATCCATACTTTTATTTAGAAGGTTCAATAGATCAAATGGATATTGAATTGGAAAAATTCATATCAGGAGTTGGTCAGTATAAACATATTTTAGAATATGGAGATTTAGAATATGGAGAATTAACATCTTCATCAAATATATTATTAGGAAAGATAAAAAACGTATTCTTCAAAAAGAAAGATAATCTGTATTTAAAAGATGATAGAAGTTTAAGGCAGGGATAAAGATTTAGTTCAAATTATGATAGACTCACTGTTATAATGGGATATATACAAGGATGTTAAAATTGAACGTTTAGGTAAATTTATAAAGTTTAACCGTTAATAAATATACTATGGAATCATTAACTTTCCCCTTAGCAAAATGTGAATGTGGTGGTCATTTTCTATTAGTTAAAACGGGTAAACAAAGATTTGAAGATGGAGTTAAAGAATATTTTAGTTGGCGTTGCTGTCATTGTGAAAAGCTTATAACGAGTAAGAAGAAAAAAGACGATACAATTTAAATATTTTCGAACATTTTTGATAAATTTATAAAGTATTGAAATACATATATATTATGCATTATTCGGTTTTAGCAATAGGATTGTCATTATTTATTCTTGGTGCAAATGAAATGTTAAAAATGCTTGATAAAAGCGGAAAATATAGAACTTTTATAAATTTGTTTTTAATTGGAGTGGGTATAATTTTAATTTGGGTAGCAAATGTCGTTTAAGAAAGTTAATAATATTTTAAATATTGGTAAAAATTTATATTCACCGAGTGGGTGGAAATAGCTATTTATATATATGTAACATAGATTATAATAATTATAAGTGATTTTATGAATTTTGAAATACAGTCTTATGAGTTTTATCATATTGGTATTAAGCTTAAAAGTTATGTTGAATTGAGTGTTTTAGTTAGTAAATTATCAAAAACTTTAGAAGAGAAAGGTTTTGAAATAATAAAGAATGATAAAAGAGTAGAAACGTTGGAATCAATTATGGGTTCTTTAACTGGTTCTCGAGTTGAAACATTTGCTACTAAAAATGGTGTTAATGTAATGGCTAATTTTGGCGGTGGAGCAATAATTGTTAGATCGGAAGCGCCTGAAAATGTAGATAATATACTAAATGTTTTTGAGGAAATATTAGAATATTTCCCTAAGATAAATTATGATGTTGATTCTACAGTTGCCTTTTTCGATATAATAACAAATATTATAATAGATACTGATGATGCGAAAACATTATTAGGAAAAAGTATAAAAATGTCATCTACAACTTTAGATGAGTTGAATTATAACATTACACCACAAGGAATAAGAGTTTCTGTTTTTGAAAAAAACGAAACTGAAGATAAAGATAAATTTGATATTATTTTGGGACAGTTTCAAATAAATCCAAAATCATTATTATTACAATTTACATTTAGGTCTAATAACAAGAAGAAAATAAATAATATTCATAATAAACGTGATGAAATTATTCAGCAAATTATCGAATCGATGGAGGGCAGTTAAACATGTTACAGATACAGGATATTGGTTTTTGTCAAACGCCGGGTTATTATAACTTACGACCTAGTACTAGTATTAATATTAAAGGATACGACGAATGGAATATTACTAGAAAACACGAAAAGAAGATACCTTCTTTAGATTTAGAATTTATCGATGAAAAAAATATAAATATACCAAATTTAGTTATTAATCGAAGTCCAGAAATTGAAAAAATGCTAGAAAGCGATAACGACTTTTTTAGGATACATAATTTGATTTTATCCAATTTGTTTAATATAACAGATATTGTAAAATTGACAGATCATATTGATATTCTTGTAGAAAAAGACCCGGAAATAGAAGATTGGGAAGAAATAACTATTGATATTAAATTAAAAAATAAAGATTTTACAAAAATGAATGAGTTATGGGAGAATACTGAAAATAGAATTAGACATGAAATAAGAAATATTGAAGGTATTACAAAAGAAAAAATCGACGAAATAAATAATATACTTTCTATCACTTTTGAAACGGGGGATTAATAGTGTTTGAGCCGATATGTTTTTTAAATTTATGTAAAGAAATGTTTAAAGATGAACAATATAATGATGAAGCATATTTAAGAACACTTATTAGTAGGTCATATTATGGTCTGTTTCTTATAATGAGAGACGAATTAGAAAAACATGGAATATTATTTCCAAGAAAGGGAGACGATCATGGGTTTTTAATTAATGAATTAAGAGGCAGGGAGTATTTTAAAATAGCTGATAAAATGAAAAAATTGAGAGGTAAGAGAAATGATGCGGATTATTGGACTAATAAACCGATAAAGGAAAAAGATTTGATTTTTTCATTACAATTAGCTGAACAGCTCTTATTGGATTTTAATACAATTTATAAAACAAATATAAAATTTGTCGGTTTTAATATTGCTAAATAGATTAAATCCCATTAATTTCATTTAATTAAGCAAATCAATGTATTATTCAAATCAAACAAAAGTCTTGAAAATCGATATCTACTTATATGGCTTTATTTGTAATTGATTTATGCAAAAAGAAATTATATCAGAATCTGCAAGATTGTGTTTTTTAGCATTTGTTGGAGGACTGATGGGGGCTTTCATTAATTCATATTTATCTAATCCTGTTCAACAAAGTTTATTTTGGCTTCTTGTAGGTTTTTGTTTGTTATTCGTTTCTACAATTATTGTTATGTCGATTTATTCTAAAAAATAAACTTATTTAATCTATAAATACCTCTCAAACCAATCTATTAATTATGTTCAAGAAGACAGTGGAAATTGGTTTATCAATAATAGCAATAATAGGCCTACTGATGGTTATTACAAACATGAATGATTTACAAAACATAACCTTATGGTATGGTGTTATTTTAGTAGCGCTGGCTGGAGCGTTATATAAGAAAATATTTGAGAAATAGAACACTGGAAGATAACTTATTGCCGTAATCTGACGAGTAGATAAATCCATATTTAAGCTTTTCTAACGTATTTTTAATATGTTAAGTGAAGGATCAGAAAGCAGTAGAATTGAAAGGAAAATTAAAACTTATTCAGAAGATGCTGTTAATTATTTTCAGAGACTTTTAAAAGAACCGAATAGGTTTTCAGAGCCATATTATTCTAAAGAGAATGTGAGAGAATTTGTTAAACGGGCTGTAAGTATTTTCGATGATGAAGAAATTGATGCTGATGATCAGAAAGAAATTGAACAAAATGTAATGTCTTCTCTGATTAAACAAGGAATATTGAAAAAAGAGACTGTATATAGATTTAATAGAAAATAATTCAATCCCCACCAATCTCATTTAACGCGCGCTATATTTAAGCTTTTCTGTATTATTAGTTTTATGGTTCAAAATAAATTTTCTGTGAGAATAATACATATATGTTTATTCCAATTTTTTATATCATTTGAAAATGCTTCCAATTTCTTATCAGCAGTTATGAATGATATTTCATATTGTTTGCTTTGTAAAAAGTAGTTCAATAATGCTAGATGTTCGGAATCTTCTTCATCATAGAATTTACCATTTGTTTCTTTTTTTAATTCTTCAAATATAGTAGCCTTATAATCTTTATCGGTTTGATCAAGAAAATGTATATGTGGGGTTTTCATAAATATAAAATATTTTGAATTGAAATATTGTCTTAAATTTTTATGAACGTCTTTAAGATCATTCTGATTTAATTTATTGTTTAACATGTTTTTAATAACATTAGAATATCTTTTGAATCTTTTCATGTTTTTATCTTTTGGTTTTTCCATATTTTCAATTTGTTTTAGACATCTTTTCGGATCTGCTCTAGTTTGCTTACAATAGAAAAAGAATGCAGATACATCGGGGGTTAGTTTGAATAGCCATATATCGAGTCTTTTTTGGATAGTTTCCAATAATAAGCCTCTAAATTCATTTTCTTCTATCTTATTAAAAAGTTTTTTTGCATTTCTATCCTGAAGAGCAGAATTTATAAGAATACAAACATCAGGCGTGTATAGGGTTCGAGTATCCACTTAAAATAACCTCTGCTTCTTTTGATATAGAAACTTCTTCAATGGTAATATTGACAGCTGATTTAGCCATTAATAATGTTAAGTTTAAAGATGAAAATGAATTTATTAGTTCTTCAACAAATTCTTCTGGCATCTCTTTACCATTTTCTACATATTCTATTAGTTCCTGTATATAGGATACTATTTCAAAAAATGAATCTGTAAGTTTTTTGAAAATATCTGATTTATTCTGGATTATATTTATTATACCAGGTTTTTTAACCATGTTAGCAAAACTATGGAAATAAGAGAAAACATCCCTGACAAGTTCAATAGATTGTATTAAATAATTACACGTTTCGGCTGTTATTTCATTTTGTATTTTTGTTTGTATATCTGGTATACTATCTGCTAATATACCATTAGTTATTTCTATAACTTTTTGATATCTTGTTAAATAATTAGACCAGAGATCTTGTTTGAATGGATTTTTTTCTAATTTTTTTATTGTTCCAATCCATAATTTCATACTTTCTTCTAAATTTTCATTTTCAATATTCTCAATACTATCCTCTATTAGTATTTCTAGAGTATTTAAATATCTTATTGTAGATCTTTTTTTAAGTGCATATGAATTCATTATTTCTATATTTGGTTCTATTGTAATAGAATTACCTACATTGTTAATAAGTGCTCCCATTTGGGTAAGTTGTGTTGACATAATATCATCAAAGTTATACTATTATTAGTATTTTCAATATATAAAAAGACTAATTTTTAAATCCCACCAATCTCATTCAACAAATCCATATTTAAGCTTTTCTAACGTATTAATTATTAGTGTGATAAAATGAATACAAAAGAACTTTATGAAATACTTCAAGATTCAACAAGAGTTTATAGAAAGGGAGAAATTGTAGAAGAAAGCGAACTTGAACATATTAAAGTTGTAGAAATATTTGGTTATGAACATACAGATAATGCACCAAAAGAAGATAATTTTGATAAAATTGATATGATATTTGTTGATGTTCTTGTTGATAAGACAAAGGCAAAAGACTATAAAAATAATTTAATAAATATTCTTAAAGAATATCCTCAACCAGAAAGATTAGCTGGAGGTCCAAGTTATATTGAATTAGCACCTAATTTAGAAATGGAACAAGAAAGCACATTAAGATTAATGGCTTTAGGAAAATCATTAGAAATGTGGGATATTATATCTGGTAAAACATTGGGAATGGATGATGCTAAAACAAAAGAACTGGCTGGATCAGGAATGTTAATGATATCTGGATATAAAATAGATGGTTAAAACTTTGGTAGAAAAAAGATTAATTTCTATATCCCACCAATCTCATTCAACCAAGTCAAAGTAGAATTCAAATCAACCTTACCCCACCTCTGCTTAATACGCTTTGAACATTCTACGGCAAGTCTACAATTACCATTATGTGTACATGCATAGTTAGATATCTGATCTAGTCCATTCAGAACGTCAAAACCATAATACTTCTATCAAAACAAAAACTTTATATTCTAAATCTGTTTAATAATTTGTATGGTTGAAGATACTTTTGATGATGCTAAAAACCGTGATAGTATAATTGATTACGCCAATAAATCTTTTCCAAATTTTAAAAATAAATTAGATGGTATTTTAAGTACACACGGTTTTGAGGCGTATTAATAGAAATTAGATGATGATAATATTTTCGGTGGTTCAAGAACATCACCATACAAATTTCATGTTTTTCAAAAATCTGATAAACACAAATTCGAGAAATTTGGAAGAATGACATGTGGTCAGATTTTGTATGCTGTCTGTGTTTGTGGAGAGGGCGGATACAGTTATACACCATATTTAGCAATTTATGCTTCTGAGAATTTTCATGACACGTCTCGTATCATTGCAGAGGAATATGAATCAATGAAAATTGGAAAAGCTAAGATAAAATCATATCCACCATTTAGATATATGCCATTATTGAGCGAGGGAATATGAACTCTCGGGGTTTTAATATTCATCCTTCTAATCATTATATCTCGTTAGTTGAACAATTCTATATTTAAGCTTTTCTTACAAACATTAATTATGAAAGACGAAATGCCTTTAGAAGAAATTTTTAGACAAGCGGGAACAGCTAAAATACTTCAATATTTATACAGGAAAACGAATGATGGAACTGAAAACGGAATTATTGTTTCAAACATCTTATATGAATGCGATATCTGTTGTAAAACCGGGTATAAAGCTCTTGATTTATTAGATAAATGGAATATTATATATTCTGAAAAGGTGAACGGCTTTCCGCCTAAGAGATACTATGCTTTAACAAATTTTGGCGCAGAAATAGCTAAAGATATAATATCTATCGATTCGAAGCTACAGGGGATTGATAAGAAATCTAATATTTTATAGACGATTATTAAATCTCATTTAATAAATCCATATTTAAGCTTTTGGGTACATATTTTTACTATGAGTTTTGATCAAGATACTGCAGATTATAGTAGAGCTATAAAAGACGAATATGGAAAATTAGAACAACCTAGAGCAAAACCTGAAAAATATAAAGCTGTAATTATTAGCATGGAAGGTGAATTTAGAGGACTTCCAATAGGTCCTGGTTTAGCTAAAGCATTTTCTAGATATAAATATGAAGATGAGAATCTTCAACATGTACTTAATATGGCAGAACACATGAAGGATGAAATAGATGGACAAGAAAGAATAGATGTTACAATTGCGGTTTATGATTCAAAAGGAAAGGAGATAACTCCACGAGATCTTCTCAATGATAGAGTACCTAGTTCACATTTTATGTAATTCTATTTTAATAAAAATTTCATTTTAATCGCCTTCCGATTTCAACACAAACCCATATTTAAGCTTTTCTAACCAATTATTATACAGTGATAATAATGAATCAAGATAATACTATTTGGGGTAAAAAAATAACAATAGGTGGAAGTGGAGCTCCAGATAATGGAGATATAATTCAATACAATGTTACTGGATTCTTAGTAGTTGTTAAAAATGTGTCTGGAAATGGTACCATAACTATTGTTGGTGGAAAACACAACCCGTATGACAATAGTTTTGCTGGCATTGAATTAGAAACTTATGATCCAAAACATGCGGAACATGTTATAAGGGAATATTACAAAAATGATCAGTTTTTGTCTAATGCTACTATAAAACATCCAACAGAATAAAATAACTTCTAATCAAATCCCACCAATCTCATTCAACCAAACCAGCGTATTTGATAAGTCTATTTTATTCCATCTTTGTTTAATTCGTTTTGAACATTCAACAGCTAATCTACAGTTCCCATTATGTGTACATGCATAGTTAGATATCTGATCTAGTCCATCAGAGTTTCCAAATCTTTGTTTTAGTATGTCAGTTAGTTCATCTTTAGTGTAGCTCGGAAAACTGACTCTAATAGGTAGAAAGATAGACTTACTATCCATATCGTTTAGAACACTGTCATTAAATGAAATAGCTATCACACTTGCTTTTTCAATCAAATCATTAAACACTTCCATCTCTCGTTTATGTAACTTATGAAGGTCATCAAGAACAATTAGTGTTTTATTTTCTTGCAGAAACTTATCAAGCTTTTCATATAGATAATCAAACGATGGTCCACTACGAGCAACAGCAAAACCAAAGTCAATAAGTATTTTTGTAACAATAGCAGATCTTGTTTTATACACAGAACAGTCAATGTAAGATGATTTTGAATTATATTTGTTTAACATGTGCGTAATACAAAATGTCTTTCCAGATCCAGGGCCACCTTGTAAAAACATATGTTCTCTATGTCCAGCGTTTAGACCTTTAAAGTATTGTTCTAAAACCTTGAGTTGCTCTCGTCTATGAAGTGGCTTAAATGATACACATGATATACTATCCATAGCATTTATATAGAAGTAAGGTTATATAAATATTATGTCTGGTCAAACGATTGACGAATTTTTAGATCTACTACTCTTAACAACGGAAGAACAACGAACTGTTAAGATTCTTTTATGGTTTGGAACACCTTCTGATTTTGAAAACATATCTAAAGAATATACAAAAAGGTATAATATCAAAGTTGGAAGCAAGCTTTATCATATTCTAAATAATTTAGTTAAGAAAAAGTTTGTAGCTAAAGCAATGAAAGGTGGCAAGAAAGTATTTTGTATTCATTATGGTAATTTAAACCAAAGGATCAAGAAAGTAGCAGGGGATGAGATATTAAAAGCACAACAAAGATTTCAAAAAATTGAGTCAATTGGAAATCCTTCAATGACTACATATATAGGAGAAGATCAAGTTACTAATCTTATATTGAAAATATCTGAAATGGAAAAAGAAGGAGTGGAAGAACATTCTATAATAGACATTTTATCTTATCCAATTAAATCTAATCTATCTAAAAAAGAATTTTTAAAACAAAGAACAAAGCATAATGAGGAGTTATTAAAATTAAGAAAAAGAGGAAAGTTAGTTGAATATTTTATTGCTGAAAAGAGTAAAATTGAACAGTCGTTTAAAGAGAGGACAAAGATTCATGGAAAGGATTATGTACAAATGGTTTTAAAATATATAATTAAAGGATTAGATACTAATAATTTTAATATTGTATTTACAGATAATGTAGCTTTTAAGTTTTTTGTAATCCCAGATAAGATAGCTGTTACTGCTTGGTTTAGTTCTCCAACGATTAAGTATTTAGATCGAGCTATTGCTTTTTGGTATCCTGATTCTATTAAGGCATTGGATGAATATTTTTGGGCAGAATGGAAACGAGCTCTTGGAACTAAGAGTGAAGAGGAGAATCGTGTTGAGGTTAAGACGTGGGTTGAAGAGTTGGTTAAGAGGTTATAGATTTATAAGAATTAAATATTAATTTAATTATATGAAAACAATTTTAGTAGATGCAATTAATTGTTTTGTAATAAAAAAAGAAGATGGTATTTTTCAGATTTTTAAAGAAATGCAAGATTTGTTAGAAAGGTTTCCAAATAAGAAAATTATTCTTACAAGTGCAAATGATGAACAAGTCAAAAAATTTGGTTTAGATAAAATGCCTTGGGAAGTTTTTACGTTGAAGCATAGTCCTGAAAAGACAAATCCCGAATATTACAAAATTATGTTGCAGAAGTTTAATCTTTCTCCTGAAGATGTTATGTATTTTGAACATAGTCTCGATGCAATGAAAAGTGCCGAATCTGTTGGCATAACTACTTTTTATTATGACAATGATAAAAAAGATTTGACTGCATTAAAACAATTTCTTGATAAGAATTTATAAGAAATTAAATTCTAGTATTTTTAATTCTTTCATCAGTTCATCAACAATTTCTTCAAACGACCCATCTACAATAATCTCTTCTATAAACCCATAACCTATTTTATCAAACATCTCATGACAAGAAATACAATCATGTTCAACCGAAATATTCAAACCATAAGCATCATTCATCTTTTCAGCTATAACCTTTGGATCAAAAGCAGACAATGTTTTAATAAACTTACCAATCTTCCTAACCCTAGGTTCAATAACATCTAACGGCTCACCAAGTTCTCCTATCTTTCCAACTTCAGGAACATCACCACAAAAATAAAGTCCTGTTGGAGAAACAAATGCACTTATAGGTCTATCTTCTTCAAGTTGAGAAGCCAAATAATCTATTGCGCATTCAGTGATTTTATCTTTCTTTCTGTTATTTACCCATCGGTCTTTTGGAAGACTGTACCCTCTTCTTATTGGTACTACTCTTTTTACACTTCTTATTTTGAATTCTGGATAATTTACACCATGAGCTTCGTATAATGTAGTAATTACTTCATCTAATTGATCTTTAATACTATTTTGTTGATCTCTTCTAAATTCATCTATGCTTAATATAATTTCATCTAGCCCTACTTGTTTTAACTCTCTTAGATATTCATCAGAATTATTACCTTTCATCCATAAACAGTTTGTAAACATGTATATATTTTCTGGATAACTAGATTGTTCTCTTTTCTGGTCTGCATATTGAATTATATTTATTAACTCAGGATATAGAGTAGGTTCTCCACCTGTTAGATTAAAATCTATTGTTTGATGTTCTGGAGTTTGATCTATGTAAAACTTAGCTTGATCTAATGTTAATTCACCTTTTGAGTCTGGCCCATAGTTCCCAAAACAATGAGAACAATTAGAATCACATCTTCTAGTTAGTTGTAGATTCAGACGTTTAATCATAATATTAATTGTATAGAAAACTTTATATTCACTACCCTCGGGGGTAAGAAGAGGTTATTCGAAAGGTTCGTATTTTTAAATTTATAAGAAGCGTTAATATATATAAGAAAAACAATAGTAAATTTAGACGTATTGTAGTAGGTGGGTTTATGGCTGAAGATGAAAAAACAACACTTGAAAGATTTATAAAAGTATTTTCTGGTCTTCCATTGGAAGAAAGAAGTCAAACAATTGCAGTTATAGATGAACAGCCAATAAACTGGAATCTAGCCTATCAACATATTAAAAATAATACTGAACTTGGAAAGAAAATAGGCGAAAAGCTTAAAGAATTAGAAATAATCTAGGTCATTGATATGATAGAAGATGAGAAAAAATTAACCATTGCTCGTTTAGAACACATGCCAGCTCATATAAAGTTGGCTATAGGTAGTTTTGGCTCTTTTGATAAATGGGAGCTTATGCAGGCTGTAAAAGATGAAAACCCTCTTGGCAATTTTTTAGTCAATGAAATTATGGAAGATGTTAGATCATTTAAGAAGGCCGATAAAAATGACAAATAACACAATGTTAATAACAAGACCTAACCATGATCCAGAAACATGTTATTTATATCGCTGGAGCGAAGATATTATAAATTTTGCACATAGTAAAAATGTGGATGTTTTTGATCTTAGTGATAAAAAATCAAATAGAAGTGATTTTGAAAGTTATCTAAATAAAAGAAAACCCGGACTCGTGATCATAAATGGTCATGGAACCGAAACTGAGATACTTGGGCAAGATAATAAAGTGTTGATTAAAGCTGATGACAATGAAGATGTCTTAGAATCAAAAATAGTTTACTCGAGAACATGTGCTTCTGCCAAAATTCTTGGTCCTAAATGTATAGATTCTGGTACAATAGCATTTATTGGTTATACTGGTAATTTCTTATTTGTATTTAATTCTAGTAAAGTTAGTAATCCCGAAACCGACGAAATCGGCAACATATTTGCTAAATCAACAAACATTATACCAATTTCATTAATGAAAGGTAATAAAGTAGAAGATGCTGTTTCAAAATCAGTTCAAATTATGAAAGAACAAATTGATTATTATTCTGCCAATGATACATTGGAATCTCCAACAATTCTTTTTTGTTTAAGGAGAAATTTGGTTCATCAAATAGTTCATGGAGATAAACAGGCTATTTTTAATTAATACTACAAAATGAGCAGATGATTGGTATATTGATAATTAGTTATTTGATTAGAGATATGAAATAGATTTATAAGAATTGGTGGTAAATAAGATTTAAGGTGATTACATGGGTATAACTGTTGAATTTAATCCAGATTTAGCATTAAGAGATTTTTCTGAATTTGAAAAAGGAAATAGATTAATAGAAGAATGTATACCAAAAGACATGAAAGCAGGAGAAATATATTTATTTCTTAAAAAAGAACAACGAAATTATTGGATTCTAGGAGAAATACCACTTAGAAAAACTAAGGGTAATGGAAAACTTTCAAGATCTATAGCAGGTATACAGATACTTGAAGCTACACATTTTCTTAAAGATGGTGCAATCTGGACAAAAGGTAAATATAAAGTTGTAGAGATTTTTGATAAAAATGATAAAACAATTAAATTTGAAGGGTTTGAGAGGGCGAAATAAATGAGCGAATTAAAACCAGGAATTTACAAACATTTCAAAGGAAATACATATGAAGTAATAGGTGTAGCTACTCATTCTGAGACTTTAGAAGAATTTGTTGTCTATAAGGCACTTTCTGAGCTATCAAAACGCGGAAAAGGATCAATCTGGATAAGACCATTAAAGATGTTTGTTGAGAATGTTATAGTTGATGGTAAGGAAGTGCCAAGGTTTAAGTTCGTTGAATAGATGAAAGATATTCTTTTTATTTGCTTCCAAGTTCATTTATTAATCCAGGATATTCCTCGTTGATTCTAGAAAGAGTTTGACTAAATTTATCATCAAGTGTATATACTTTACCTGTTTCTTTAACCGGTGTTCCAAATCCTTTATAATCTTCTTTAACAGTACCATTTTTAATCATATCAAGAATGTGAGGATATAAATATTCAGCTCGGTTATTAAAATTTTCAAGTAAATCATCTGCTTTCATTTCATTAGAAAGATTATTATAAAGCAAAGAAATTATTCGCGCCTTATCTTTGTCAGCAAGTATCTTTATTGCTTCTCGTTCTTCATAACGTTCTTTATTCATAATTATACTATTCGCTTAAAGATATTTAAATTCGCGCGATTTAAGACAAAATTAAGATTTATTCTTATTTATTTCTTCTCTTATTTTAGCAAAATTCAGACCTGTTCTATGAAATGAATAAATTTTTATAGGATTTGGTCTTCCTAAAATATCATTGATTTTTCTTTCTAAATTCTCATCAAAGTATCTTATTTTATCTTCGACAGCTAAAGAGTAAGCAAGTTCTTTAAACTCATCACTACATTCTTCAAGTCTTACTTCCTTTGGTAATATTTGTAAAATAACCTTATCTTGTTTGGTTTCAGCATCACATAATTCTGCTATTCTTGCACAATCATCAGTACTTAATGGATTTATGAAAGCCATGGAACTTCTTTCTATAATATCATAATAAATTTCATTTACATTATCACATCTATATACATCTAAAATATATGTACTAAATCCAGAACCAAGACCACCATTGTAAACTGCTCTTCCTAAATATCCTGTTTGATTAGAACAATCTGCTGTTATACTAATATTTTTAACTGTTTTTGGAGCATTACATAGTATTTCATCTGTTCCCTTAATCATTCCAATAGCATATTTACATCTTTTAGATTCTTCTGGAGTTTGTTCTTTAGCCCACTTCTCTACCTCGTCTTCTGAACTAAATCTTGGAAGATCTTTATAGCGATTAAGTTTTTTATCGAGATTATAATCATACATAATTTTAGTTACAGGATTGATATCATTCATGTTTATCATCTTTTTTATTAATTTCTTCTTTTGCATAAGATATATAATTTTCATAACCTTTTTTTAGATTTTCAAAATCAAACGCATAAACCCAATCTTCCCCACCAGAAATGTCAAAATATTTATCTGGTATAGACATCAATAGAAGTCCTTCATAGTTTCTAAATTTCTCTTCTAATTGACTATAAATAGCTATTCCTAATTCTGTTTCCCAAAATTCTATTTCCGCATCAATTTCTGGTATAAATATTGGTTTAAGAATTTCTTTAAATATTTTAATAGAATTATCAGATATTATATCCCCAATACAACTAGAATAAGCATAACCTTGCTGTTTTACATGATTAGCTGCCATATTTACTATCTTATCATATGGATTTTCTGTTTTTTTATTCATATTTATCACTTATTCTGCTTTTTTATAACGTTTTCTATTTTTTACAGCGCTTTCTAACATAGATATTGCTTCTTCTGTTCCAAACGTTTTTTCATAATCTTCTATCATTTTAATAGCTTCCTTTTTCTTATTTTCTTCATCAATTGTCTTTATTTCCTCAAATATCTTAGATTCAATTATGTCAGCAAATTTTGTTCCTTTTTCAGTTAGTTGATATTTATTTGCTTCTTTTTCAATGTATCCTTCATTTTTTAACACATTGATATGTCTTTGTAATGTTGGAGCTGAATCTCCGATATAATCAGTAAGTTCACTTTTGATTGAAATACGGTCGTGTTTGCTTATGTACAGGAAAGCATCAAGTCTCTTTTTATTTGAAAATGTATCAAATAGTTCTGCTAAAAATTCGCTATCATATTCAGTCATGTTTATCATTTTTTTCTGGTTTGTGATTATCAAAGTTTACATATTTAGTTTCAATTGGCATATTTTGAGGACCTAGGAGTAGATTTAATACTGTTTGTTCTATTTCAGATTTTTTCTTAGGAAACTTTTCAATAAGATCTGTTGCATCTGGTAAAATCATTTCGTAAAGAAGGTCTTTGGCTTCTTCCCCTTCTCCCAGATGTGTATGATTTATATAATCAAATATAAATTCATTGAAATCTGATATATTTTCAATATAATCTTCATGCTCATCAGCAAACTTACTATATTCATCATCAAAATCCTCCCCTTTTCTATTTTTTAGGTATTTACCTACAGTGTCTGAAAATTCTTTTGGATTTCTTATCTTTTTAACGTTCAGCATGGTAAAAAATTCAATATCCCAAAGAGTATCATAGTCTTCATTTGTTTCCTTTTTTAAATAATCATTCATATTCATCACTTAATAATAGTATATATAGTAAAGCTTAAATACCTTCCGATTGTATTATGTCTATGATAAACAAAGAAGTGCTACAAGCAAAATTAGCAGAACAACTGAAAGATATGGATTTGCTTGAAGAGTATCTAGGGATAGAAAATTGGGTAGAAAGCGTATTTGATACTTCTATGAATATTTTTAAAACTCGTGTTGGAAAACAAGGACCGTTTCTGAAAGCATCTAAAATAGCTATTGAACAAGAAAAATATCTTGCTAAAAGAGAATCAAGTAGAGGCAATATAACATATGTAATTGGAAAACCATATGAAATCAGTATTGGTTCATACAAAAAACCAGCTGTATTGATAGAAGATGCATTATCATTTAATGTTCGAACCGTAGGCGGATCTAAAGTTTATATAGAAGATTTAAATAAATCTGTTGAATCCTCAATGTACGCACCGTCGTCTAATGCAGACGAATATGCTTTCATGATGGATAAGCAGGGCATATGGCTTGATTTTACAAAAACTATCGGAGAAAGAAAAATTGAATCTGATAAAAGGCAATTTAAGACTATCCTGCAGTATCTGCGTAGAAAAATAGATCTTTGAAGACCCACTTCCTGATTACGTTTTTTTCTAATCTAGAGTCCACTTTAACTACGACCAAGTAATGTATTTATAAAGATTCATTTTCTTAATGTCTTTATGGATAATTTTGAATTGCCAAAAATAGAAGCTAGAGCAGAAAATTATAATTATGATTTTTTAGATAAAGTTATCGATGTTCGTAAGAAACTTAGTGTGGATGCAGGATACATTTTATATGATTCTGTTAGTAAATTGGATGAATTTATTGAATCTGATAAATCAAAGATGCTATTCTTATATGGTCCAAAAGGTGTTGGTAAAACATTAAATGTTATGCTAAGTTTAAGAAATCAGATACTTAAAAATCCAGAATTAAACCCATTTTATATTACATATAAATTAAATGAACAATTTGAATCATTAGATTATAGAAAATTTGCTAATGAGCAAGAGTGGGGCAATAGACCTAAAGTTAATGGAGCTATTGATACTGAAAAAGTTGGTGAAAATTTAGAAGATAAAAATTTAATGGTTTTAGATGATATACATTATAAATATGATGATATAAGATTTAAGGGACACGATGATAAGCCTTTAGTAGATTTGTTAGAAACAATTTCAGAATTTACTATGACTAAACGTGGGAATAAGGCTATTTTTGTATCAGAAGACTCTTTAACTGAACAATATTGTCAGCATATTAAAGATAAAAGATTCAAAGATTTGTTATACAAAATTGGTGATAAACAGCATGAAGTTGCAAGACCAGATATTTTTTCTATTTTTGAAGTGTATGGTATAAAAACTGATCCATATGTGAATGATTTGTTATCACGAAGATATGCTACACCAAGAACAGTATTAAAAATTGCTAAGAATTTTGCTAATGAACAAGGAGAATTAAAATTTGATGCGCTATTAGACGCGTCAAGAAAAAGAATAAATAATATTTCTCCAAAGGGTCCAAAAAGAAGCTTGTTAAAAGAGGAAAAATTATTTGGATTGACTTATAAAGAAGTAGATAAAATTGCCAAAAAGATAGCAGAAAATATGAATCAAGGAAAATATAAATATCTACTAACTGAAGAATCAATCAAAAAAAATTTTAAAAGAGCCCCATTAAAACGAGAAAAAATAAAAAGAAGATTTGGAAATAAAAATAAAAGTCATGTTAAAATAGTAGATGAGACTAAATACAAACTATACCTATATGCACCTGTAATAATGGCTTTAGACCATGAGTTTCAAGGAGAAGAAATTTCTTATTATCAACATTTAATCAATATTGTATGTGAATAGATTTTTTTTTAAAACGTCTTGAAGACACATTTTTTGGTCACAGTCTTCCTTGAATTTATTTTAATCTTTCAGAGTATTCTTTAATCTGAACCTTTCTTGCACTTGTTTCAGAAGCAAACTTAACAAACGCACTTCCAATATCAGTAAGATTTCGAATGTCCTCAGGATCAACATTGATTTCTTTTGCTACAGTCTTTGCTTCAATATCACTTCTGTGCTGGAATGAGACAACTATTCCAATGTTTGAAACAACATCACGAAAATCACTCATGTTTTGAGATGCAAGAATGATTCCTATTCCGTATTTTCTCAAACCTCGTAGAAGAAATTCAAGAGGAGAGCCTTTGTATGTGATATTGTAAGACTCGTCTATAATACAGTACAATATTATCTCTTTGGACTTATTCAACTGAGATACATGATGCCAGAGTTTACTTAGAAAAAATTCTGATACAATTATTCTAATATCGTTCGTCGGTAAGTACTTTAGTTCAAAGATAGTTGTTGTTTTCATTATTTCTTCATAAGGTATGGTTGTTCGACCAGAAAATATTCCTATTTTAAACAGAAAATCTAACTTGTTCATTAGTTTCGCAATATTTGTTCTGTCACCATTGTCATCGTTTTCCATCTTCATTAAGTTCTTTTGCACATCGCTGAAATCAGGAAAGTTCGTTTCGTTAGAAAAGGTTTTCATGTCTATTCCCTTATCTGTATAGCTTTTTTCAATAGCTTTGATTAGCATAGCTGTTTGCTGATCGCCGAGATGGTAAAGGTCTCTAAATATGCTTGAAACTTCTGCTGTTATGTTTAATGGAATGTTGTTGCGCGATTCGAGCGGATTTATTGAAAGGTTTTTCATATCAAAAATAATGTTTGAAAACTCTAAAAACTCTTCATCAAAATCAATTATTACACATGGTATTTGAAATTTAGATAGTTCGAATATTATTGATTTTAAAAGATTTGTTTTACCTGTTCCAGAGAATCCGGTTATGAGCATGTGAGGATTCTTTTCTTTATCTGGTCTCCAATATATTTCCTTTTCATTCTCAACTCCTAGTAGAATTTTAATGTCCATTTTTATTCCTCCGGCCAGAAAGTCTAATAAATGAAAGCATAATAAAACCACTTGCTCCTGCCATGATATACAACTGTCTCGAGTCACCAAGAATCGCTATGTATCTTAATGCCAACATCATGTATGCAAGGGCTATGAAACCTATTATTGGAAACAAATCTACTCGTCGCGCTTCTGTACACGGATGCTGTTTTATTTGATCAAAATCTTCTCGACTATGATTAAGGTCGTTTGTAAAATCAGATATCGCAAGAGGCATTCCTTTTGTCTTAAACCATGCTTGTCTTAATTGATTTTTATCTAGTTTAACTTTTTCAAGAATAAGTTGTTCAGCATACTTTTTTTCAAATGGTTTTAGTTTTACTTCTTCTTTAAAAATCCAACTAAGTTCTTTACTTTGAAGTTTGTCTACACACGAAGCAATTACGATAACTTTCCGCGTTTTCGCTAACCTTAGAATTATTTTAATGTCTTGTTTTGTGATATCTTGTAGATTATTAATAAATAGAAAAATCGTCTTGTCTGAATCGTTTATTCTTTTCTCAATCTCATTAACTAGTTTTGTTTTGTCAGCAACAGAATAATATCCTAATTCTTTTGCAAAGAGCGCTAAAAAGTTTTTTGAAAGTGTAGGTTCAAACAGATAAAAAGAATTGATATGACGAGATTTTATTTCTTCCAACAGCTCGTGCTTACCAACACCGATAGGACCTGTTACTAAAATATTATAAGCTTTACCAATCGCAGTTTCAATTAATTTAATTTCATCATCTCTTCCTATCATTTAACCACCCGCGTATACAAGTGATTTGAATGATGCAAGAAGATCTATATTGAAAAACACAATTAGAAGATGAATTGTAAGAATTAGGAATAGTATAACAAACAACCATGTTTCTCTCCTACTCCTCGTTGGAATAATACCTGAAAAGATTACAAACGATAAACAGCTTGGATACAGTAATGGAACACCAGTTGGATTAAGCATATCAAAAAAGAGGTGTAGAAAATAACCAACAGTTAAAACAATAGCTAGTTGAGTACTGACTAAGATTCCAATAAGAAAAACACCAGTCAATGCTAGAAATGAATGCATGACAGTTCGATGTCCATATTTATTGTTTATACGTTTTGAAATTGGTTTAAACAACTTTCCTATAAAAGAATGAGTAGTGTCAATGTCAGGCAAAAGACATGCAACTGCTCCAACTAAGATGAGAACAGGAGTATAACTCATTAAGCTGAATACCAATACACCAGATAATGCATGTGTGTAAGACATCATTCATATCTCCTCAACCCTTTCCTTCTCAAAATGATTTTATGTCTGCATTCTGCACAAACGATTCCACCTGGATAGCATAGGTTTTTCATACATCTAGGATGTTTTTTCTTGTCACAAGTTGGGCAAATTACTGTCATGATTAAAAATATCCAAAATCAGCTTATAAACTTAACTAGCGCACGCGCGCGCGTGTTTTTTCGTCCTTTTTGTCGTGCGCGCACGCGCTACTTAGCCTTAAAAGTCAGTTTTTGATTATAAGAGATTATGAGTCTTGTTTTAACTAAAAAATTTGAAGACGAGTTTAAAGAATCTATACTAGATATTCTTTACAAGTTTAGAGCTCATGAATATTGGATTAGTCAAGACTTACTTCTTAAAATAGCTGTTTCAAAGAAATACAAACTCAATAAAATTGATACAAAAGAGTTCACCAGTGTTCAGAAAGAATACGCAAGCCAGATTATAATAATGATTTCAAAACTTGAAGAAGAAGCTTTGATACAAATAAATTCACAATTAGAAATAAAACTTACATTAAAAGGAAAACAAGATTGTGAAAACGAAGACATGTCTCCTATACTTGATGGAAGTTGCTCTAAAAGAATTCATGCTGCTCTTGATTTTAATGAACAAGCGTATATAGGAATTTATCTTCCATGTAAAAGTAAAGATGAGGAAATAAGTAACCTTTGTATAATAACAGATGATCATGAAATAATGCCAGTTACAGAGAGCAATCTCAAATCAGCAGATCTTATTATTGAGAGTGTTACTGAGACAGAATCAAGGTGGTCTTTAGACTCAATAAATGATTATATTATAAGCAAATCATCTACAAGTACTGATATTTTTAATCGAATAAGAGAACAGTATACAAAATATATTGATTTTCCAGAAGAGGACGCTTATGATTTCTTTTCTCTCTGGGTTATTGGAACTTATTTACATCCATTATTCAACTCATATCCTTATCTTTATACTGGTGGAATAAAGGAGTCTGGAAAATCAAAATTATTATATACAACTTTTTGTATGACGTTCAATTCAATATTCTCTGGAAACATGAGTGCATCAGCAATATTCAGATTGATTCAGGGTAACCGTTGTACTTTACTCATAGACGAGACAGAAAACTTATCAAATCCTGAAAGAGCAATGGAATTTAGAACAATATTATTAAATGGATATAAGAGTGGTTCAAAAATATATAGAGTTGAATCAAATAAAGCAAAACAGTTCAAGGTTATACCATTTGAACCTTATTCACCTAAAATAATAGCAAATATCCGAGGTTTAGAAGATGTTTTAGAATCGAGATGTATACCATTTATTCTTAAAAGAACAATGAATAAATTAATTGGTAATGTAGAAATAAATGAAAAAGATAAGATTTGGCAAGAGATTAGAAATGATTTGTATGTTTTTACATTAACTAATTGGAAAGACATTAAAGAAACATATGATAATCTAAAAAATGAAACTGATCTATCGAACAGACAATGGGAATTGTGGAAACCTATTTTCTCTATAGCATATTTTATTGATATTGATCTTTATGATAAGATGAAGATTCTTGCTCAGAATAAATCCAAGGAACAGCAAACAGAGAACACAACAGAGACAGGTGAATATATTCTAGTAGAAACGTTGACTCAGTTAGTGACTAGCGACAACTACTATAGAATAAAAGATATTCATCAAAAAGTTATTGAACAGTTTGACAGTGAACAGAGATGGTTAACAAGTACATGGATAGGAAGAGCTCTCAGACGCCTTGGTTTTTCTGAAAAGCGTAGAATCGGTGGAAGAACAGAGATCAAATTAAATGTTGATGATGTGATTAACATGGCTGAACGTCTTGGGATACCTCTACAAACTCCACAACCTACACAAGTTGTACAGGACGAGTTAACATGGCTTCCAACAGGTTGTGGAGGAAGTAGCACTTGTGGAGGGGCTGAGGATGAATAAAGCTGACGATTTTGAAGAGTTTGTAAAACGCTGGGATAGCATAGTAGAGGAAGCTAGAGAACAGCTAAAAAGACAGGGTAGATTATCATGAAATATACTAAGGAACAGGTCAAAGAATGGACTAGAATAATAAGAAAGGTTAGAAGAATGAAAGTAGTTAATAAATCTTAATTATTATGCTTTTTCGATAAGAATGCCTTTTTTTCCTTCGTCTTCAAATACAATAATATTAAGTTTGGTTTTATCAGTCCATTTTAGATATCTAATCTCTTTAGTAAGGAATAATACTAATCCACGAGCGCCTAATTTTGTTACTGTTTTTATATTCTTTATATCAACTTTCATGTATTATATTGTATAATAGATATTTATAAATACTATAAAGACACATATATTGTATAGAGTAATTAAAATAAATAATAATGAACACCGAACTAATTTTAGAGGCTCTCCGGGCTCACTTATGCTACATATGACGGGTTTGCTCTTTTTTGATAATCTCGTTTTTCGTCATGACAATCTCTTGATACCATATCTGCTATTTCAAATCGGGATCTAATATGTTCTTTATTTTTATAATAGCTTTTTTCATCACACTGGAATAATGTTGGTTCTTTGTCAAATTTTTGAATAAGATGCCAGAAATGATCATTTTTCTTTAAACATGGTGGCATTAAATCATTGTATATTGTAATCTTTCCTCTAGTTAGACCTTCCATTTCAGCAAGTTCCATTGCATATAATACAGAATTTGCTTCAGCTTGGTCAGATCTTTTACATCTCCCATTATATTTCCCCCATATTCCATAATGTTCAATTATTGGCTTATTTTTTTTCATATTTGTTATTATATCAATAACAACACCAAGCCCAGCTTCATTCCCACCATTAGAAGCATCAGCATATAAATTTGCTTCAAACATAAATTAATTAGTATAATGAATTATTTATATGAGAAAATAGACTTTTGGATATACAAGGGGTTTAAATGTTTTTGTATCTTATTATTATAGTTATGAAAGGAAAGATAATTGCTTTTGAAGGTGGGGATCGTGCTGGTAAAAATACCCAAACACGTTTGATGATTAATAGATTAGAAGAAGTTGGTCTTATTGTTGAGACAGAATCATTTCCAACATATGATAAAACGCCAGTAGGTGTTATTCCTGCCGAATATCTTACAGGAAGATTTGGCGACAAAGATGATATTAAACCAGAAGTTGGTTCTCTTTTTTATTCAGCTGATAGATATCAGTTTAAAGAAAAATTTGAAAAGGCATTAGAAAAAGGAAAATATCTAGTTCTTGATAGATATATTGCTTCTAATTTATATCAGGTAGCTAAAGCACCTAAAGAGCAATGGTTAGAATTATGGGAATGGATAAAAAAGGTTGAATCAAGATTACCACAACCAGATGAAACAATATATCTTAATGTTTCACCTAAAATATCTTCTAAATTATTTAGTGGCGAGTCTAAGAATCATCTTCTTAGAGAAGGGCAAAAAGATGAACATGAAGCTGATGAAAATTATCTTAAAAGAGTAAATGAAGCTTATCTAACTATTGGTAGTAGGGAAGGGTGGATAATGATAGATTGTGTTGAAAAGGGAATAATGAGATCGGTAGAAGAAATTTCTAATCAAGCATTTAATGAATTAAAAGTGAGGAAGGTAATATGACAAAGCAAATGTTTAAAAAACCAAAAGTTGTTTCTGAAAAAATATTAAAACATTACAAGAAAGATTGGGTATTTAAGTTTTTAGGTATATAGTGATTATATGACTGAAGCAATGTTTCAAAAACCCAATGTAAAATTAATTGCTTATACACAGGGTAAGGTTGGGGAATATAAAATCGGTCCAGATGATATATGTGCTTTTTCTGCAGCTGGTTGTAGAGATTCAAGAAGTTTATATCAGATAATTCTAGATGCAAAAAACAAATTAACTTCAGAAGAATATCAAAAAGAAAAAGAACATTATTTAAATGTAAGTGTTGGCAATGCTCATCTTTCTGTTTTAGATAAAGCTAATTTCGAATTTTCTGTAGAGGGATTACCAAGAACAGTTACATTAGCTCTATGCGAACCACATTTCTTTTCACATTTACAACAGTCACAACGATTTACATCAGCTGATAAAGGATGTTATTTCTCAGAAAATGTAAAGGGAACTAAATTATGTGAAAAAACACAAAAAGTTTTAGACCAATCATTTATATTATATGAGCAGGGAGATTCTAGTAACATAAAAATGGAAGACGCTAGATATATTTTACCATTAGGAACAAAGACCAATATATCAACTAATGGATCTGCAAGAGAATTTTTATATTTCGATATCATGACCGAGCAGGAAACAATGCCACCAATAGTAAGAGATACGGCAAAATTGATGTATGAAGAAATAACTAAGGTTGCACCTTTAATATCTAAAAAGAGAGAAAAAACTCGCGAAGTATTATCTTTCATGCCATCTTCACAATTATTTGGAGAATGTAATGAATCATTAAACAACTTAATTGAGAAATATAATAGACCTACAAAGCCGGTATTGATTGATACATTTGATTTAGATGCGATTACTAAAAAATCAATGCATAGAGCTGTTAAGGAAAGAAATATGAATGAGTTAGCTAATCTTAAATCTTCTGGTTACGTATTCTTATTTCCAATAAGTCTCGCTGGGTTTCATCAGGGAACAAGACAAAGAACTTGGGATCATACTGTTGAAACAGCATATGACGCAGTGCAAAGGGTAGCCGAATACGATAATCCAACCGGCCCTAATGATTTTAGTAAATACAGTTTAAAACATCGAGTTCCACCACAATTACTTCATAATGAGTATGGTCTTGATAGCTATAATCAACAGACAAATAAAATGTTTGATTTATATGATGAATGGTTAGATGAAGGCGAGCCAAAACAAGAAGCTGTTAATGTTTTACCACACAATTTAATTATATATGATAGAGTAAAAATTGATATGTGGAATATGATACATTCTTTTAGGCAAAGATTATGTACAACAGCTCAGTGGGAGATAAGAAGAATTACAGAACAAATGCTTGATGAAGCAATAAAAAAGTCTCCAGAATATGTTTCAGACATACTTGAAGAATATATTGGAACTAGATGTGAAATTGATAAAGTGTGTTTTGAATCAAAACCCTGTGCAAAATTTAAAGCTTAATATAAAACAATTTTTAAAACTTCTTTTAAACTTTTAATTTTATTAGCTTTAAGATTTTTATTATAGCTATGTTCTAAAATATATGTTTTAATTCCAATTGCTTTGCCAGCTTTAACATCAGAATCACTATCACCTACAAATATAATTTCATCTTTTTTTATCCTTAATCTTTTTAATACAAGTTTAAGCATTTCCGGATCTGGTTTAGGATTTTTAACCTTATCTGCAGTTACAATGGTATTGAATTTATCAAATTTAATAACTTTCAATGAAACAATAGCTTGCTTTTTTGTTTGATTTGTTGCAATTGCTAATTTAATTTTGTTTTTCTTTAATTCTTTTAAAACCTGAGTTGAATAAGACATTGGTGTAGCATGTTTTCTAAGATAGTTTTCAGCGTACTGAAATACAACCCAACGTCTCATTTTTTCTAATTTATCTTTTTTAATTTTAGGTGCAAGTTTTTTTATCCACACTTTAGAAGAAGAACCAGTTAGTTCTAAAATTTCTGATTTTTTAGTTTGTCCATCTTCTTCAAATTTTCTTAATGCATCTTTAAATAAATAATAGACTGCTGCTTGAGAATCAATTAGTGATCCATCTATGTCAAATATTACTGCTTTAATCTTTTTTTTCATTTTGAATCATCTCATTGAAAAACGTTTTGAAATCGTTTGTACTTTCAAGTCCAAAATAGTTTGCAAATTCTTTAGTTGCTATAAGTGCTTTTGTTCTTCCAAGTTTCTCAGTTCGTATTAATCCTTTTTGTTGTAATTTTTTAACATAATCATATGCACGATTTCCTATAACCTTAACTACATCTGATTGGGATATTGGTTGTTTATACGCTACTAATGCAAGTACTCTTAGTAAACCTTTATTGAGATCCTTATATGGAGTTAAACTTCTTACAGCATTAACATATTCTGGTTTTACTTTCATTTGATATCCTTCTGAAGTTTCAAAAACATGAACACCGTGATTTGGATCTTCATATTCTTCTTTAATCGTATCAATTATTTTTTGTAAAATACTTGGAGAAACATTAAACATTCTAGACATTTTGTATGTTGTTATAACGTCGTTTGTCATGAACAGGGCTGCTTCTACCTGTGGTTTCAATGTTCTTACTTTTTCTTCTACTTTCATAATATCTTACCTACAACATATGTATCAATATACTTACCGTTATCTAATAACATTCCTTTTTTTAAACTACATTCAATCTTAAATCCAAGGTGTTTAGCAAGTTTTATTGAAGCTTTATTTTCAATAGCTATTTCTGCATCTATTCTTTTAAATTTTCTTTTTTTTGCAAAAATTAACATAGTTTTAACTAATTTTGTTCCGATTCCCCTTCTACGATAATTGTAATCAATACCCCACCCAATAGTTGCTCTATGACTTAATCTTCCGTTACCTCTCTGCGTTATACCAACAGAACCAATTATTTTTTCTTCATCAGTTGCTAAAAAATAAAATGTTGTGGGACTTTTAGCTAAAAGATTTTCTCTTGTTTCTTTAATAGTGTCTTTATTTTTAGGCTTGTTTGTTCCGGTGTAACTCCATTGTTTTTTTCTGACCTGTTTATTTATAAATTCTATCATAGCTTTCTCATCACCAACTTTAGCTTTTCGTATTGTAATCATTTTTTAATCTCCACTTCTATTTCTTTAAACAATTCTTTTTGTTTTATATTAACCTTTCCCTGGTGTGCTAGATGTAATAGTGGGATAAATGTTTTGACAATTTCTTTTCTTCCCCACTTTTTAACTAGTCTTGAAAATTCAATATTATCTACTTGACCTAATGCTAGTTGTATATCTTCTAATAATTGATCTATTCTTTTTGTAATATCTTCTTCTCTTTCAGGCATTGCTCTTTGAACCATTTCCTTTCTTCTATGACTTCTTTTTACTCTTCTCTCTTTTACTTCAAATGCTTTTTTAAGAGCTGTGATTAATTCATCTATTGTCACATTTCCAACAGGTACTCTTTTGATTGGTGCTTGAAGTGGTGGAATGTTTGCTAACACTCTTAATAATTCATTTTCTTTTTCATCTGATTCTGGGATATATGTTCTCCTTTTTCTTGTATCCATAAAGTCAGATTTCATTCTTAGTAAGATAGCTGTAATTAGAATAAATCTTGCAGGAACCCTTAAATCCATTTTATCCATTTTTTCTAAATAACTTACAAAGATATTTGCTAATCTAATAATATCAATGTTCCAAGGATCCATTTCTTCATCTGCAATTATTTTTACAATTACATCTTCCCAAGATGGTTCATTTATCATCAAAGTTATTAGTTGGTCGTCGCTTAACATAAAAATCAATTTGGCATTTTAATTGCAATTACATTAGATTCTCCTCTATCCATTGTTACTCCATATACTACATCTGCTTCTTGTATTGTTGTGTCGTTGTGTGTTATTACAATAAATTCTGCTCGATCAGAATATTTTCTTAATAGGTTTGTAACTTTTTTACTATTTGGCTTATCTAATGCTGCATCTATTTCATCAAGTATATAAAACGGTGCTGGGTTAAATTGTTGTACAGCAAATAAGAATGCTAATGCTGTCAAAGTCTTTTCCCCACCAGATAATAAATCAATGTTAACTAATTTCTTTCCACCTGGGCTTGCTTTAACTATTAGTCCAGATTCTATATCTTCTGGGTCATGTAATGCAATTTCTCCAATACCTTTTGTTAAATCGTGGAAAACTTCTTTAAAATGTATTGCAACATCATTAAATGTTTTCATAAAGCATTCCATTCTTCTACCTTCTATTTCTGTAATCATTGAAAATACTCTATTTCTTTCTTCTGCAAGCTTATCGGCCTTTTGTTTTAGCTCATCAAATATTACTTTTTGTTGATCATAATCTTCTAATGCTCTTTGATTAACTGGACCAAGAGAATTTATCTGTTTTATTGTTTCATATATTTTACTTTGTAAAACTTCCGGTTTCATGTCGTATGTTTCTTTGTTTTTATAGTTTTCGAATTCGATTTTTATACTTTCTAAACCAGCTTCTAATTTTGCTTTACTGATATTAAGTTTACCGAGATCATATTCTGCTGTTGATTTTTTTCCATAAACACCCTGTCTTTTCTTTCTTAATTCATCAAGCTTTTTATCAATTTCAAATGTTTGTTTTCTTGCTTCACTAAAGTCTTTTTCTTCTGTCTTTTCTTCACTTTGTAAACTATTTAATTCTCTGTTTAATTTTCCAATTTCGTTTTCTAATTCTTCTATTTCCGTTTTCAATTTCTTTTTTATGTTATCATATTGTTTTGTTTCGGATCCAAAAAGTATTCCTGTTTTTGGTCTATAGAACCCACCTATCATTGCACCAGATTTTTCAACTAGATCTCCGTCTAGAGTTACAAATCTTGCTTTACCAATTCCTATTTTTCGTGCATGATCAATTGTTTTTACAATAACAGTATCTCCTATTACAAAAGACACCGCATTAAAATATTTTTGATCAAAACCAATTAAATCAATTGCAAGTCCAACAACACCAGGTTCGTCTAATATTCTTCTTGCATTTCTATCATCTCTAGATACTATTTTATCTAATGGTAAAAATGTTGCTCTTCCTATTTTATTTAATTTAAGATATTTTAAACATTCAATTGCTAAATCTTTATCATGTGTAATTATATCATAAAGATGATTTCCAGCACCAACTTCAATTGCTGTTTGGTATTCTTTTGGAACAGAAATTAAATTAGCAACCGTTCCATATACTCCAGTTTTTTCAAGTTTCATAATTGAATCAACGATTCTATTACCAGAATCGGTTTGTATCATTTCAAATTTTTTTATAAATTCATCTGATCTTTGTATTTCGAATCTTTTACTTTCTATTTTATTTAATTTTGAATTTATTTCAGATTTTAATTGTTCCACTTTTTTAATTAGTTCAACATCTTTTCTATCGAATGCTTTTTTAGATAAATTATTTTTTTTAATATCTAATTTTTCAAGTTCTTTATCAAGTTCATCTAATTGTTTTTGTAATTCTTTTGTATCAGCACCTTCTAGTTTAGTATCTAATTTTTTCATTGCTTCTTCTGCTTCTTTAAATTTTGCCTTTGCTAAAGAACCTCTTAATTTATCCAAT
>JAHIEG010000022.1 GCA_018901655.1 Nanobdellota archaeon
CCCAGAAGCTCAGAAAGCCTGCTTGAAACAGGCGTAAGCCTCATAGACTCTTCTACCTTGCCTTTTGGCCTGCCAAGGTGACTCATCAGAATTACCCTTGCGCCATTATCAACAGCATATTTTATAGTAGGAAGCGCTGCCTTTATCCTTGTATCGTCATCTATATTCAAGTCCTTGTCCAAGGGCACATTAAAATCCACCCTCATCAAGACCCGTTTACCTTTGATATCAATATCCTTGATTGTCTTTTTGTTCATCTTTAATGAGCACTTATAGCATATATATAGCATTAATGCAACTGAAAAATAACTTCTTGTAACTAACATGTCAAGATGTCCGCTGTTTCTAACAAGTGATGTGTCCGCTTTTGGTTAAATGTAGTAGTAGTCCTTTTTCTTTTGGCTACCTTTTCTTTTTGTTTATAGTGTTGATATGTGGATAAACTCTTGGGTAGATAATAACCCAGCATGTGAGGACCATATCCTATGCTTATAGAGCCATCCAGATGTTCATAGACAATTACTTTGCACTTGGCAAATGATACCCTTAATTCAGATGGGCCTATCTGCAATATTCTATTCTTGAAAGATATGGTATTATCGTTATTCACTGTCCTCTCATGCTTGGAGCAAAAGATCTTATCAAGGTCTATTGTCTTGGGAACAGGGATAAAGGCTGTCCCTTTTTGCTCTGGCTTCCGCATGAATCTTTTGTTGTATTCTTTGATATACTTTGTTTTTAAGTATTTATTAGCTTCGCTCATTGTCTTTATGCCTCTGAGTCTCAGCTCTTGAGGTATCCTGCCCTGGAGAGTCTTGTTGAGCCTTTCTGAGCGGCCTCTTGCCTGAGGGGAATAACCCGGAATAAATTGTATGCCAAGTTCCTGCATGGCTCTTCCTATCTGGGTAAGCGTGTCTTTTGATACATCTTCACCTGCCTTTTTTGTAAGGAAGAAATGGCTGGCTCTATCTGTATACAAAGAACAGAATATGCCATTTTTCTCGACAGTAGCCCTTAATACTCTCATGCAAGTAACAGTATCTTCTTCTTTTACAAGTTCTATGTCATAGAGCTTGTTATTGGCATCATCATAAGCGTGAACGAGATCGCACATTGTGCCGTTACTGAGCCAGTCATGGGGCGAACCGTCCATATGGATCATCATTCCTATTAGAGGCTTGCGGGGTCGGCGCTTGCGGTGTTTATCATGCCTTGTGCGCTTCTTTATTAGGCCTGCTCCTTCTAAGGCAAGCCTTACCCAGTTGTAGCTTATCTTTATGTTATGTTCACCTCGCAATTTATCGTAAAAGTGCGAGATATTAAAATCAAAGTATTTTTCCCTGTATAGCTTCAAGATCTTCTCTGCTTTCTTAAGTGGCATTCTTTTGGGGCTTGGCATCTTTTTGCGCCTGTCATATAGACCGTCGTATCCGTATTCCTCGTATCTTTTCTTGTGCCTTCTCATCTGCCGATCTGTGATGCCCAGTATCTCTGCTGCTTCCATCCAAAGAATCTGTCCGCTTATTGCCCTTAGGATTACTTCCTGTACCTTCATTGCCCGCTCCAGTGCGGGTTCTGGATAATATGCATGCATACTTAACCTCCCTAGTTAAGTTAAGCATATTACCATGACCCGCTTTAAAAGCGGACATTTCATTTGTTAATAAACCGGACATTTCACTATTTTATAACACTGAAAAATAACTTTATCCGCCTAGCCAAAGCCGTAGGCCAGGTTTAAACCTGGCCTACGGCTTTGGCTGAATGTTTTAAATAACAAGTCTTATATTGAAAGTAATATCTTCCCCGTTGGCCAGCTTTATATCCCAGATAGGAAATATACAGGAGCACTGATAGCTCAGGCCATATGCCCTTTCTGATTGCGAGACAGTCCTTACAGGAAAATGCCATATCTTCTTAGGTCTCTCAGAAAATCTAAGCTCAACACATAATTCGTCCTTAGAATCTTTCAGAATAAAGACATTACCCTTGTCGCTGTATCTATCAGTCTCAGCGTTGGGCATAGTTATGTTAAACTCGATGCCAAAACATGTATTCATGCCTGAATCACCCTGATTCTTCAAGGTGTAATTGATCTCTATCCCCTCTCCCGCAATGATAGATATCTCTTTTGTAATATGGACTGGCCTGTCATTTACCCTGCCGCTCCTTGTCAACACAACTTTCCTATCTTCTACGCCAGCCCTATAGGTTCCTTCTTGAAAATCACCTTTATCAATATAATTACAATTTGCAAAATCACCCTTACTCAGGTCCTTGTCTATAAAATGCTCTATCAGGCAGGCCCTTATATTTTTATCATAGTATATACCGTTTTTGATCCCCTTATCCATGGTCTTGATGGCCTCGTGGATCTCAAAGTTTGA
>JAHIEG010000010.1 GCA_018901655.1 Nanobdellota archaeon
CTGTGCTGGCAACGGTGTTGATTGTAGTTATAACAGTAGCTATAATTGGTCTTGCTTATGCATGGTCAGTAGATTTATTTGGAACAGTTAGTGATTCAACAGACGATCAGATTGGTGGACAATTAGATATGATGGAGAAAAATGCTAAAATCGTTACCGCTACTTGTAATGGAAACGAAATGAATAGTATCAATACTTTAATATTTACAGTAAAAAGTACTGGAAGTTTAGACATAGACTCTGGAGAAATTTCTGCATATGTCAATAACAAAGCAATTGCAAACGAATTTCAAACAATTGTAGGTGAGAACATTCTTGAAACTGAATTGGCAGCTGGTGAAATAGTAGAATTCGTATATGAAAGAGCGAGCATTGGTCCAGAAGAGACAATAACACTAATGATAAATTCACCTGCTGGAGAAGATGAAGAAATCATAGTGTGTCCAGAAATAGAGGCAAGTGTAAATCCAGTAACACCACCAATCCAAAGCTAATTCATTATTTCCTGCTTGTTTTTAGTAACGTTTATATAGAAGTATTCATAAATTTTAATCTATGGTAGATGAGTTCGAAATTGTTGAAGGAGATAAAGATAATTATAGAATGGTTCCTCTTGCTCCAATAAAACGTTTAGAAGACCGAATGGAAGGTTTAGAAAGAGCAGGTTCAATACCACAACTTCAAAGTTTAGTTAATCAAATAATAGAACTTATTAAAACAAATCAAAAAATAATTAATGAAGTTATTAGAGCTAATTTAGACTTAAGAAGTGAGTTAGCAAAATTACCATTAAAGATTGATCAATTAATAGATGAGATGAGAGACCTAATTGGACTAATTGAACATGCTGGAAAGGAAGAATTACACGGTCCTACTTCAGAAACAATGAAACCAATTCTTGAACAGTTTGCTGCAATGACAGAACAGAACAAAGCAATACTTGATGCTTTAGATAATTTAAATAAAAAGGTTAAATCTGGAACTCCGGTTTCAAAATTAATGGCTTCTTATCCTAGTATAAAATTAAGACGTGGTGTAAACCAATGAAAGGAATATCAGCAGTAATTGCAGTAGTTTTAATTCTTATGATAACAGTTGCACTATCAGCAGCAGCTTATGTTTGGTTTACTGGAGTATTTGATACTATTACACAAGGTGCAAGTGAAGCAGCAGAAGGAACAGCAGATACAATATCAACTCAATTTTCAATTGCTGCGGTAAATAGAGTAAGTGGTTCTTTAGCACAAATAGTTGTAGCAAATACGGGATCAAGCAATATTGATCTAAGTAAAATGAACATAATTGTAAATAATCAGTTGGCTAATAAAACAAGCGCTATAACTGGAACTTTAGAAGTTGGTAACGTAATTACAATTGAAATTAATAACGATGGTGCATACAAAGGAGATTTTTGTGGTGTCGAAATTAAAGTAATATATGGTAGTTTAAATCAAATAACATCATTACCAGCATGTGCAGTGGTAGCAGTTTGTGGAGATGGTGTGATTGAAGGAACAGAAGAATGCGATGGAACAAATTTAGGAACATATGGTGATGGAGTAGACCAGTGTGTTGTTTACGACGCAGGATTATATACAGCTGGGGATCTTGGGTGTTCAAGTTGTGCATGGGATGTAAGTGGATGTAGCTAGAAACAACCATAGTGTTAAATAGCATTTTTGTTAATAATTATCTATGAAAGGAGCATCTGAAGTAATTGTTTTTGTTCTATTATTTTTAATAGGTGTATCACTCTTTCTATCTTCAGTAGTTTGGAGTCAAAGTTTGTTTGAAAGAAATTCTGATATGGCTAAACTTAATTCAGTAGAAGCATTTATGAATCAACTAGATAGTAAGATACAAAATGTAATGAAATTTGGTGGAAAAGATTCTATAGACTATGGAATAAATGCACCAATAGAACTTGTTGGAACTAACATAATTGAGATAAGAACAACAATGACTGTTGATATACCAAATGAATGGATTAATATTACTGTTGGTGAAAATTCAGAAATTAGAGAAATTAAAGAAGGAACGATATTGAGACTACAATTATTTTATTCTGATGATAATCCAGAAAGGTCATACGCTATTCATTTAGAAACAGATAGACCAAGGGTAGCTACTCCTCAAAAAATATATATAGAAAGGGGAAATAGCTTCAAAAGTGGAGAAATAACCTATAATAGCATAAAATTGACTTTTCAGTAATCTTTTATAGGGGCTTGTACAAAATAGTCTTATGAAAGGACAGTATCTTGCAATAGAATATTTGTTATTCTTTGCAATAGGAATAGTAATGGTTTTAAGTGTGTATTTAACATTTACAGAAATAAATGCAAATATAAGAGAAGATTCTTCTACAATACAAATGCAAAAAGTAGGAGAATTAATTAGAAGTTCTATTGTAAATATATACGAAACTGGAGAAGCAACTAATAGCGCAATAAATTACAAATTAAGTATTCCGCCAGTACTTTCTGGACACAATTACATAATTAGATATGACACGACTAAAAATAATCTAAATATCAATAGTACACAAAACTTTAAAATTGGAGATGTTCTAAACGTATATAACATTAATATTAAGTCTACCAACATTATATACAGTACAAACGGGGTTTTAAATATAAAATACGATTTAGGTGAGGTTGTATTATCATGAGTGTAAGTGCAGGCAGAGTATTCAATGAAGCAGCAAAAGGCTATCGTAAAAAGAAAGAGGAAGAGGAAAAAGAACGAAAGTCTAAAGCAATACCTGTACAAGGAATACCATATCCATATCCTATGCAATTTCAACAGCCTGAAAAAAAAGAAGAAAAAAAGAAGAAAGAAGGTATATCTCTTACAGAAAGCGGACCTAGACAAAAAATATATGGAAGGAAGGAGGAAGAAGCTTCTGAAGAATTAAGAAGATTAAACATAACATATCCTCTAATACCTAGAGATTCTCGAACACCATTTGCAGCAGCAAATATAAGATGGGTATCTGCTAATTCATCAGTAATCTACTTTGTATTAGAACCAAAATTAAATCCAGATGAACAAGACACTTTAAACAAAATTAAAGCTTCCTTAATTGAAAAACTAGACATTGATTTTACAACCCTAAGAAGCGGTGAAGCAAGAGGATATCTAAAAGACAAATTTACAGAAATGGTATATCTGCTTGCTAAAGACATGTCAAACGAAAAACAAGATCAATTATTATATTTCATTGAAAGAGATTTTATTGGATTAGAAAAAATCGAACCATTACTTCAAGACCCAGATATTGAAGATATTTCTTGCGATGGTATTGGCATTCCTATTTTCATATATCATAGAAATCCATTAATTGGAAGTATTGAAACAAATGTTAAATTTGATAGTGAAGAAGAATTAGATAAATTTGTAAATAAATTATCGCAAAGATGCGGAAAAACAATTTCTGTTGCAAATCCTTTAGTCGGCGGTTCATTACCAGACGGGTCTAGAATACAAGTAACATTGGGTACTGATATTGCAAGAAGGGGTTCAAACTTTACAATCAGAAAGTTTACAGAGGAACCACTAACGCCAATTAGTTTAATTAAATTTAAAACTGCTGACACAAAAATTCTTGCTTACCTATGGTTATTAATTGAACATGGAAGATCAATGCTTGTAGCAGGTGGTACAGCATCTGGTAAAACATCTTTACTTAACGCACTATCATTATTCATTAAACCTGAAAAGAAAATTGTTTCAATTGAAGATACAGCTGAATTAAGATTACCACATCCACACTGGATACCACATGTTGCACGACAATCAATTGCAAGTACTGGTAGAAGAAAAGTAGGTGAAGTAGATTTATTTGATTTACTAAAAGAATCATTAAGACAAAGACCAGATTTCCTAATTGTTGGAGAAGTAAGAGGTAAAGAAGCATTTGTATTATTCCAACAAATTGCAACCGGACATCCTTCATTAGCAACAATACACGCAGATTCTGTTGAAAGATTAGTTGATAGAATAACAACGCCACCAATTAGTTTGCCACCAAATTTAATTGAAGCACTTGATTTGGTTATATTTATTTCAAGAATAAAATACGGAAACAGTTATATCAGAAAAATAACAAGCATTTATGAAGTTGTTGGGTTTGATAGAGAATTAAATATTCCTGAAATGAATGAAGTTTTCAGATGGAACCCAAAAACAGACAATTTCGATACAATTAATTCTTCAGTTGTTCTAAAAAGAATAAGTGATCAACTTGGAATAGAAGCAGGTTCATTACAAAAAGAAATTAAACAAAGAGAAAAAGTCTTGAAGTGGATGGACGAAAGAGATATACAACATTACACCGATGTTGCAAGAATAATAAGGTTTTACTATACGAGACTCGAAGAATTGTTAAACTCCATATAATTAGTGATTTCAATGTGGGATAAAATTAAAGAACTATCATTTAGATTTTTTGGTAAAAGGTTAGAACCATATATACCCTATTTTGAAAATATGAAAACTGATTTACAACATGCAAACATCCCACTAAGTCTTAGAGAGTATGTTTATGTCATGTTCTTTGCTTTACTATTAATATTTGCAATAGAACTTCCACTTATTACAATAATTTCTGCAATAATAATGAAATCTGCACTAAGTGCATTTATGTTTGCTATTACAGCAACTATACTAATAGAAATGGGAGCATTTTTCATGTTTTATACATATCCATCATATACTGCAAGGTCTAGAAAAAGAAATATTGAATCTGGTTTATCTTTTGCAACAACATATATGTCAACCATCGCAACAAGTGGTGCACCTCCAATTACAATGTTTAAAGTTTTAGCTAAGTTCAAAGAGTATGGAGAAATTTCTAAAGAAGCTGAAAAAATAACAAGAGATGTTGAAGCATTTGGAATGGACCTTGTTAGCGCAATAAGAAAAACTGCTAGTAGAAGTCCTTCTTCTGAATTAAAAGAATTATTATGGGGATTAGATACTGTGTTAACAACCGGTGGAGATGTTGGGGCGTATTTACATGAAAAATCAAGAACATTTTTAGCAGAATATAGAAGACGATTAGAACAATATTCACAAACTCTTTCATTGCTAATTGAAGTTTATCTTACAGTTATTTTAGTTGGTTCAATATTTTTCGTAATTATGAGTGCATTAATGTCGATATTTGGTGGAGGAGATATAAACTTATTTATGTCTTTCATGCAATTCATAATAATATTTATTGTACTTCCAGTAGCATCATTAGGTTTCATTGCACTGATTAAAACAATTTCCCCTACAGCGTGATTTTATGAACATTAAAAAAATACTAAACACAAAATTGGATACTGGTTTAATAAATAAAAGAATGCTCCCACCAGTTATCGCAGCTGTGCTTATGTTTATTGGAATAATTTTATTTTGGGGAAACGGAGCAATGATTGGAAACTTTATACTTCTAGGTTTAGTTATAGGTGTAATCCCCTATGTCATAATTTCTTATTTTGACTTTGAAAAAATTAGAGCAATCGAAGATCAATTACCATTATTTTTATTAGATTTAGCTGAGACGCAAAAAGCAGGAATGGGATTTCCAGACGCATTAAAAATTGCAGCAAAAACAGATTATGGAAAACTAAGTGATGAAATAATTAAAATGAATAATCAATTATCTTGGGGCATATCTTTACAAGAAGTATTAAGAAGATTTTCAAAACGAATGGACAAATCAAATTCAATTAGAAGAGTAGTAGGAATTATTAATGAAGCATATAGTTCAGGTGGAGATATCGTAAGAACTATGGAAGCAATTGCAGAAGATATTGTAACTGTAAATGAAGTTGAGAAGGAAAGGAAATCAATGATGTTCCAACATGTTCTTGTAATGTATGCAATCTATTTTATATTTATTGGAATTATAATTGGACTTTCAAAAACACTTATACCAATGTTAGAAATGAATGTTGAAGCAGCAGCAATGGGTGGAATAATGACATTCCAAGATCCATGTACTACATGTATTGCTTCAAGTCAGCTTTATTGTATTTCCTGTGTAATTTATGGATTTGTATGTCAAATGTTTAATTTGGGTGCTGGTGCTGCTTGTTACTATAATGCACTATTTTTAATAATGGCTGTAGTACAAGGAATATTTACTGGACTTGTTTGTGGACAGATTGGAGAAAATTCAATTGTTGCTGGTTTCAAACATAGTTTAATTATGACATTTTCTGGATTTGGTATATTGATGATTCTATTTCAAACGGGTTTGATATAAATGAAAGGTGTAATTAAAGTAGAATTTATTTTAGGAGTAGTAATTTTTGCAATTATAATTTTTTATGTGGCTTCCCAAATCAACACGGCTTTCATTGGAATTAACGTTGATACAAATCTAGACATGTTAAAATCAGAATCAATTTCTGTTCTAACAATACTTGCAAATGATAAAGTTGTTGGTTTATCTTATAATAAAAATACATTATCTTTAACTAAAATAAATGAGTGGAACGAGGCAAAAACTAATAACGAATGTAATCAACTTAAAAGTTTTAATCTCGGTGGACATAGATTAAATGTGTATAAAGAAGATGAACCAAAAGCAGTTTTATTTTGTGGCTACGTTGGTCTATCTACACTTAGAACAAATGTTGTAAGACATGTTAAATTTGATGATGGCAAAATTGGTAATATGACAATGGAGATGTGGTAATGAAAGGATTTTTATATTTGGTTGAAATTGCAGTTGCAGGAATATTGGCAGCCATGATACTTGGAAGTTTTTTTGCTGCCCAAACTATAAATACAGATTGGAGTAGAGCAGATTTAGTTGGACTTGGTAATAATGTTTTTGATGTTCTTGGAAATGATTCAATAAAGGTTTTGAATGAAAGTGACACTCTTAATAAAATAGATAATTTAATGCCATCAAATGTTAAATATTCAATTCATTTTAAAAATATACCAAAAGAAGTGATAAATGTTGGAACAAATTCTTTAAGTAATGTAAGGCCTTTCTTACAAGACAATTCCTATGTTAACAATAGATGGATTAAATACGAAATTACCGAATTTGATTCCACTGATTCTTTGAACGAATTTGATATTTTAGTTTTATATGATTATAATTATTTTGGAGACGATTTAAATATAATAAAAACCTTTTCCGAAACCAAACCAGTAATTGGAATAGAAAATACTGTAGATGATTTAGAAAATTTTGAAGAATTTTATGATATAACAAAAATTAATGATGATATAACGCCAACAAATTTAAATTTTACCGAATATAACAATATTGCAAATTATTTTCTTGGAATTGGTTTTATAGTTGATACCCCAGATTTTCCTATTGTCACCGGTCAGACTGGTCTTAGAGGCGGAGCATGGAAAATAGAAAATACTATGAAATACATTACTGCTTCATCTACACAAATACACTATAGTGATATTCCGGACTTTGCCGCCGTTCCTAATGAAGATTTGAGGGAAAAAATAACTGGTACAAATTTTTTCTTAAAGTACATAGAATGGTCTGATCTTCCACGTGTTTTTATCTCAATAAAAGATACTGATTTTGATTTTCAATCAAATTGGGTTTCCTCTACCAGTGTCTATCAAGCTAATAGTTTAGATAACAGAATAATAGGAAATAGTGAATATTCCACAATGACCAAATATGAAAATAGAATATGGATTTATCGTTCACCTAGTATAGCAACCGCGTCTTTAAGTTCTGAATACCACACATTGGTTCAGGCAGCAATTGCATCATCTGTTACAGACTGGTATGATTCTGAAGTTAAATCAGAAGAAGTTGCAGAAGTTTCAAGGTTTATACCTTTATGCTGTGATATATCTGAAATAGCAGAGATGGCATTTTCAATGTGGTATGTGTTTTAAATGAATAGAAAATTTTGTTTTGTATGCGGAGAAAAAACAGACGATTTAACTAGTGGTAAATGTAAAAAATGTTATTATAAAAACGTCCAATTAATTAAGGTTCCAGAAGAAATGGAATTTACACAATGTTCTAAATGTGGTTTAATTAAAGTAAGAGATCGGTGGAGATTAGCAACATTTGAAAGTATTATTTTAGACAAAGTAAAATCTCTTGAAGATGATGTTGAACTGGAACTTAAAAGAACACCAGGTGGTTATAAAATAACTGCACAAGGTGGTAAAAAAGAAGTACACGATGTTAATGTAAAATTCAATAAGATGGTCTGTCCAATTTGTGCAAGAAAATTCACACAATATCATAATGCTATTATACAATTAAGAGGAAATTATAATGATGAAGTAATTGATTTTATTGATGAACAATTATTTTTAATTTCTAAAAAAGATGTAAAAGCCTTTTACAGTATGGAAAAACTAAAAGAAGGTTTAAATATAAAAATTGGAAGCAAGTCAGCAGCTAAAAAAGTTGTTGAACGATTAAAAACCAAATGGAAATTCAAAATAAGAAAAAGTTATAGACTTCTTGGAAAGAAAAAAGGTGATGAAATATATAGAGACTTTATTGCACTAAGATTCGATTAACAAAATTATTGTGGTAAAACTCCGTCTCCAAGAACAGGTGTTGTTAATTCTGCTGTTGCTTCATAATATTCTTTTTCTACGAATCCAAACATATTTGCAAATACATTTGCTGGGAATTTCTTTGTTGCTGTGTTATATGCTTGTATTGCATCAATATAATCTTTTCTTGATTTAGTTATTCTATTTTGACTTCCAGCCAATTCGTCTCTAAGTGCAGTATAACCTTCACTTGCTAATAATTCAGGATAATCTTCAGCTACAGCATTAACAACTGCGTTAATACCACTATTCATTTGTTGTCCTGCTAAATCTTTTTGATACTGACTTTGTGCTGTTGCATAAGCTGTTCTTGCACCAATAACATCTTTAACAAAAGTGGTTTCAACACCAACTTGATTTGAAACAGTAGATACAAAATTAGGAATCAGATCAGCCTGTCTTTGATAATCATTTTCTACTAAAGACCATTTTCCATTTATATTTTGATCTAAAGTTACAAAATTATTGTACATTCCAACTATCATAGCTAAGATTACTAGAACAACTACACTGACTATAATAAGTGTCTTGTTTTTTTCAAAAAAGCTCTTTGACATAATTAATCATCACTCTTTACTCTTATAAATCTTATCTTCCGGCTCCTCCACCACCAGAACCTCCACCACCAAATCCACCTATTCCACCACGTCCGCCTAATCCACCTAAAAATATGATTGGGTGTGGTCTTCTTGGATCTCTTTTCATTTTCTTTGTAACTATCTTATTGCATTTTTTACATCTATATGTAACAATAATATAAGGAATCTTGGTTGTTCCAAACATTGTCTTCTTATCTTCATACACTGTTCGAGTTTCAATTATGCTCATTCTTCCTTTACAGTCAGGACACTTTGGATGCTTTTTAAAATAAGAAAGACTTGTTGGAATTATAAAAATTAAAAGATAAAATAATATAACATATTCTGTACCATCAGATTCGTTTGAACTAGCTTGTCCTGAAAGAACTTCATCTTTGTTTTCAATTATTACGTCAGCATAGACTTGAGTTGCTAAAACAATTCCATTTGCACTATTATTATTTGCTCTTTCAATTACAAATGTTTCATCAAGTATTCGACCTACTTTAGAATCTGGAAGAATCCCACCCAATCCATAACCAGTAGTAACCCAAATTCTATCTTCTTCTTTTGAATATAATATCAATAATCCATTATCTTTGTCGGTCTTTCCTATTTTCCAATTATCAAACACCTCTTGTGCATATTGACTCATTGCACTTGATTCAACTGTATCTACTGTTAAAACACTAATCTCAGCTGTTGTTTCTTGTTCAACACTAATTAATAATGATCTTAATTGGCTTGTCTGATTAGAAGTAAAAACGTTTGCATAATCATTTACATATAAATCTTGATAACTTGGAATAGCAAAAACTGGAGTAATTAAAAGTAAAATAAATACAAAAAATAATATTTTTTTCATAACTAAATATTGCACTTTCAATATAAATAGTGGCGTCCCCGATGGGATTTGAACCCACAATCTACAACTTACTCCAAACAAGATTATAGGAGGTTGTCGCGTTATCCAAATTACGCTACGAGGACTTTATTTCCTTTTTACGGGAACAACAACTGTTTGTTCACCGTAATTATAAATTTCATATTCTAAATTACTATTTTCAAAATCCCTTATCTCAATTATTGGTCTTACAGGCTCTCCATTCATTCCTTGTGGAGTTCTAACTACCATATTCAAAGAATAAACATTTGATATTTTTCCATCTTTAATATAAATTATTGTATCAATAATATGTGGAATTGTTCCAAGTTCAACATTTTTAACAAATCGTTGTACTGCACATATTAGATTGGCTGAATGCATAACACCAACCATTCCAATTCCTGCTAATCTTATATCAGAAAATATTTCAAAATCTTTTTCTTTTCTTATATCATCAAAAATAACATAATCTGGTCTTACTTGTAATAATATATCAGCTGTTTTTGAAAATGATCCAGATAATTGTCCATATTGTGTTATTTCTGATCGAACTTGAAGATCATGTGACGTTTCCATTGTCTTTACAACTGCTTCTTTTTTATCTATTAAAAATTCCGCGATTGATACAGCAAAAGTTGTTTTGCCTGCTCCTGGTAGTCCAATTAAAAGCAATCCTTCAAGCCCTGCGTCTAACATTTTTTTCACTTTAGCTGATAATTTGTAATCATTTAATGTTAATTTTACAATTGGTCTAGTTAAAGTTATTTCCATTTTTTCTGAAAATGGTGGTTTTGCAATTATAATTCTCATATCTTTTAATTGTATTATAGATGCTGCTCTTCCTCCTTTTTCAATAAAGATATTTTCTTCAAATCTTGCTGCTTCAAAAATTTCATTTGCCATTAATTCCAGTTCTTCTTCTTTTATTTTTTTATTATTTATTTTAACTAAATGTGTGTTTCCAGGTTTTCCTCTTTTAGCAGTTGGAACTACTCCATCTTTTAGATGTAAAGAAATTGTATCTTTTGTAAGATAATTTTCTATTCTTAATTTGGTTTTTTTCTTATATGATTCAGAATATTCAACTTTAATTCCTTCAGCTTCTGCAACTAATGCTTGTGGTAGGTCAGAAGTAACTAAAACTGCTTTATACTTTTTTGCTTCATCTTGTATAAGTGCATCTAATCTTCCAGACTTTGATAACATTATATCTTCATAGCTTGGTCTTTCTCCAACAAACTTTAAAACTATTTTGTGCTTTTTTATTAATTTTCTTATCTTTTTTATTTCTTCAAGACCAGTAAACCCAGATTCTCTCATTCTTGATGTCTGTGCTTGTAACTCTCCCATTACAAGTTCTGGTATAATTATCTCTGAATTATTAAGCTTATTAGAAATAACTAGTTTTGTTAAACTTCCATTAATAATTGCACTTGTATCTGGAACAACACGCTTTAGTTTTGAATTCTGCTTTTCAGGCTTCTTTATATCTTTCATTAATTTCTATTATTCAGCAACGTTTAAAAGCTTTTAAACCTTTCTATTTTTCGAACTTGAATAATATACTTCTCGTCGTATATGTTCAATAAAACAAGTGTTTAAATAATTATTTATTCTTAATAAGATTATGAAGAAACTATGTCCAGAATGTGGATCAAATAAATTGAATGTAGAAATGAAAGAGATAAGTTGCGGTGCATGTGGAATAGTAATAGATGATAGAATTATCGTTTGTGGATAAAGTATCAGTTCTCTTTTTCTTAGGCCTAATGCTCAATTTTATATTACACAAAGTTAAACAATTCATATGAAAGGGGCTGTAACAATACTTCAAGCAGTATTAATTTTTGCAATAACATTATCTATGATAGTTGCAGCAATACCATGGCTTACAACAAGTATTGATAACTCATTAACAATGTCTGAAATGGGCAATATTAGAGATCAAATGGGTCTTTGTAATGATAAATTAGTTGAAACTGCTAGAACTGGAACATCTAGTAAATGTCTATTTTCTGCTAACCGAGGAACAATAACTGCTCAAGGAGATGGAATTTATTATGCATTACTTTCAAAAGGAGATATATGTGATAATCACGATTGGGCTGAAGTAGATAAAGAAAGGCACTTAGAATCAAAGTGTGATGTAACATATTCAACTAATAATTATAATTTAAGATGGAGATGGCCAAAAGATATTGATATACAGGGAAGTGGGTTCACTGGCACAATTATAAAAGGTAGTGAAACTAAAGATAATATAACATTTGACAGCAGCTTAGACTTTAAAACATTAACAGTTGTTGTTAATTTTGAATATATAGAAGGACAGGTTGGTAAAACACTTGAAATATCAAGAAATGCTTTATTAGAAGATAAAGCAATCCTTGGTGTAAATATATATTAGGTGAGTATATGAAAAAAATAATAATATTTGGTTTAATGTTTGTTTTACTTAGTTCTATTGTTTTTGCTATTATTCCTGATGTAATAACTGTTCAAGGTAGATTAACTTCTGTTGATAGTAGTCCACTTAGTGGAGGATATGATTTTACATTTAAATTAACTAATATTGGAACTGGTACTAGTGGAGTAATACAAACGCTTCTACCTAAAACCATTATTTTAGATTCTAATGGTGTGTTTAATGCTGAACTTAAATTTGATGATGATTTTAGTGGACCTAGATGGGTTGAAATATGTGTTGTTGAAACTGGCGGAACAACAAATTGTTTAAAACCTAGAGTTAAAGTAACTTCAAGTGGATATGCTTATACAGCAGCTGGTGCTGATAATTTTGCAGTTAGAAACAAGCTAACTGTTAGTGAAAATATTATAACCAATGGATTAATTGGAATAGGAACAACAACACCATCACGTGAATTAGATATTGCTAGAAGTGGAGACACAATGTTTGGAATAAAATTAACTAGAACTGGTGGCCTTGGTGATCCTAATAGTTGGATAATATGGAATATGGATGATAATCAAGAAAGCTATGGCGATGATTTCGAAATATGGCAATACCCTGCAAGCGGTGGAAGTTTAGAGAGATTCACAATCAAAGATAATGGTAACGTATACATACCAAATCGTCTTGGAGTTGGAATAGAAACCCCAGCAGAGAAATTACATGTTGTTGGTAATATAAAAGCAAGTGGAACAATTTGTGATTCTGTTGGATGTATTGGAAGTGGTGGTGATTTATCATGTGCAAGTTGTACTGGAACTGATATTTTTAATATTGGAAATAATGCACATCTTCTGAGCATATCTGGTGATGACTGGCTGTATCTTCACGATGGAAGTGTCTATACTAATGGTTTAGCAGCAAAAAAACTATATGCACATGATGCTAAAATTTATATCGACTCTAATGGTATTTACGATAATGATGGAACTTTAACTTTAGATGATAATGTCAAAATTAATAATGATTTACTTATTAACAATGGTGGAGATGTGAATCCTGGTAGTAGTGGAACTGGACAATTTAGAATAGGTGGAAATGGTTATACTGGTTATACTGCATTAAATGCTGATGCAATGTATATTGGACACAATTCAGGTTTAAGAAGTTTGGTTCTTCAAACAAATGAAGCAGATAGGCTTACAATTGATGGTTCTGGAAATGTTGATATTAAAAATGGTTTAACTGTTGGTGGAACTGCAATAACTCCACCAATATATGGGCATTTTGCTGGAAAAACAAGTGGAAGTTCATGCGAAAATAACGTTGAAGTAAAACTTACAAAATACAAGAAATTTAAAATATTATACGGATTAGCTGGAAACCACATGAATATTATTGAAGGATTTTCAAATGGAGCAGGAATTTCATATACGATAACATATGGAAGCACCGATAACACTTATGCTGAAATTATCTACTATGAAGAGACCGCAATACCATCATCTTATATTGGTTTGATGGGTAGCAGCGTATCAATAAAATATGATGATACTAATACATGGCTTAACGTTTGTGATATAGTGGATCCACTTGGAAAAGATTATTACATAGAATATTAATACCAATAACCGAACTGATGATAATTATGAATCAAAAAACACTTAACCAATTAATAATACTTTCTATCACTTTTATACTTTTAACAACAACCGTCCATGCATTTACAATCTCTGATGAAAATTATAAAATAGTTGGACTTATTTCTGATGGAGGAAATAAAATATCTATTAATAATTATGTTTCATATGCATCAATTGGACAACCACTAATAAATCCTGAAACGGACGTTAAAACAACATGGTTTGGACTCGGAAAAGATTATGTAGTTGGTGGGAATTTAACAGATGATCCTCCTAATAAAATTTTTGGTATTGAAACAAATTATCCAGAAAGTCTTGCTGATGGAGATCAAGGAAAATATAACTTATGTTTAGGTGCTTTTTGTACAGAAGCATTTGCAGTTCCTTATACAATTAACATAACTGGAAAAATAACTTATGACCTTGGTGGAGAAGTTGCTAACTCAGAAGCAAAATTAAAAATAAAATATGGATTAACAACATTTGAAGGAGAAAGTGTTCAAACAGATGAAAATGGTATATTTACAGCAAATTTAAGTATTCCTGAAAGAATAGCAACACAACCATTTATTATATCAGTTTATGCAAATGGAAGAGTAGAAGCAGAATACAATTGTAAATATAATCGTGCTACAAAACACTGTGATAAAATCTAAATCTTGGGTAAGGTTTCTATTTTAACTAATTTTTCTTTTCCAAAATTTGTTAGTCATTATCGATGTTATACAGTATAACACGGAAAGCTTTATATACCTTATTTGTTATATAGTATAACATGGTAGAATTATCTGTATTATATAAAAATCTAAAAGAATATTTATCATATGCTAGAGAAGCTTATAATAAGGAAAATTACAATACTGCCGTGACCTTATTCTTCAAGGCATTAGTCACAATATGCGATATTGAGATATTCAAAAGAACAAAAATACTTCCATCTTCTCATGACAACAGATTCAGAACACTGGAAGCAAGGTTTCCATATCTTTACAGAATCGTTGACAGGGATTTTCCGTACTATACTGATAGTTATAGGATAACAATAAGCAAGAGAGTTGTTGATTTGGTGAAAAAAGATGTTGAAAAGTTACTTAAAGAATTTGGAATGGATGAAAAAATTAAATAAAATTGCTAAGCCATTTTATAAAAAACATAAGAAAAAGATATTTGATATAATAGTATACGGGTCTGCTGTTAGGGGGAAATCTAAACCAAGAGATATTGACATAATAATAATTTTCAAAGAAGCTGACAAGAAAGAGTATTTTGACTTACCATATGAATTAAGAAAAAAAATAGAAATGCTTGATATAAAACCTGATGTTAAAGGCATTTTATTGGAAGAGTTGTTTGATCCAAAATTTTTAGCCAGACAGAATTTGCTAATAGAAGGCTATTCCTTGATAAATGATAAATTCCTTTCAAATAGATTTGGATTTAATAATCTGTCTCTATTTATTTACTCCCTTGAAAATTTGAACCATAATGAAAAAACAAAATTCCAGTATGCTCTGAAAGGGAGAGGGGACAAAAAAGGCATGATAGAGGAACTAAAAGGAGAGGCTATAGGCATAGGAGCTGTTTTAATTTCTATAGAAAACTCTGAGAAGTTTAAAGAATTTTTTAATAATTGGAAAATAAAATATGAGGAGTGGAGAGGTCTGTTTGTTAAGACATAAATAAATTATTTTAGATTCTTAATAACATCCTTTATATCTAATAGTTCTTCCTTCCCGCTTATCATATTCCTCAAAAGAACTTTATTTTGTTTAATTTCTTTTTCACCTACGATTATAACATATGGATAATCTGAAGCCGAAGCCATTTGTTTACCAAGCTTTCTATTCATTAGGTCATAATCACATGAAATTCCTTTGTCTCTTAAAGTTTTAGCAATTTTATAAACATCAGGTTTAACTTTTTCATTAACATTTGCAATATAATATTTAGATTTAGACTTTGGAAATTGTTTTTCATCCATTAAATTAACTAATCTATCAACTCCAAATGAAATTCCAGTTGCAGGTAAATCTGGGCCACCTAATTGTTTAATCAAGTTATCATATCTTCCTCCTCCTCCACAACTTAATCCTTTTCCGGCATAAACTTCATAAACTAATCCAGTATAATAACCAAGTCCTCTTACTAATGTAGAATCAAATTTTAATTTTTTATCAAAACCAAACCTTTTAGCCAGTTCAAATAGCTCTTTTATCTCACCCTCGGGGTTGTTAAAATTCTTAATCACTTTCATTACTTTAGTATCGTCTATTCTTTTAGTTTTTAATTCTTTTCTAACTCCAGCTTCACCAATCTTATCCATTTTATCAATAATTCTAAACACACTTTCTATATCTGTTATTCCGACTTTAATCATTTTTTCTTCAATAACTTTTCTCGAATTAACTCGAACATAATAGTCTTTGAATCCTAAAGCGTTCATACACTCAGTAAAACATGAAAGTATCTCTGCATCTGCTTCAATCGAGCTTGAACCAATAATATCAACATCGGCTTGCCAAAACTCTCTAAATCTCATTGCTTGTGGTTGGTCATATCTCCAAACCTTTCCATACTGATATCGTTTAAATGGTTTTGAAAGATTAGGATTGTTTGAAACAAATCTAGCTAAGGAAGCTGTAAATTCAAATCTAAGACCTAGTTCTCTTTTCGACTTGTCTTGAAAATAATAAATTTCATCTTTGATACTGTCTCCAGATTTAGCTGATAATAACTTGTAATCTTCAAAAGCAGGAGTAAATAATGGATTAAAACCATACTTTTCAAAAACAGTTCTAACTACATCTAATACGTATTGAAACTTTCTTGCTTCATTTGGGTTCAAATCCCTTGTTCCTTTTGGTGTCTGAAACATAATATCATTATAGAAAGAGTAGGATATAAAAGTTAAACATAAACGAAAAAGGAATTAAATTTTAATTTATTTTAAACCTCTTGTCTATCTTTGTATACATTTGGATTAAATATATTTGAAATTGGATCAAAAATACTATCTCCAACAACTGGTGTTATTCTCATAATAGGACTAATATAAATTGGTGGTTCACTTGTTCCTAAAATATCAAAAAGTGGTAATAAATCTATGTAAGTTATTTCATATCCATACAGGTCTGAAAACATAAGTGTTGCTATCATTTGTGTAAGAGTGTTTGGAATTCCGAATTGTAAAATTATTGGAATGTCAATA